>JBCBGY010000062.1:0-3379 GCA_038526275.1 Pseudomonadota bacterium | reverse complement strand
TTTTGATGTCGCTTTCCTTCTTGGTGACGATGACGCCGCCGAACGCGTCACCGCGCGGGCGACGCAGGCTGGCCACCGGAATTGCCGCCATGGAATCAACAACAACAGCCGTCTGCACGGGATTTCCCAGCAGGAAATCGAACCGATACTCATTGAATTGATCCACTCCCTGCACAGCTCCAACGGGCACCATTTTAACAGGTTGGCCGAGCTCGACTGAAAGGTAATCCATAAATGCACGCCATTGTGCAGTTGCCTTTTCCGCCCCGTGCGGCGCCATAACCCCAATTTCCAGCGCCAAGGACGCCGTTGAATGGAAAATGAGTGCAAGCGTTATGATGAGCCGTCCCATGGATATCACCACCATTTTCAGTTTGAGGGATGCTCCATCAAAAGGTCTAAGGTTCCGTGAAGTTTGGCGCGTAAGGCCGTGAGTTGCACCGGTTCCGCGCATCGGGCAAAACGCTCGAAAAGGGGGCGGCACATGAAAATTGCGACATTCAACATTAACGGAATCAAGGCGCGCCATGTCGCCTTGTGTGATTGGTTGGATGAGGCGCAGCCGGATGTTGCTTTGCTTCAGGAGATCAAATCGGTCGATGAAGGCTTCCCACGCGAGCTTTTCGAAGATCGTGGCTACAATGTCGAAACCCATGGCCAGAAGGGCTTTAACGGCGTGGCGATCTTGTCAAAGCTGCCTTTGGAGGATGTGTCCCGTGGTCTGCCCGGGGATGAGACCGACGAACAGGCCCGCTGGATTGAGGCCACGGTCGTCGGTCAGAAGGCCGTTCGGGTCTGCGGGCTATACTTGCCCAATGGCAATCCCGCGCCCGGCCCGAAATTTGACTATAAACTGGCCTGGATGGATCGGCTGATTGCCCGCTGCGCAGAACTGATGGAGCAGGAGGACACCGCTGTTATTGCGGGAGATTATAACATCATTCCCCAGGCCGAAGACGCAGCCCGGCCCGATGCCTGGCGGGAGGATGCGCTTTTTCGGCGGGAAAGCCGCGAAAAGTTCCGTGCGCTGCTGAACCTTGGTCTGACCGAGGCCTTTCGGGCCCGCCATGCCGGACCTGGCCATTACAGTTTCTGGGATTACCAGGCCGGGGCCTATGATCGGAACGATGGGATCCGGATCGACCATCTATTGCTCACGCCATCCGCTGCGGACTTGCTGGAAGAAGCGCAGATTGACCATGAGATCAGAGGGCGCGAGAAACCATCTGATCACGTACCGGTCTGGGTGCGCCTGGATGCCTGAGCCTTGCGTGGGCCCACAGGGCGGGAGCCTCCGGCGGAAGTATTTCGGCCAATAAGAAAGTGCTATTCGGGCCTAGACCGAGCCGCCATCCACGAAGAAGTTTGACGCGGTGCACATGGTTGCATCGTTAGAGCAGAGCCAGACGACCATGCGGGCCACATATTCCGGCGCGATTGGGTCTTTGAGGCACTGTCGGTCTAGGTGGCGGCCCAGAGACTCTTTCGTCACCCAAAGTTCTTTCTGGCGTTCCGTCATGATCCAACCGGGCACGACCGTATTGACCCGGATCTTGTGCGGACCAAGGTCACGGGCAAATGACCGGGTCATACCGTGCACACCCGCCTTGGCGGTGGTGTAGACCGGCATACCCCCCACGGATTCCCACCAGCTGTTTGAGCCCATATTGACGATGCTGCCGCCTTTTTCGGCTGCGATCATCGCCGGGGCCACGGCCTGTATCGCGAAGAACATGTGGCGCAGATTGGTGGCAATCCGTTCGTCATAGTAATCTACGGTGATCTCTTCCCAGCCATGGCGGTCGTCGCGAGCGGCATTGTTGACCAAGGCATAGGGCGTGCCGAGCGTCTCGATCAGCGTCGCAAAGGCTGTCTTCAATTGCGGGATGTCCCGAAGATCGGCTTGGGCAAAGGCAACGTCGATGCCTTGCGCCTTTAGCTCCTCCATCCGGGCCGCACTATTTTCGGCGTCGAAATCGACAAAGCCAATGCGGGCGCCCTGGTCGGCGAAGCCGCGCAGGATGTCGGCCCCTATCCCTGTGGCGCCGCCTGAAATGAAGACCGTTTTGTCTTTTAGGCTGGGATGGATCGCGAAATCTGGCATGGTTGGGCCAATCTGATTGTGGATGATTGCGCGGGAGCCGCGCCTGCGATTGATAGAAACCCCCGGCATCAGGCGCAAGGCGATGGACTTGCGATGTTTCTGCGGGCTGGTTAGCAGACCACATGCTGTCAGTGATCCAAGGCAAGCCGCCGGCGCCCTGCCCCGAACCATTCAACATGGCCGCCTACGTGCTTGGCACAGGCGACCCTGGCAAAGTGGCTCTGATGGCGCTGCGGGACGGCGACCAGGTGGACAGTTACACCTACGGGGCCTTGCGCAATCAGGTGGCGGGTCTCGCTGCCGGGTTGCTTGACCTGGGATTGAGCCCCGGTGAGCGCATCTTGATGCGTCTGGGCAATCAGGTCGCATTCCCCCTGACCTACCTCGCCTCTCTCTGGGCGGGATTGGTCCCGGTTCCGACGGCGGCGGGTCTGACGGTGCCGGAAATCACGGCCATCGCCGATGACCTTTCGCCCGCCCTCACGATCACCGCTGAAGGTTTGGCGGTTCCGGTCGGGCATCGCTCTATGTCATTCGATCAGATCCCCTGCTTGGAGCCGGTTTCGCCGGATCTCGGCGCGCCGGATCGACTGGCCTACATCATCTTTACATCCGGCACGTCCGGCAAATCGCGTGGAGTTTTGCATGCTCACCGTGCCGTTTGGGCGCGCCGGATGATGTGGACGGGTTGGGTCGACCTGACCTCGAACGACGTGGTCATGCATGCCGGTGCGTTCAACTGGACCTATACGTTGGGTATTGGCCTGATGGACCCATGGGCCTGCGGGGCAACGGCCGTCATCCCGCCGGACGGCACACGGCCCGCGGCCTTGCCCGCTCTCGCGCGCCGGTATGGGGCCACGATCCTGGCCGCAGTTCCTGGGGTCTATCGTCAGATGGTGCGGGATGCCGATGACATGCATGTGCCAAGCCTACGCCACGCGCTTTCCGCAGGTGAGAAACTGCCCGAAAACGTGCGACGGAGTTTTGCCAGTGCGACCGGGTGCGATGTGCACGAAGCCCTCGGCATGTCGGAATGTTCCACGTTCATATCCGGGAGCCCTGCCCGCCCTGCGCCGGGGGGAAGTTTGGGATGGCCGCAGCCCGGGCGCCATGTGGCGGTTTTGGGGGATAATGGCGAACCGCTGCCGAGGGGCGCGCCGGGCACTTTGGCTGTTCATCAGTCGGACCCTGGACTGATGCTGGGCTATCTGAACGCGCCCGAAGAGACTGCGGCCAAGCTGCAAGGGCCATGGTTCAAGACAGGTGATACGG
>JBCBGY010000061.1:4743-22000 GCA_038526275.1 Pseudomonadota bacterium | reverse complement strand
GGGAAGGCAGCGTGGATGCCGTCCATGTCACCATCGCTTATCACGAAATGTTCCGGGAGACGGTCAGCAATATCGAAGGCTGGAACCGCCGGTTCGAGGCCTTTCCAGATCTGATCACGCCGGCCAAAACAGCCGATGATGTGCGCGCGGCCAAAGCCAATGGGCGCACTGCCATCATTTTTGGCGCCCAAACGCCCGCGCCGATTGAAGATGACATCGGGTTGGTGGAAATTCTTCACACATTGGGCCTGCGGTTCATGCAGTTGAGCTACAACAACCAGTCCCTGCTTGCGACCGGCTGCTATGAGGTTGAAGATCCCGGCCTCACGCGGATGGGGCGCGAGGTGGTGGCCGAGATGAACCGCCTGGGCTTGGTCGTTGATATGAGCCATTCGGCAGAACGCTCGACCCTGGAAGCGATGGAGCACAGCACCCGCCCAATCGCGATTACCCATGCGAATCCGTCAGGTTGGCATCCGGCGAAGCGCAACAAGTCTGAAACCGTGTTGCGGGCGCTGGCAGAGACCGGGGGGATGTTGGGCTTTTCGCTTTATCCCCACCATTTGCGGGGCGGATCGAACTGCACACTAGATGCGTTTTGCGGGATGGTCGCTGAGACCGCAGAGCTTATGGGTGCGGATCGTCTCGGCATCGGCTCTGATCTGTGTCAAGACCAGCCAGACAGTGTGGTGGAATGGATGCGGGTCGGGCGTTGGACCAAGCAGGTCGACTATGGTGAGGGCTCTGCCGCCAATCCCGGCTTTCCGCCGCAACCTGACTTCTTTCAGGACAACCGCGATTTTCCTGGATTGGCCATCGGGCTAAGGCAGGTTGGTTTTTCTGAAGCCGAAGTGCGCGGCATCATGGGCGAAAACTGGCTCCACTTCTTTGAAACCAGTTTCGGACCGGCACCGTGACCGGCCTGCGTCCCCCGTCCGAAGTGATGCGCTTGGCGCGCCTTGGCTGCGCGCATCAAACGCGGCTTAGCTTCATGCGCGTCCTGTTGCGAGGATTGCGAAAGGGAAGGTGGCAAACAGATCGGCCCCTCTGGGACATTAACGCGAAAGGCGTAGGCCGCGCCGTTTACCGTATCCGGGGGCAGGGACAATGCTACTGTTTGGTGGCCTTCGCGCACGACCTTCCCGACGCGCAACGGTCAGACCGTGTGATCGCCGAAGCCTGGGACGCAACCTTCGCCCTGATGGATGGCGAGCCGTCTGAAGAGGATCTCGCGCGCTTGTCCCGCAATGTTCCCCTTCAGGAAGCCGGACGTGTCAGCGACCGCGAACTGGTTCTGTCCCGGGCCAATCGCTCTGTCCGGCTCTGGGAACATGTCGTCGAACGGCTGGCAGCCGGGCAACAACCAGATCCGGAGCAGTTGGCGGAGGTGGGTTATCTGATGCGGACCACGGCTGTTTATGGCTCTGGCAAGTTCGGAGCAGCTGATCACGAAGCGCTCTCTGGTCGGCCTCTCATGGATGGTCCATTCCGCGCCGAAATGCTGGCGGTCTGGCTGATCCGCGCCTTTGCCTGCGATTTGGTGGAACATTTGGCCCGAAGTCTCTGCCCCACAGCGGTGCCGCTGGCGCCCGAGCTGCGGCGATCCCTTGGCATTGGCAACTCCACCGGTCTGGGCATGGCGCCGTTTCTGGTCAACCACCCATTGCTGCTGAATGCATGGATCACAGCCCGCGAAACTGCATTTGCCCGGATCCGGGCTTTGCCCTGCAGCACGCTGAAAACGCGTTCCGATTTTTGCGTGGCGGTTGATGGTTTTGCAGAAACGCTTTCGGGCTGGCGATCAGAACATCCGCTGCAACAGGCGAAACTGGCTGCACTGGCAAACGACCTGTCACAACTTAGAGCGCATCTATCGCAGCAGGTACTAGAAGGGTCTTACCCTTGGGAGTCACTTTGGAATTGGTCAAAGCAAGCTTTGTCTCTGGAAGGGCAAGAACTTGTTCTGGCTCTTATGCTGGAACCACACGGATCGCTTGTCGATGATTTGGCTGAAAACATGTCTGCGGAGGAGCGCGCCCCCGCCCGGATTGATGGCGCGATGTTGGTGGCGGACGTTCGTGAAACAATCACAGCGCAGTTCGGTTGGGCTTTGTCGCCAGATTATAGCGTGCCGGAAGCCTGCGCACGGTTTTGGTACGTTTCCGAGGCCAAGCTGGAACCGCGTTTGGGAGAGCGGCACGAAGATCCAGGTGCGGATCGCGAACAACCGCTCGACATTGGTCGATCGGTGATGGCACTGGCCAAAAAGGTGGCGGATGCGCCAAGCGACATGACCGTCGCCACATTCCTGCAGCAGCATCCTGAGCACCGCCGGGCGCTCCGCCGTGTACAGATGGCACGGCAGGCCCCTTACGGCGAAATTCAAGATAACCTCATTGCTGCCAGCCTGTCTCCGATTGATATGCTCCGGTGCAAGTTGGCCTTTTTCGGAGCAACCCGCTTCGATCCGCGATCCGATCGCTGGGTGCGAATAACTATGTTTCAGAACGCACCACTACCGAGCGAACTTCATCTTTTGCCTGAAGATGATTGGAGCTCTTCCCCGATCCGGATGATTGCGTGATCCGCACCTTGTCAGAAATCTCTGCGACCTGTTCCAAAGCGGTCAAAGCAGCGGGATGTCCATGGGGCATGGCCGAAGAAGCTGGCTTGGCTGCCCGGCGCTTGGCATCGGTCGGACTGCCCGGCGCGGAAGCCGTTGCGGATCTTTTGACTACCCCGCGACAATGCGCCTGCGCAGGTCAGATGGCCGCTCAGAGATGCGGTCTGGCAGAGATGGTTCGGCTGATGGACAAGCCGCCGAGAGGGTCTGTTGAGCTGGGAGAAATCGCGTCTCCTCTCTTGATCCTTGGATTTGCCTTGGTGGAACAAACTTGCTGGGAAATACGCTGGCCCGGTGGATCAGCGATCTGCGCAAAGGTAGGTTTGACACTCTATGGTGACTTGCCTGGACCGCTTGCCGCGATTTCGATTGCACCGCTGGATGATGGCGAACCGGTCTACAGGCCGGATTGGCGCAGCCGGCACGTGGACCCGACAAAGTGGCGCATTCTGGAAACTTACGCGGCCCAACTGCTTGTCCCAGAAACCACAAGGTCCCGCGCGACCGGCGCAGGACCTGATGCAACGGGATGAGACAAATAACACCGTCCGCCGGATCCTGATCGCGGCTGAAAAGAGACTGGTTCCCAACGGCGCCTTTATGCTCAGGAGGTAACTGGCTGCGTTGTGCTGATCGTTGCAAAGGCGTATGATTTTGCGCAGAGATTAATGGCATTTAGGAGGACTGCGAGTGCGTTGCGTGATCGCCATCTTGGCCATATCCGTTGTACCGTCCGCTGCTCTCGCGACTGGCGAAATATTCTGCGAGGCTCCGGACGCCGCGGCCCAATTTGGCTATACCTTTGGCACCGTGCCCGGGATCGCACTGGTCTCGGCCAGTTTCACAGCTAACGGTCAGAACTGGGCAACCACCGCATCGGGAAGCACCCCAGAGCCAGATGTCACGCCGGTCGCAGTGGCCCAGGCAGCCTATGATAGCGGACAGACGCTGATCGATTTCGTTGACCCAAACTTCGAACAGATTGTGGCCTCGGTTCGGCTGGTCCACGCTGACAACGATGCGGGCTTTGCCATTGCGGGGGTTCTGGCCGTTGAAGGCCATGGCGTTTGGCCAATGATCTGCGACGGCTAAGGGCCCGCACGCGGCATTGATTTATCTGCCTGCAAGCATCAGGAAAATATACGACTACAGATAACATAAGCTCGATTCTACCACGAACTAGGGATTCTGCCGCACTGGTTCGTCAAAGCTTCGTGGCAAAGCCCTAATTGATCAGTCCAACAAGCCTCTCTCGATTTCCAACGACCGTGGCCCTTTCCTATGGACCCTTCCCACCGCTGGGCAAATGCAGAAGATGCGAACGGCGAATCTGACGAGCCCATTTCAGACAATGACGCCAAAGTTCGAAGTGGGCGCTCTTCAATCGCTGTAACGTATGGGTAGCCTACCCAAACTGCGTCCGTTTGAAGAGCAAATTCATGGATGGCTCCCGCATAACCGAACCTACAATAAAGAGAAAGATCGGGCGCTACGATATTGATCCCGATGTTTGTAAGAACGACGGGTAACTTTTCCCAATCCACTCGATCAACCTGACTGCAAAGAGACCGTAGACTAATGTCGAGAGTTCCACCTGAGGGAAGCTCAGCTTGCAAGACCTCAAAACCAATGCTTGTCGCGGCCAATCCAGTTTCTGGAGGGCCAGATTTCGGGCTCCAAGCTCTGGCATAGTACCCTTTGTAACAGACAATTTCGGTCTTAAGCGTCTCGACCCCTTTCTTGGTACCTAGCTCCGCTTCAACGGTCACAACGCTGGCGGTGGCATCTTCCCAGACACCTGCATTCTTTGCATCCATGCGGTGCACGTTCCAGGCATGTTGCACTGGGTAAAATACGAAAACCCGAAGAATGCCAAAGGCAATAACCGCAGCGGGTAGGCCAACAACAACTCCGAAACCCCATCGAACAGCTCTGGACATCTGGAAAATGTAAGGAGCCTATTGGAGGCCCTCAAGGTAATGATAACCGGTCCCTATCCTTTTCAGCAGTGGCCACGGGAATCGCGACTCGGCTCTACTCATGGCCCAATCGCTTTCTCCCAGAGGAGCAATCGGTATTCGCGGACGGACCGGTGTCAAATAACGGTTAGTGCATCGGGCAATGCTTCGTCCAGAACATCAAGGTCTGCCTGCGTCCCGGCACTGATCCGAATGCAGCGGTCTTGCGGCGGTACGAATGGCATTCGCACAAACACGCCCCGTTCGATTAAAGCCTGAAGCAGCGCCTTTGCGCGCTGGCCATCGCCTCCACAGTCCAAGGCGACAAAGTTGGCCGCAGACGGTAACGGCGCGAGCCCGTTCTTCACCGCGATTTGTCCAATTCGGTCGCGGGCGCTTGCGACCTTGGACACGACATCGCCGAGCCAAGCCTGATCGTCCAACGCCGCCAACGCACCAGCGATAGAAACGCGAGACATTCCAAAATGGTTTCGAATGCTGTCAAACGCACTGATCAAAGGCGCAGGGCCAATGGCATATCCCACCCGCGCACCAGCCATTCCGTAGGCTTTGGAAAAGGTCCGAAACCGGATCACATTCGGCAGAAGAGGTAACATCGGCAGGGGCAACTCTGGCAGGAACTCAACATAGGCCTCATCGAGAACCAACAGGCAGCGTTCCGGTAAAGCGTTGGCGAGAGCCGCGACCCGTTCTGCACTGTGAAAGGTACCCATCGGATTGTCAGGGTTTGCGAGATAAACGAGGCGCGCGCCTGTATCCTGGGCCGCTTGAGCGAGGGCGGCGGGGTCTTCGGCATCTTCGCGGTACGGCACTTTGACAAGGTTTCCCCCAAACCCCACCACGTGATAGTTGAATGTCGGATAGGCGCCGTCCGACGTGATGACGGTCACACCGGGCTCAACCAACAATCGGCACAGATAACCGAGCAATCCATCGATCCCTTCACCGACCATGATTTCGTCGCGGGCAACGCCGTGATGGTTTGTCAGGGCTGATTTCAGATCAAAATTCTCCGGGTCGCCGTATTTCCAAACATCCCGTGCCGCCTGCGCCATGGCTTCAATCGCCCGAGGCGATGGACCAAAGGCGCTTTCATTGGCACCAAGCCTTGCCCGAAACGGACGCCCGGACTGTCGTTCCTGGGTCTCGGGCCCAACAAACGGCACCGTCCTCGGCAGCCCGGCGGCAAGGGTCGTAAACGGAAAATCGGACATCATTCACACTTCTCGGATTGGGTCGCAGACAAAGCGAACCCAAGGTTTAGGTCCGTTTCCGCTCCAGGGGAATGGTTAACGAGACAAACGAGCTGTGAGAGGTTTTCCTGCCAACTATCGCCAGCTTCTGCTGTTTTGAGCTGAGAACTGCGCCGACTTCCAGAAGGTGCCGTCCCTTTAATCCGAATCGTCCCCGAAAAGGTGAGAAATTATTGGTTTTCGACAGCTTAAGGACAGTTTGAAACACTATTCAGCTGACTGTTTGCAAAGCCAATCTTCTCTTGATATCGATCGCGGCGTAGTCACTCGTTCCGATTTAAGTACCGCCTCTTTGTCGTCCCTGACGATGCTGTTCATTCTCTGAGTTTCGCCAAAGTAAGCGAAAACCCCATGGTTGAACCGGATACAGACAGACACGTTTTAATCTAAGCCCGCAAAACCGAAGACAACGAGCGAGAATCGCGCAAGCCCGGGCGCGAGCCGATTGCCTGCTGCGTTCAGCGCAGAAGCGCCCCGTGCCGAAAAGGAGCCACGCATGAGTTCATCGGACAATGACGACTTGAGCCCGCTTGAGGTCTTTTTGAACGGCAAAAGGACATATGTGCAGGGCACACAGCTTGTTGCGCGGGCAACGGAATTTGCCGCTAAAACCGAAAAAGCACCGCTCACCGTTTCTGCCGCCGCCTTTCAGCGGATCACTGACAAACTGGTACTCATACGACCTGGGGCGCCCCAAAAGAGTGGCGAGGATGACAAGGAATTGGGCAGCCTCGTATTGCGGGGATCCGATGGCCCGTTGAACTATACCTTTGTTGAAGGATCCGAGGAAGCACCGCGCCGCGATGTCCCCCCGGCCTGCACATATGCATTGGTTGCCGGAAGCCAGAGCGATGTCTTGAGCGGAACATTCGAGATAGCCGGCCTCAGCACTCCGGAAGATTACCTTGTCGCGCTCGTGCAATCCGTGAAGCAACTGCATGAAGGCATCAGCGACAGTGTCCACGACATCTGGTTCACGGGTTTGCGCGCCGCCAATTTACCGGTCACTCATCCTTTCCCATGTGCAACTGGCAGACTAACGCTCAGCTATCGCCGCTTGATGCAGGGGGAGGACGCTTGGCAATCGCTGCTCGCAGTGGAAATGACGGATCCTGACGGCGCGCCTGTCACGAAGTCAGCCATCTCTTTTGCCTTCAAGTCGGAGACACGGCCAAATGTCGATTGAAGCCATTGGGCGGGGCCTGCCCCAGCGCGTGGAAACAGCCGAAGAAATCGCGGCGGTCACAGGCGCTGATCCCGACTTCATCCGCAACAAGGTCGGCATTCAATCGCGCCATATCCTTGGCCCTGGAGAAACCGGTCTGGATCTGGCAGAACAGGCCGTCAAAGACCTGGTCAGTCGCAGCGATTGTAACCTGAGTGACATTGGCCTGCTGATCTTTGTAACCCAAACACCAGATCAGCGGATCCCTCACAATGCCGCGCCGCTGGCACATCGGCTGGGGATGCCAACGACGCTGGCCAGTTTTGATCTTTCGCTCGGCTGTTCTGGTTTCGTCTATGGGCTCAGCACGATGGAAGCCTTTCTGGAGGCGCAAGGGATTGAGCAAGGCATCTTGGTCACGTGTGACCCCTATTCCCGCATCATGGCGTCCAATGACAAAGCGACCAACGCCGTATTTGGTGACGCCGCCGCAGCCTGTTGGATCCGCCGCGGCTCCGGCAGCACAAAGCTGAAGGGCCTGGATTTCGGTACCGACGGGTCAGGTGCGGGCGCCATTCAGATTGAGGCAGGCGGTGGGGCAGCCCCTCTGGTCTCGCTTGATATCCCCGAAGGTATTGCAGACTTTGACCGGGATGCTTTGCGACTGAAGATGAACGGGCGCGACGTGTTTAACTTTGTGAATGGCGTCATCCCCAAAAGCTTCAACAACAGCCTGGAAAAGGCGGGGCTTGAACTGGGCGACATAGACTGGTTCGCCCTGCATCAGGGATCCGCCTTCATGATCCAAACTTTGGCCAAGCGCTCGGATATTCCGTCAGAGAAACTGCGGATGAATATCGGTCAGTTCGGCAACACCGTATCCTCAACGATCCCCCTGCTGCTGTCCGACCTGATGAACGAACAGTCGCTCGCGGGCCAACGGGTGATGATCTCGGGCTTTGGGGTGGGCCTGTCTTGGGCAACCGGCATTCTGGAATTCAACGTCTGAAGCGAAAGTGAGATCCGACATGACACAAGATGATGCACTCGGCATGATCAAAAAGGCCCTGGATGCAGTGACGCCAGGCGCCGGTGATGACATCACTATGGAAACAGATCTGGCCAAGGATGAGGTGCTCGATTCCCTGGACCTGATGAACTTCCTTTTCGAGTTGGAAACGCTCAAAGGCACCAAGATTCCAGAGATCACCGAGACGTTCGGGGATTACAGGGTCACGACACTTGTCGATTTCCTGACCAAAGACTGACATGCGGATCTTTCTGATCCTTTCCTTTTCGGCTGCGCTCGCCTTTATCGTGATCGCAGGCAGCTCCTACGGGCGCGCCGTGGGGCTGGATGAGGACAGATATTGCCTGCGATCCCTCTACGTCGCGGCGAGACCCGATGCTGAGATCATCTTCATCGGGTCGTCCCGTATTCGTCGCGGCGTCGAGCCGGATATTCTGACCGATGCCCTGAATTTACCCCAGGGTGCGGTCGTCAACCTTGCCCACCCAACCGTTTCGTTACCGCTGGACTATGCCACGATCCGAGACGTTACAAATAGGGCCGACCCCAAGGTCGTCGTGTTCGGCGTTGTGCCCACCGGCCCTGACCTTCATGCCGCCGAGCGTGCGATTGACCCACGTCCTTCTGCTCCGTTCGATCTGGCTTTGTCCTCGGGAAAGGTGAAGCAGCGTTACGTTCTGGCCAGCAGCTTTAGGGACCAGATCCGGCGCGCCTATTCTTCTGCAGACAGCATCATCCTGGGCAGCTGGGATGCGGCACGGCTTGTCGCGAACCGGATGCAGAACTTCGTGCCTGCGGTCCTGCGGGGTGATATCCTCCGGGCGCTGATCCCGACGAAAGGCAATGCCTATTATCCCCGCGACTATGATTGCATGGTCAAAGCTTGGAATGATCCCGACGACAAGGCACAACATGGTCGTCCGCAGCATCGTGAAAGACGCGAAGGTTATCTGGCCTTCTTCGGCTCCTTGGCCGAACCGGCATGGGAGGATCCGACGCCGCTGGGTTTTCTGGATGCTCCGGAAAGATCGTTCGAGCGCAGCGTCATTCACGACCTGGTTGCGCTTGGCAAGGACCGGAACTTCACACCGGTTTTCTACTACATGCCCGGGATCAACGTTCCGATAGACCCACGCCTTCCCGAGGCTTTCGAGGCAGAGTTTGGCGCACCACTACTCGTCCTGCACAATGATCTGCGGGTGCAGTTGGCGGACGGGCACTACTTCGACAACGTTCATCTCAATACCAAGGGACGGGAACGGGTTACTCCTTGGCTGGCAACGGCCTTGGGGCCCTTTCTGGAACGAACCTCTCCGTGATTACCGACTTTTCCCTGCTTCTACTGGTCCTTGCGCTGACCGTGCCGCTATATTGGGCCCTGCCAGAGAAACGCCGCCCGGCCCGTTTGGCGGTGCTGTCTTTGGTATCGGTGACCCTGCTCTACTTGCTCAGCCCCCTGATCTTTCTATCGGTGATCTTTTATGCCCTTCTATATGGCATCTTTGCGCTGTTGATCCGGCGGCAGACCCTTCCAATCCCCAGGCTCAAGGCCGCGTCGTGGCTGGTATTTCTCCCCCTTGCCGTGCTGGAACAAGTCCCGCCCGAGATCGTGGCAAAGGGCCTTCTGGGCGAAAGCGTGCTGGAGATGCCGCTACTGATTGGGTTCACGTTTCTCGGGGCCAGCTATTCCGCGATCCGTTGCTTCATCTTGATCCGCGAAACCCTGCAGGACCCTATGCCGAACCTGTCAGAGGCACTGGCGAGCCTGCTCTTCTTCGGTAGTTTCATGGCGGGCCCAATCACCGGCGCAGCCCCTTACCGAAATTCGGCCCCGACCCTGACCCGCGCGGCCGGGCTCATGGGCCTGGCGCGTCTCGGCTGGGGTGTGGCAATGTTTCTGGTCATCAAACCCCTGGCCGAAGGGGTGGATCTGGCCGCGCTGACCGGAGCAACGGGAGCCACATTGGCTTGGCTGGGGCTCTATCACAAGTTTCTGCTGCTTTATATCGACTTCAGCGGCTACAGCGACATCGCGATCGGCTGCGCCTTGCTTTACGGCATCAAATTGCCCGAAAACTTCAACTGGCCATTGCGTGCAACGTCGATCCAGGAATTCTGGCAACGTTGGCATATGAGCCTGGGCGCTTTCATTGGCACCTACCTTTTCAAACCCATCGTTCGCCAATTCGGAAAGCCCTGGCTGGCGATCTTCGTTGCCTTCACAGCCGTCGGCATCTGGCACGCGGTCACCCTGCCCTACCTGCTTTGGGGCATTGGCCATGGCGCTGCCCTGGCGCTGAATATGACCCTTCGCAAAGCAGTTCCGGTCAAAACATGGCCAAAGCCGCTATTTCGGATCAACCAGGCCTTTGGCTGGGTTGTCACGATGACCTTTGTGGCCTTCCTGTCGTCCTTCGCCAACACGACCGGGCTGACCGCGTCGTTCCAACTCGTCCAATCCCTGTTCTAGCAGAAGTGCGCAATGATCTCTCAGTTCTTCAAAACGTTTTACAGCCAAACCTTTGGCAGTCTGTTCAGTGAAAAAACCACTCAACAAAGAGACGCCATCTTTTACGTCCTAGGATTAGTGGGTTGGGCGCTCATCGTGTTGAACTACCCGTTTGGCTGGGAACTACCCGAATACGCCGCATACTAAAGCCAAGACGCTAAAGATCGCTCCATTCCAGACCAAATTTACCAAGATACTTCCGGAGCCTGTCAGAGTCATTTCGAGAAGTTTTTTGGGCACGCGACACGGCGAAGAGCTTTCGCCCTGCCTCGCTGAGTGAAGAGGATTGCCGGCAAGTTCGGACCACAGCGGCCAATTGGACCTCGTCAAAGGGATCGATCTCGGCGGCCTTGCCTCCCAACACCTCGGCGATCACACGCTTGTCTTCGTCCCGGCTCATATCCTGCCACGCTTCCGACAATGTCGCGATTTCGTCGGCAACCATGTTTCGGGTAATGCGACCCCTTGGAGCCAGTGTGCAAAGACGACGGATGGAGCTGCCAAAGTCCCGGAAGTTGCCGTTCCACGGCGTCGCCGGGTCGCAGGCAAACTTCAGATAATCCTCGCGGGCATCTGCATTGAAACCGACCCGCGTGCCAAGCTGCCGTTCGCAGCGATCAAGTTCGAAAAGCAGGTTCGACTCAATATCTTCCCGGCGTTCACGTAAGGGCGGCAGTGTGAAGCTCCACATATCAAGACGAGACAAAAGATCCGGGCGGAACAGGCCTTCCGCCGTCATCTGGCGCAGGTCTCGGTTCGCGCCAGCGATCACGTGAAATCGACTGGAGACTTCGTAGTCCGATCCCAGCGGATAGAACCGCCCGGTTTCGATTGCATGCAGGATCACGGACTGTTCGTTCAAGCCAAGCGCATCGATCTCATCAAGGAATAGGACCCCTCCATCAGCCTCGCGCAAGAGCCCGTTGCGTTCGGACCCCGCTTGCCCGGCATAGGCGCGGCGTTGGCCGAAAAGGGTCGCAATGGCATTTTCACTGTTGATCGTCGCGCAGTTCACATGAACGAGGCGCCCGTTTACGCGCCGGCGGTCCAGCTTCAGATTGTGGATCCGTTCGGCGAGTTCCGATTTTCCTGTCCCGGTTTCCCCCAACAGCAGGATCGGGGCATCGGACGTACTGGCGATCAGTTCGATGCGATCGATCAGCGCGTTATATTCCATGTTCCGGGTCTGAATGCCCCCTTTGAGCTGCTCGGAATATTCGCGCGACATCTGATCGAACCGCTGTTGCAGCGCATTGTACCGGCTCAGATCGAGATCGATCATGTCGAGCGTCGGCCCACCCTCCTCGGTGCGCGGCGGTCCGGTTTGAACCAGACGTGCCGGCACGTGCCGGCTTTCGGTCAACAGGAACCAGCAGATCTGGGCCACATGGGTGCCGGTGGTCAGGTGCACGTGATAGCGCTCGCGATCCTCATCGAAGCCATAGAGGCGGGCATAGTCAAAGAGCTTTCCATAGACCTCCTGAAAGTCCCAGGGATCGTCGAGGTCTATGTTCACCAACATGACCTCGGTCTCTGGCGAAAGGTCCTGAACCTCGCGCTTCACCTGCTGCGCAAGGCGGCTGAACTTCCTATCGTATAGCAATTCCAACCGATCCACGTGAAAGCCGTCATGCTGCACCAGGCTGCGGGTGGGTTTCCACTTGCGCCTTTTGCCCATGTCCTTCTGGGTGCCCAGCAAACCAAGGACGACATTTCTCAAGACACATATCCAAATTGATAATAGCAGATACAAATCTATCGTATTTGGCGAAGAGAACTTCTTCAAGATTGATTTTTATCCAATATATTCAGAGTGTTAAAGAGTGTTTCGCATTTTCTTGGCTCGCCCCGAATCCTATGCGACACCCAATGCACCAAACGAGAGGGACGAAGGAAATGGCAAACAAATCCGTGTTTGCATCCGTGAAAGGTCGGTTGCAGCCGCTGGCGAAAGCCCTGAACAAGGCGGCGGCACCGGCTTACGCTTACGAGGATGCGCATGCCTTGGCGCAGGTGGCCGTTACGGGAACCTTCGGCGGCATGTTCTATCAGAACGCCCAGGATGAACTGGAATATGTCCTGCTCGTCGCAGAGGCCGTCGACGTTCGCACATTGGCCAAAACGGCCATCTATGCGCGTCAGAAAGGACATATGAAGGATATGCCAGCGGTGTTGCTGGCCGTGCTGGCACGTCGTGACCCGGTTCTGTTCCGCAAGGTCTTTGGCCGCGTGGTGGATAATGGCAAGATGCTGCGGACCTTCGTCCAGGTGATCCGATCCGGACAGACGGGGCGAAAATCGCTTGGCTCTGCGCCAAAAGCGATGGTGCAGAACTGGCTCAACACGGCGACGGATCGCGCGCTGATCAACGCCAATATCGGCAACGATCCGTCACTGGCGGACGTGATCAAGATGGTACACCCAAAGCCCGGGTCGAAAGAACGCGAAGCGCTCTTTGCCTGGATCGTGGGCCGCCCATGCGATGTTTCGGCTTTGCCGGAACAGTTGCAAACGTGGCTGCGGTTCAAGGAAACCGGCAAGGGCCCGGTACCTGACGTGCCGTTCCAGATGCTGACGCAGTTGGACCTGTCTTCGGCCCATTGGTCGCGCATCGCGCGGAAAGGATCTTGGCAGATGGTGCGGCAGAACCTGAACACGTTCCAGCGCCATGGCGTGTTTGGCGTGACCAAGAATGTGGACCACGTCGCGGCTTTGCTGCGCGACCCAAAGGCGATCGGACGGGCGAAGGCTTTTCCGTACCAGCTAATGGTTGCCGCACAGAATGTCTCGAAAGAGATGCCGCGCGAGATCGTCGATGCTTTGCACGATGCGATGGAAATCGCGGCAGGCAACGTGCCGAAGGTCAAAGGTCAGGTTGTGATCTGCCCGGACGTTTCGGGGTCGATGACGTGCCCTGTGACGGGCTACCGACCAGGTGCCTCGTCTGCTGTGCGTCACGTTGATGTGGCTGGTCTGGTTGCTGCGTCGTTCTTGCGGTCCGCCCGCGGGGTCCAGATATTGCCGTTCGACTATGACGTTCGAGACGTGCGTCTGGAGCCGCGCGACACGATCCTGACCAATGCCGAGAAACTGGCGGCGCTTGGGGGTGGTGGGACCAATTGTTCGGCCCCGTTGAGATACCTGAACCAGCGTGGTCGCGCACCGGACCTGGTGGTTTTCGTGTCCGATAACCAGTCCTGGGTAGATGCTCAGGACGGGCGTCAGGGCACGGCGATGATGAAGCAATGGGAACTGATCAAGCGTCGGAATCCAAAGGCCAAACTGGTCTGCATCGACATCGCGCCATACGGGACGACACAGGCGCAATCCCGCAAGGATGTGCTGAATATCGGCGGGTTCTCGGATGCGGTCTTTGAGCAGATCGCGACCTTTGCCGAAGGCGCCGCAGGTGCCGAACATTGGGTCCGCGAGATCGAGAAGATCGAACTTTAGCACTGGTCCGGGCGGGCAACCGCCCGGATTCGAAAAAACCCGGCCGCGCGTCGCGTGGAACAAACCGAATAATACGGGCGGAATGCCGGTGGGACTACATATGAACCATGTACCCGTCTCACCCTAACCTTGTCCGCCCGACCGAATGAAAAATGAACGCGGCGAATGCCGATGGAACTACAGCGCTGTTAACGCCCAGGTCGCGGGTTCGACTCCCGCCATGGTCAATCTGACCGTGTAGCTCAGTTGGTAGAGCAGGACAGGTTTCATCATGCCCTTGTCGCCGTTTCGCGCCCGTAGCTCAGCGGTCAGAGCAACCGCCTTTTAAGCGGTTGGTCGTGGGTTCGAATCCCACCGGGCACACCAACACCGCACCGCCGCGAGGTGCCACAGATGAAAGGAAAACCCGGGGGAATGCCCGTGGGAGTACATCGATCCTGAACCTCGACCGCCGAAAGGCCTCTCACGAAACCCTTGTCCCCCGGACCTCAACAGACACGGCGAATGCTGAAGGAACTACATCGCGCATCCTTCCGGGCTTTTGGTTGCACGGGTTCAACTCCCGGCCTTAGCGAGCGCTCAGACGGCAAACGCATCCCCACAGGGTGTGGAGCGGACCGCCCGGGTTGTTTCTTCCCTTTTGTCGCCGTGGCCTAAGTTTGTTCGGCTGTAGCTCAGTTGGTAGAGCGCCTGGCTGTTAACCAGGATGTCGCAGGTTCGAGCCCTGCCAGCCGAGCCAAGTATGGACCTGGGGTCCAGGCGGATCAATCGAACCGCCTGGACCATTTTCTTAGCTGGCCGTCCGCATTTCGGCGGCAAGCGCCCTCGGAACCTCGGCATAATGGTCAAACACCATCGAGAAGGTCGCACGACCGCGCGAAAGCGATCTCAAGGTGCCGACATAGCCGAACATATTCGCCAGCGGCACATGCGCCACGACATGTTGTCCAGCCTTGCCTTGGTCGGTGCTGACCACCATGCCGCGCCGCGCATTCAGGTCCCCAATCACCGTGCCGACAAAGTCATCGGGCGTGGTAACATCGACCCGCATGCAGGGCTCCAGAAGCGTGACACCGGCTTCGGCAAATGCCGCGACCGTCGCCTCGCGCGCCACCCGTTCGAACGCCGCAGCCGAACTGTCGTTCGGGTGGAACCCGCCATCGACCAGCGTGACACGCGCACCCGACATCGGCCAGCCTAGCCCGGAGCCATTGCTCATCGCCGCCTCCACCCCGGCTTTGACGGCCGGGATGAACTCGGATGGCACCGCACCGCCTGTGATCTCATCGACAAAGACAAACTCTTCGTCCGGTTCGACCACCAGCTTGACCCGCGCAAATTGCCCGGGTCCCCCGGTCTGCTTGCGCAGCGTGCGGTCAACGACGGCCCGCTGGGTCAAAGCCTCCCGATAGGCCACGCGCGGTTGCCCCAGCCTTGCGGTGATACCATGGGTGTTTGCGATCTCCTCCAAGGTAATCTGGAGGTGCAACTCGCCCATTCCGGCGACCAGAGTCTGACCCGTTTCCGGGTCGGAACCTACGCGAAGCGACGGATCCTCCCGGGCCAACATCGCAAGGACCTGACCAAGCTTTGACTGTGCCAACGCGTCCTGCGCTTCAACAACGGCCTCGATCACCGGATCGGGACAGACCAGGCCATCAAGCACCAATGGTGCTTTCAGATCGCTGAGACTGTCACCCGCTCGTACCGACTTGAGACCCATCACAGCGACCACGTCCCCCGCTTCCGCCGCGTGGAGATCGGTGTGATCTTCCGCATGCATCTTCAGAATTCGGCCAACGCGTTCGCGTTCTCCGGTCGAAGCGTTGAGAACCGCCATGCCCTTTTCAATCCGTCCGGCATATAACCTGACGGTCGAAAAGGTGCCGAAGCGCGTCATCCGGCTTTTACCGACAAGCGCCAAGAGCGGATCTTCGCGACGAACAGCGCGCGATTCAGCGACACCGTCTGGCCGCAGCCCGACAATCGGTGGCCGATCCAACGGCGACGGGCAATATGCGGCGACCGCATCCATCAAGGGCTGGACCCCAATGTTGCGATAAGCCGACCCAGCCAGAACCGGAACACCCGCCCCGCTGATGCAGGCGCGCCGAACCAGCTCCGCCAGCATGGCCGCCTCGATAGGAACGCCATCGAGGTAGCGCGCCAGCGCATCGTCATCCTGATCAACGACAGCCTCCACCAAGGTCAATCGAGCGGCGTCGGCAACCTCTTGGAAGCTGGACGGGACGTCCCCGATCTGCGGAACGGCCTCACCATTCGCCCAGGTCAAAGACCGCATGGAGATTACGTCAATCACACCGGTAAAGGACTGCTCAGCACCGATGGGAACTTGTGTCACCAACGGCACCGCCCCCAACTGGTCCCTGATTTGGGTGACGCACCCTTCAAAATCCGCGCCAAGGCTGTCCATTTTGTTGATGAACGCGACCCGTGGCGTGCCATAGCGATCCGCCTGGTGCCAGACGGTTTCCGATTGCGGCTCGACACCCGACACAGCCGAGAACACCGCAACGGCACCATCCAATATCCGCAAGGATCGCTCGACCTCGATCGTGAAGTCGACATGCCCGGGCGTGTCGATGATTGTGATGTCGCAGTTTCGCCAGCTTAGCGCAGTTGCCGCAGCCGAAATCGTAATACCGTGGGCTTGCTCAACGGCACGGCTGTCCATTTCGGTATTGCCGGTATGGACATCGCCAACTTTGTGGATGCGGCCAGCATTGAACAGAATGCGTTCCGTCAAAGTGGTTTTGCCCGCGTCGACATGCGCCATGATGCCGATATTGCGAATGTTTTGCACAAGACGGGTCATGATTGACCCTCCTTTCTAAAGCGCACAAACGGCGTCGCAGTTCAGGACGACGCACGCATGCGGCCAAGGGCACCACATCGTGGTGCGATTTCATTTCATGCAAATGTTAGGGAAAGGCCCTGGTGACGGAGACGCGCAAGAGTACCCCTGACGGATCGTCAGAGCGTCTCCCCTATCTGGCTATCTTCGGTCATCACGCGCCTCCTTTTGGCTGGCATGCGCTTACGCCGCAGAACCCGATCCTGTCAACAACTCGCGGCCAGGATCAACGGACTGTTCGAAACTCCGATATCCGCCCCAGCATCGTGATTTTTGCAAACCGCATATTGGGACGTACCCGGTTCAGAACCAACGAGGTCGTCCTGTCCTTCGTCTCAACCGACCTGGTATTGCGGGCACGAATTGAGGA
>JBCBGY010000061.1:0-4643 GCA_038526275.1 Pseudomonadota bacterium | reverse complement strand
AGGTCGTCCTGTCCTTCGTCTCAACCGACCTGGTATTGCGGGCACGAATTGAGGAACTCTCCGTAGGCCTGGTAGCTCGGATAGCTGAAATGCTCGGCGATCGGATTGGTTCGCTTGCGCTTCGTCGCCCCCATATCTGCCAGCAACTCATCGAAATGCTTGAAATGGAAAGGTGCCGAGCAAAGACCGCCATAGACTTGTGCCGCCGGGCGTTCGTTGCGCTTCCAATCGAGCATCATCTCGATACTGTCCCGCATCTCAGCCTCGGAGGGTTGTCGCGCCAGTTGCCCGTCCATGTACCGCACGAGCCAGTTTGCGATCATTTC
The DNA here is from genome assembly GCA_038526275.1 of Pseudomonadota bacterium. Taxonomy (GTDB): domain Bacteria; phylum Pseudomonadota; class Alphaproteobacteria; order Rhodobacterales; family Rhodobacteraceae; genus 188UL27-1. Next base: position 4,317 of record JBCBGY010000061.1, on the reverse strand, counting down.
AGCCGACAAGACCGTGCAGAAGGACGAGTTGAAGCCGACAAAGCCCATATCGGGCAAGTCTGGATTCACAGCCAGACGATAGACGCGGTATTGTCCGTCATCCTCGATCAGTTTTCTCTGATGCTCCGGTGGAAGGTAGGGCACGCCCAACTTCCAACCCACCGCAAGGATTGCCGTGTCAGCTGGAATGCGCTCTCCACCCGTCAGGACGATTGTTTTTCCATCGTAGCGGACGAAGGTTCCCTGAATATTCTTGATGTCCCCCGACTTGAGCGCATCAAACAAACCCGGTGTCACAATCGGCACCGAGCAGGAGACATCTTTCTCGATCGGTGCTTTCGGCACGAGCCCGTGTTTCTTCAACCCCAGCTGCGCTTTTAACAGGGCCTCCAGCCCGCGAAAGTTGGCCCAAACCAACGGCTTGAACAAGGCTGCCACAATCCGTTGAAAGCCGCTTTTGCCCCACGCATTGAACTGCTGTTCCTGCGCGCGCATGTAGAGCAGCCGCTTGAAGTTGATCCCGCCGATGAAGTATGGCACGCGCCAGACCGGTTCCAGATACACCCAATGCACTGATTTTGCGCCGTTTTGCGCGGCGTTCACGGCAATGTCGGTTGCAGATTTCGATCCGCCCAACACCACAACGTTTTTGTCTTTGATCATGGCCGGATCGGTATATTCCGAGGAATGCATGACCTCGCCGCCCGCCGCTTTGAACTCGTCCTGACCGGGATGGGAGATTAGGTTCTTGTCGGAAAACTGGCCTGTAGAAATGGCGACAAAGTCGACATGTTGGGTCCATTCCCGGCCCGCTTCTTGCAGCGTTAAGGTCCAGCCGCCACTTTCACGCCGGTCCATGGTTTTGACATTGGTGTTCAGCCGAAAAAGCCGCGCCAAATTGTGTTTGGTGGCATAGGACTGCAGATAGGCATGTACCTGCGGCCCTTTCGGCCATTCCGGATAGTCCTCCGGCATGGGATGGTCGGTGTAGCAGTACAGGTCTTTCGGCGACTGCGTTTGCACATCGGGGTAGGACCGGCTCGGCTCCCATACCCCGCCAAAATCATGGCTGCGTTCAAATCCAAGGACCCGGTGGCCTTGTGCATCAAACGCTTTGGCCGCTGCCAAACCGCTGACCCCGCCGCCGATCACAGCGACTGTTTTGCGTTTTACCAACAGATTGCCTCCCTACTGCGCGTCAGGCGGCGGCGGCAGAAAATCCACCTCATGCAGTGCCGACAGGCGGACCAATTCTGCCGGGTCTGTCACGCCGTCAAGCGCGCCAAATAGCTCAAACAGCTTGCGCGATGGGGCGACGCCGAAGACGCAAGTGGCCTCTGCGCCAGATCGGTTGAAGATACCATGTTCCTCGCCCATGGGCATACGGATCATATCGCCCGGACCAGCCTTGTGGACGGTTGGCGCCCCTTTGGTATGCCCGAACTCAATTTCTAGCTCACCGCTTAACACATTGATCCACTCATCCTGTGTCGGGTGGATGTGCGGCGGCACGAACGTGTCGTTTGGGATCACAGCATGCCACAGGAACGCGTTATTCGACAAAAGCTTAGGCGTGTAGATGTGACCCACCACATTCCAGGCGATACCGTCGAGCCCTTCGCTCGACACAGTGACCCCGGCTCCATTATGCATAATCGACCTCCACCTTGTGATTGGAACGAACTTAAGAGAGGCCGCTAAGTATCGGTTATCCAAAAAACGAAATTTTTGGCCAGAGATGAAGATCGTTAGAGATGCAGAAACAGAAGGAACCGCTTTCAGCCCGTCGACTGTTTCAGACAACAGAACTGGACGAGGCGCGTGCTATTGTTGCTGGTAAGTTCTGTGATCATCACCTGAACATCGCAACAAATGCGAAAGCCTTTGACGCCTGCCACCATCGCGCCGACGGGCACGCTGCCTCGCTCAATTACATTCGCTATGGAGCGGATGTTCGGATCGAACCAGGTGAACTAGGATCGTTCTACCTTATCCAAATTCCACTTGCCGGTCAGGCAGATATCGATAATTGCTCTGGTAGGGTCCAGACCCGCAAAGGGCTTGGCAGCGTTCTTAACCCACACCGACATTCCAAGATGCGGTGGCACGAAGGTTGCGCTCAACTTCTATTGCAGATCGATGCAAGCATTCTGAATAGCGAGGCGGAACGTCTGCTCGGTCACTCGCTCGCCGGACCCGTTACATTCGCGACGGCAGTGGATGAAACCGTCACGGCTACGGCGGATTGGGTGCGAAAGCTGAAAATTTGCTTCGGCCTTGCAGAGCGACAGGCCGTTTTTTCGCAGAACCTAAACAGCACCCAGTTGCAAGTCGAAACCGAGTTGATAGCCGCCTTCTTGCGCAGCCAACCGAGTAATGTTTCTGACCTGATCGAAGCGGCGCCCAGTCAGATGTCCAACATGCATGTGCGACGGGCCGTCAGCTTTATCCGGAACAACCTGCAGAAGCAGATTTCAGTATCCGACATCGCTGATGCGGCTGGAACATCGGCGCGGAGCTTGCAGTTGTTTTTCCGCGCTGAGTTGGGTCTTTCGCCAATGCGTTATCTGCGCCAACAGCGTATGAACCTCGCCCGCCATCTGATCCATCATTCGGTCCGGGACGAAACACTTGGCGATTTGGCCTTCCTGGCGGGCTTCACGCATTTCGGGCGATTCTCGGCGGCCTATCGCGAGGCCTATGGAGAAATGCCCAGCGAAACCCGGGAGCGTGTCCTAAGGACAAAGGCCTAGTTTCGAAGTGCCGACACCATGTTCTGAACTTCACTGATGGATGTTTCGAACCGCCCCCCGACCGGGTCGAAATCTGAAAATGCTGGATCTCCCGGAACGCGCTGGCGGCAAGCTGCGTGCACTTCGCTGGCGCCTGTTCGTCGGACGAGGTCGCCCACATTTTCTGGTGTCACGCCACATCCCGGCATGACCGACAAACGTTCGCCGGCCCGCGAAACCATTTCCCCGATCAAATCGGCTCCATCGGGAGCGAAGGGTTGTGCGCCGGATGTCAGAATGCGTTCGAACCCCAGGGAAATGGCCTGATCCACCGCAGCAAGTGGGTCGGGCACGACATCAATGACTCTGTGAAGCGTTTTGCCAAGATCACCGGCAGCTTCGACAAGTTTGCCAAGTAACGGCACATGCAGTGCGCCAACCTTGTCCTGCAGCCCCAGGACCACGCCCGCCAGACCGGCCTCGCGAGCTGTCGCGATGTCTTTCAGCATAATATCGATCTCAGAATCCGAGAACTGAAATAAGCCACTGCGGGGTCGGATCATGGCATAGCATGGCACGGTCAGGCGCGCAGCCGCTTGCATAAGGCCCGCGGAAGGCGTCAGCCCGCCTTCGGACAACGACGAACAAAGCTCTATGCGATCAGCACCGCCTTCGATCGCGTTCAATGCGCCCTGATACGTGTCGACACAGATTTCCAGCCGCAATGACAAGACCTTAAACCAATGTGCTAACAGGCTGTGGATCCAGCGTCTGGACCCCGCTCAGATCCGAATTAATCCGGATCATGTCGGAAAGCCGGGTCACACCGACCTTCATTTCAGCTCCGGACAGCCCGCAAAGGCCAGCCGGGATGCACGTCGCGGCGCAAAGGGCGTCAGCCAGACCAACCCCGACCTTGTTGACCAGAACGGATATTGCCTTGGTCAGATCAAGATCGGCGCCTGCAAGCGTGCCATCGGCCAACCGCAATTGGCCATTTTTGCGAAGAATGGTGCGCCCGTTCAGTTCAAAATTTGTCTCTGACGTTCCGGCCACCGCCATGGCGTCGCTGACCAGGAACAGTCGCCCCGGAGCACGCTTCGCATGCCAGGCCATGCGCATGACCTCGGGATGAACATGTATGCCATCGGCGATCAGGCCAGCCGAGACCTGACCGTTGGCAATCGCCGCACCCGCAAGACCAGGAGCCCGATTGCCGATCTGGCTCATCGCATTGAATAGATGCGTGACGCAGCGCGCGCCCGCCGCGATATATCTTTGGCAGGTCTCGAAATCGGCGTCCGAGTGGCCGAGCGAAACCAACACCCCTGCCCCCGACAGAGCCTGAACCTGCTCTTCCGTGACATTTTCGGGCGCGACAGTCACTTTCAACACCGGCAAGACGTCCGCCGCCAAAAGGAGTTGCTCCAGATCACCCGGCCCCATGGGGCGGATCAAAGTCGCGTCATGGGCGCCCTTGCGCGCGATGGACAGATGCGGTCCTTCCAGATGCAGACCGACAATTCCCGGCACCCGTGCGCTAATCGCTGCTTTTGCGGCCTCGATGGCCGCGCGGGTAATTTCT
>JBCBGY010000060.1:17353-22211 GCA_038526275.1 Pseudomonadota bacterium | reverse complement strand
TTTCGGGTTGATCGATGACCGAGATGTCATGCTCTTCCGTTGAACCTTGGGCGATCCAGACGAACCCGGTGCGGGCGGCGACGGCAATATTGTCGACCGTCTCGATCATCCGGCTTTGCATCCAGAAGCCATTGCCGGTGCGGGCAATGTCGCCAGCGGCAACATCGGAATGAAGCCGCTCGATGGTTTCGGTACCGACATTGCCGATGGAGATATTGTCGGTCCAGGTGCCGATCTCGTCGCCCGCTTCAGACACGTAGGACGCGCCCCAAATATCGAGCGTGGCATTATTGTGGAGGTTGGCATTAGAGGAATGTTGCGCGATGCCCCATCCGGGCGAGCCGACAATCGCATTGCCTTCGATCATGATCGGATTGTCCGGATCACCGACGCCCAACTGGTGCAAGTGCAAGGAATACCGACCCTGTACATTGCTGTCGAAGGCAATGTCTTCGGTTTCGAGTGCTGGCGTAGACCGTTCGGACTTGTCAGTCCGGCCCAGCTCTTCGAACGCTGCGAAACGGATGTCGACCTCGTCCGAGCCCATGAACATCACATGACCGCGCTCGTAGGTTTCGCTGGCCGCACCATCTTCGGACGCGATTGTGACGGTACGGCTGTAATTGGCCACCGACGTTTTAAGATAGTCGCGCGGTGTGTCGTGGTCATATTCCAGGGGCGTGTCGAAGAAGACGGTGTTGCCTTGGATGTCGACAATCTGTCTGGTCTCGCCAGTATGACCACGATGCAGATCGTCGTAGCGGGTGTCAGTGTGACCGCCATTTTCAGTGCCAGCTATGACAATCGTATCGCCAATTTTCCAACCTGCTGGCAGTTCGGCCAAGGTCACCGACATGTCGCCAGCCATTGGGTCCGTCGAAACTTTCACATGGGAGTCAATCTCGGACCCATGGATCGATACTTCGCCCAAGGAAACGACACCGCGGCTGAGAAGCTGAGGGTCCCACGTGACATCGATCTCACCGTTATTCGCGATGACAAGATCCACCTTGCCTGTCACCGGTTGGTCGGCAGTACCAATCTCTAAACGACCGGACGGGACGACGACCATCGTGTCCACGACCATTTTGCTGTCGGCTTCGGGATCAAACGTTAATGAACCAGCGACGCCAACGGTGAAAAGGCTCGCATCACTTTCGCCGGAATAGTGCACGTCGATCCCGTGGGGAATGTAGACTTTTGCGCCGTCTGAAGGCACAACACCGTCTGCCCAAATTGCGGGGTCGAACCAGTCCCCAGACGCCACCGCCACATGGGACGCATCCGCGGGATCGACCAGATCAATGGCAGCCATATGCTCGGTATGGTTGCCGTTTAGCATTTCGTGATCACCCATAGCATTTTCACCATCCATACTGTGCGTCGTCATCGCAAAAAGTCCTCATTCCACAGGCGTTCACCGCTGGGTGCATCTCTTGTCGGGAATGTGGCAAAACCGGACCAAACATGTGGTTGCAATTGGCCTTGCGCTTGTTCGCGCGGAACAAGTCGTTTCCGTTTCGGCGCAATGCGGTGCAAAGCTACCGTTGCGTCAATTTTGCGCCGGTGCGGCCTTTCCGACGTCGGGCCGGTGAGCCGCAAAATCGGTATCTCTGGCGATCTGACCGTAGAGCCGCCGCACCGCGAGATTTCCATGTTGGATACGCCAGTAGAAATCGCCGACACCTCGCTATCTCAACAGGGTCCACGCACCGCTTCGATGAGTGAGCGGCTTCGCGCGTTCCCTGGGTTCCGGTTTCGTGAACCCTTCATCCAGAAACATGTGTGAGGGATTTGAATTAAGTTTCGATGAAACAGCATATGAGCAAGTCTGGCGATTTCGAAATCCAGCGGTTTGGCTTCACAACTTTGACGGGTCGGAAAAAGATGGCGATCTGACGGGCGAGGAAGCCTTGGGAGCAATCGATTTCGAAGCCTTGGCGACCCATAGCGGACCCTGATCTGCCGACCCGAACAAGGACCCCAAAACAGAAGCAGAGATTCGGACGCCAGGGCCATATCTAAAACCTTTTCGCCCCAGCTGCTAAGAGATGGACAACATATTCGCGAGCCAACGAAATCGGCCTAAACCAACGCGTGTGGCGAGGCGGACAATTTGGCAAAATTGCGCTGATCATTGGCGCGGGCTTGCTAGTGATCCTCTCACCTGTGGAGGGTCGCCATGCTTTGGCCACATTTCGATACCTCTCGTAGGGATGCGAACGTGAGCGACATCTCCGAAAGGCACCACAATGATCATCGAGAACAACAATGCCTACCTCATGGCCATGGGCGAAGGCAGCCGGATCGAAATACATGCAGCCGATCGGGACAAGGAAAGTTGGACGCAACTCGGCGCGACCGCAGAGGCGGGCAGTAACCAACTTGTGGTAGAAGACAGCACGGGCTGGGAGGTCGGCGACAAGATTGCAATCACCTCCACTGAAGTGGATTGGGAGCAGTCCGAGGCATTCACCATTTTGGAAATCTCCGAGGATGGGAAAACCATCACTCTGGATGGCGACCTCGAACACACCCACCGCGGCGAAATCAAGCGATACGATAACGGCAAGGACCCGCTGGACCCGGACTATCTGGAATGGGATGTCGAAGTTCAGGCCGAGGTCGCACTGCTGTCTCGCAATGTCACCATCCAAGGCGACGAAGACAGCGCCCAAGATGGCTTTGGCGGCCATACGATGGTCATGGATGGCGCTTCACAGCACATTGATGGTGCCGAGTTTTTTCAGATGGGTCAGTCGGGCATCCTTGGCCGCTATCCCATTCACTTCCACCTGCTTGGCGATGATGGTGAGGGCCAGTTCATCCAGAATGTCTCCGTCCATGGGTCTTTCCAGAAAGGGATAACGATCCACGGCACGAACAATGTCCGCCTGGAAGACAACGTTATCTTTGATCATTTCGGGCACGGCGTCTTTCTGGAAGACGGCAGCGAGACCGGCAACCTTATCCTGGGCAATCTGGTCTTCGACACCAAGATCGCTTCGAACGGCGAAGGATCGATCCCGACGGACCTGACCAAGACCTCAAGCTTCTGGATCGAAAACCCCGATAACGTCTTCATCGGCAACCATGCCGGGGGATCCGAGCTACACGGCTATTGGATCTTCCAGCCAGACGACACCACGGTCAGCGACATCATCTTCCAGGATAACGTGGCCCATTCCACAGCGGTCCACTCGCTTGGGATTTCTGGCTTCATCCAGTCGAACCTGAACTTCCGGGAAAGCCAATTCGATACAGATTACGCAGTCATCAAGGACTTCACCGGTTGGGAGTCAGGTTCGAGCGTTTGGGGCCATTCCAGGAACGTCGTTTATGACGGGCTTCAACTTTACGACGCTGATCTGTTCACCATGGGGGAAAACACCTTCCTCAACACGCTGATCGTAAATGATGACTTGCGCGACGAGGACTTTGACGCCCACCCGGCGGCCCAAGGCGCGATCACTTTCTATCGCCGGGCTGGCGGCAACGAGTTTGACGGGCTCCATATCGAGGGTTTCGATGGCGTGCAGATCGACACGGTCGGCTCTGATCTGTTGCAGCAGCCACATGTCTTCGTGAACTACACCGACGATAGTGCGTCCAGCCTGCCCCGGATCGATCAGACCCGGGCCAATACAGGCAACGGCCACAAATTCCTGGATATTGATGGCTCTCTCACGGGCACCGCTGGGGCGGTTCTGGTTCCGAACGGCAATGGTGATACTGAGTGGCTGCAGGTTCCTATTGGCACTGAATATCAGGGCGTGCCGCTGGAGAGCTTCATTTCGCTCACGAATATCGGAACCCTTACGATCTCGGACGGTGACGACGATGCCTCCGCCATAACCATTTCCCGCAATGATGGATTAAGCGGTGTTTTGGACGACAACGACCTTGGATCTGTGATCCACCAGCCCGTTGCCGACGTGCAGGACTATGCGTTTTTGATCGAATTCCCCGATGTGAAGACCGATGTCACCTTCGCCTTGCGGGACCTACGGGAAGGCGACAGCGCGATTTACGAAGTGGCCAATGTCGCTTCCGTCGACAGCATCACCGGAGCCGTTGAGGTGGACAGCTTTGAGGACATGGTTCGCTTGGATCAGTCCAGCTACATCCTGACTGGCGATACACTTGTGATGCGTTTGGTTGGCGGTGAGCCCATCGTCGATCCGGATCGCGCGCTGGAGGATCCGGCCCAGGATTACCGCGCCGAGGCGATCGTTGAGATCGAAGGCATCGAACGTCCGGGCAATCCGACAGCCTATGGCAATGCAGAGTTCACGGCGGCGCTTTTGACGGCGCTGGAGGATCAACCGGCCCGGGCCGCTCATGGCGCGGTCGAAACCGGGGCAGCATCACTTCCCCGCACAGATGCCGGTTTTGAGCTTGATCCCTACGAGTCGACTTCGAATACGACGGTTGTCACCACTGATATGCCTCGTTGGTCGGATGCAACGACCTGGGGCGATGCCGGTGTTCCTGCGACCAACGAGATCGTTGTGATTGGCGAAGGCCAAACCGTGGTGCTTGATCAGTCGACCCTTGTGCGCGGCATTATCGTCGATGGGGGGGAATTGATTATTGAGGATGATGCCGATCTGACCATCGATCTGTTTACGGACTACCTTCTTGTGATCAATGGCGGGTTGTTTCAGGCGGGAACCGAGGATGATCCGCTCGATACGGAATTCACGTTGACCCTAGAGGGCGATGACCCGAATTTCGATCTGGATGTTGCCGAGATCCTGATGGGAAATGCAGCCAACACCGTTTTCGCGGATGCGCAGATGGTTGGACCAGAACCCGAGCCTGAACCGGAACCAGAGCCGGAGCCCGAACCGGAACC
>JBCBGY010000060.1:1410-17253 GCA_038526275.1 Pseudomonadota bacterium | reverse complement strand
TTGGACCAGAACCCGAGCCTGAACCGGAACCAGAGCCGGAGCCCGAACCGGAACCCGAGCCCGAACCGGAGCCAGAACCAGAGCCGGAACCTGAGCCCGAGCCGGAACCCGAGCCCGAGCCTGAACCCGAGCCGGAACCAGAACCAGAGCCGGAACCCAACCCGGAGAACTTGATCATTAACGGCTCTTTTGAGAGCGACATGGTGGTCGGTAGCCGGAACTGGAACCAGACTGAACTGACTGGCTGGTCGTCGGAAAATGCGTCGGAACTGCAAGAGAACGGCATATTCACGGGCACCGTTGCGTCAGATGGCAGCCAATGGCTGGAGCTTGACAGCGCCGGTGGAGTTCTCGACGCCATCTATCAGGATGTGGAGACAACTACTGGCCAATCCTATGCCCTGTCACTGGATGTTGCCGCGCGTTCTGGCGTCGCTCAGAATGATGTGGACGTCTACTGGAACGACGAATTGGTTGCCACCGTGTCGCCTACGTCCACCACTTTCGAGACTCACAGCCTTACCGTGACCGGCACGGGTGGGACAGACCGGTTAGAGTTCCGCGAACCGGCAGGCCAAAGTAACGGCGTCGGTGCACTGATCGACAATGTCTCACTCATTGCAGAAGGCGGTGTCCCGGTGACGGCCGAAAGCGCTTTGCGAGTGTTCCTCGCAGACACCGACACCGACGAGACTTTTGCTGAGATCACCGGCGGCGGGTCGATCGCATTTGAGGATGTCGTGGGCCGTTCCGTGACCGTTTATGCGGAAGCCACAGACGATGCCGGTATCGAAAGCATGACGCTGTCCCTGAATGATACGCTTATGGCGACGGAGAACTTTGCCCCCTACGCCTTGTTTGGAGATGCAAACGGTGACTTCCGCGACGGCGGATTGAGTCTGGAGACGGGCAGCTATGAATTGTCGGTCGACGCCTATTCCGAAAACCGAGCACAAGGGGATCTGATCGACAGCCAGGAACTTTCCCTGACCGTTGTCAGCGATCCCTCGATGGCGAGCATCACCCTCTTCGCCTAACTTGGCCCATTCGCTGAGGGCCGAAGCCGATTGGCCCTCAGAGCGTCCACTGGAAACGCGACTGGCCGTCTAAAAGATCGCCTATCGCGTTGCATATTTAACGTAACTGGCAACGAGTAGATTGAGCTGCTCCGCGCTTGCTTCAAATTCCTGCAAAAGGATGGACCGTTCATCCTGGGTCAAATCCTTACCTTCAACCAAGGCCGAATAGGCGGGTCGCATATTATCCCAATGCGACAGAACTTGATCGATCACACTGAGGATTTCTTGAGTTGGGGCAGGTTCGATACTGAGTTCAGGCATACCATCGCGCAATGCCATCACAGCATTTTCGAAGAAGCCCATATTGCCTTCCAACTCTTCCCTCGCCGCTTCAGGATGGAAGCCCGACCAAATGTAACAGGCCTCCAACATCAAACGCTGCGAAAGAATACGTTGGTTCGCCGCGATATTTATTAGCATCGTATCGGCATACGTCATCTCGAAGGGATTGGAGTAAATACTGTTAATATTTCCAGTCAGGATCCCCCCCAACAACAGCGTCCGCTTCGAAAAATTATCTATCAAGTGGTCCAAATAATGGAGCCGCTCATAGTCCTCCCCTGTGACTGTTGAATGGGCCACGCTAAGAGGAGCCCAATTGGTGCGAATTGCTTCTATTCGACCAGAGATCTTTGGATTATCTTCCGGCGAGAGAATATTAAGTTCTTCGTCACCATTTTGCAGTGCGCCTAGAATTCGCTCGAACTCATATTTTGTATTGGCTAGAAGGCTCTTATGATGATCGGGGGTCGCTGACGAATTTGCGGCACAAGATGAAACAGAGCCTTGGATCGCCAGCATAGCGAGCTTACTTGAAAGATTGATCCGCTCAGCTGCATCGGACCGAGTTTCACTAATAAGTTGTTGTGACACGTTGGTTTGTGCAATCGCAAAACCAGACCACGACGCAAACGCCATCGCAGCGCAAATTGCAGACGTCCGTAAGAATGTGAATATCATTGAGCCCTTCTACCCTGCTCGAGAACCTTAGCCCGATGCCTTTTCTATCCAAACTTCGACCCGCCTGTTGATGGCGCGGCCCGAGTCAGCCGTATTACACGCCGCTGGAGATAATTCGCCAAACCCACTTGTTGAGATCTCAATATGGTTAAGGCGATCACCAGCATAAGACTGAAGTTCGCGTAATGCCTGATCTGCACGTCCCATGCTCAAGGCGAGATTGCTATCGAAACTACCAACATCATCTGTAAAGCCTACGACGTTAACACGCGTCCCCTCAGCCTTGGTCTCGAGAAAACGTGTTAGCCTTTGCATATCTAACAAGCCGCGTTCATCAAGGCTGGTAGAGCCAGTCCTAAAGCGGAATGTAGTTGAAAGCCGATCATATTCTTCCATCTCCGCCAACATGGCGCGGGCCACGAGAGTTTCGACAGCATCGCCACTTTGGCGGACGAGCGCTTTGGCCCGCGGACTCTCCTTACCTTGGGCAAGCACCTTTATTCCGAGGTCGACAAAGCCAGCCTTCGCGACAACCTGGTCTGAATCCTCAGACTGGGTGAATGCCAGGAAGTCAGACGACTTTTCATTCAATGAACTGGCATTGTACAGGTAAAGTCGCTGTTGCAGATCATATTCTTCAGTCTTGACCGAAAAGGCATCCGGCGCAGTCTCCACGCCGCATTCATTGATGAAATTTAGGGCCTTGGCTCTTCGTTGAAACGCATACCCGACATATCCAATGGCACCCGGATTTTCATTCACTACTGCTGCCACGGCGTTATGATCCGCCACAACCACCGCCGAAGGTATTATGAACGGCTCAGAGCCGCTGAAAATCCGGCTCTTGAACACATCAAAAATGTCAGACGTGTTTGGATGTTCAACGACCATAATTGGAAGATCAGCCCCGCCCAGTTCAGACCAATTGGTCACCTGTCCCGAATATATTCTTTGAAGGTCCTCAATTGAGGCTGATCCGAGTGGATTTGAAGGATTTACAATGACGACGAGGCTGTCGACTGCCACAACATGTTCCTGTTGCGGACTTGTCATGTTCCCAAGACCGGCATTACTAAGCTCCTGGGCCTTTGATGGTGCAATCCGGCGAGAAGCCATTACGATCTCAGCGCTTCCGTCGAGCAAGCTATCGAAGGGATCCTCAGAAGCAGATGACGTCACCAGTATCGATCCCAATTCATCACCAAATCCATCTTCGGCAATGAAATTCGCCAGAAACTCGCCGGACGTCTGGGTATTGTTGACCGTTACTTCCGCCTGAAGTGCGTTAGCGTAACCGCTCATCAATAGCGGCATCAGACCTAGCCCAATCATGTCAGAGCCTGCGATCTTCACGTCAGCCGAGACTGTGGTAAATTGCGGACAATCTATGCCTTCACATCTCACCCAATTTGCTGCGACCCGCATTTCTCCGATGGCTGTTTGAATGATGTAACTGTCGTCCACAAAGTCTATGAGATCGCCTTTAAGACGAAGAGTTCCATCTGCGGATGTTAGTCTTACCTCACCGGCATCTGTTAGCGACGGAGATATTGCACCAACACATAAACCGGCGATTAGCCCCACAGAACGGAATTTTCTGCAAAATTCGCTCATGACCCCTCCCACATTTCAAAGCACTTTCTGAATAAATGAAAAGATCAGCGTAGTTGAGGTCGAAACATCGACTAGTGGTCTAGAATACCAGTTAGCCTGGTTAGATTTTCTTAAATTGCTTACAAATTGAGCAAATCAGGGGCGCTACCACACCATTTAGTTGTTTTGGGGCTCATTTTGGGCATTTCGACGGGACTCTGAGATCTGGGGTAGAGGGTGTTCTGGGCCAAACAAATGTCCGATTTTGGCCTTCCGGCCATGCGACGACAGTTGCTGTTTCACCAGCGAGCAATTACCACACACAGTCGCGTTCGTGACTAAGAGATTGGACATGCAGATAGAGTTGACATTGCAGGCAAATACAGACGCGGACTATTCTGCCCGCGACTTAGGGTTTCTGCTGCACAAACATCCCGACCACTTGCATGAACGCGTCTTGTCGGCGGGGCTCCTGACCATCTTCTACCCAGAGGTGTCGGGCGAACGCACAACTGCCGTGGTGCATTTGGAAGTCGATCCGATTGAGCTCGTTCGGGGCAAGAACAAGCAAAGCGATGGTTTGCTGACACAATATGTTAATGATCGCCCATACGCGGCAAACTCGTTTCTGTCGGTCGCAATAGCCCGTGGCTTGGGGCAATCGATGGCCGGGAAATCTAAAGAAAAACAGTCTCTTGCAGATCGACCGCTTCCATTCGAAGCACGCATCATACCGATCGCTCTGGCAGGGAATGCAGAGATGGTGGAGGCCATTTTCGAACCGCTTGGATATGAGATCGCACTGACGGAACTAGATGATGACGGACGGATCGTCGATCTTACGATAAAGGGAACGGTTCGGTTGTCCGATTTGCTGAACCATCTCTATGTGTTGATCCCTGTGCTGGACAACGCCAAGCACTACTGGATCGACAAAGAAGAGATCGACAAGCTCTTGTCCAAAGGCGAGGGTTGGTTGGCAGATCACCCGGCACGCGAGTTGATCACACGGCGCGCCCTGAAACACCGCCGTGCCCTGATGAACATGGCTCTGGCTCGGCTGGACGAAACTTTGGCCAGCGATGAGGTCGAGGCAGATGAGCCAGTGCCTGAGCCCGAAGAGCGGTTGGAAAAGCCCATAAAGCTGCATGAACTGCGCCTCGATACAGTGGCTCAGATCCTGAAGTCCCACGGAGTGGCGACGGTTCTCGACCTCGGCTGTGGCGAAGGCAAACTAATTCGCCGATTGATTAAGGAACGGCACATCCGCAAGATCGTCGGCGTCGATCCGTCAGTGCGCACTCTAGAAAAAGCCAGTCGACGACTCCGCTTGGATCAGGCCGGTGATGCGATGGCCGAACGGGTGACCGTACAGATGGGCAGCCTGACCTACGGCGACAGACGCTGGCAAGGCTATGATGCCGCCACCCTGGTCGAAGTGATCGAACATATAGAACCACACCGGCTTTCCGCTTTGGAACTATCGCTCTTTGGCGACGCATGTCCCGGACTTGTTGTCGTAACAACGCCAAATGGTGAATATAACGCGCTTTTTGAGGGCATGGCCGAAGGCGAGCTGCGCCATCCAGATCACCGTTTCGAATGGAGCCGTCAGGAGTTTGCGAGTTGGGGCAATGCGGTTGCATCCGCCTACGGCTACTCTGTCACCTATGCGCCGATCGGTCCCGTGGACGAGGTCCATGGCGGGCCGTCGCAAATGGCGTTGTTTAAGAAAGAGGCGGGGCAATGACCACTGTCGCTCTCCCCGATTTTTCGCTTGTGGTCCTGATCGGTTCAACGGGCTCGGGCAAGTCCAGCTTTGCGCGGAAGCACTTTCTGGAAACAGAAATCGTCTCGTCGGATCACTGCCGTGCACTGGTGTCAGATGACGAAACAGATCTTGCCGCAACATCCGATGCGTTCGATCTGCTCAACTACACCGCCGCGATCCGCCTCAAGAGACGGCTGCTGACGGTGATTGACGCCACTTCGGTCAAACGGGAAGATCGCGCAAAGCTGGTCGCCTTGGCAAGAAAGTATCATGCCTTGCCCGTCGCCATGGTTCTCGATATCGACCCCAAGCTTTGCCATGAACGCAATCAACATCGCCCCAACCGGGATTTTGGCGAACATGTGCCACGCAACCATGCCAAGGCACTGCGCCGTGGGCTTAAGGGGCTCCAGAAAGAAGGCTTTCGGCAAGTTCACATCATGAAGTCGCCGGAAGAGGTGGATGCTGCACTGGTCGAGCGAGTTCCACTTTGGACGGATATGCGAAACGAGCACGGGCCATTTGATATTATTGGAGATATCCATGGATGCTTCGATGAACTCACCGAACTACTGAAAAAACTGGGTTACATTGTCGATCCGGATCCAGGTGCGGAGGCTTTGATCACAGCCTCGCATCCCGAAGGACGCAAGGCGGTGTTCGTCGGAGACATCACTGATCGAGGGCCACGGAACGTTGACGCGTTGCGGCTGGTCATGGGGATGATGGAGGCGGGTACAGCCCACTGTGTCGTTGGCAACCACGATTTCAAACTCAACAAATGGCTCAAGGGTCGGCAGGTTCAGTTGAACCATGGGCTCGATCTGACCGTGGCCGAGCTTGAGAAAACCTCCGAAACATTCCGGCAAAGGGTCAGCGCGTTCATCTGGGACCTGCGCTCTCACGCTTGGCTGGCAGACGGCAAACTGGTCGTGGCGCATGCTGGCCTGAAGGAAGACATGCATGGTCGCGGCTCGGGCGCCGTCCGCAATTTCGCGATGTTTGGCGAAACCACCGGGGAAGTCGACGAATTTGGCCTACCCGTTCGGATCGAATGGGCGCGAGATTACCGGGGCGACGCAGATGTCGTTTACGGCCACACGCCGATGGTGGAGGCCGAATGGTTGAACAACACCATCTGTGTCGACACGGGATGTGTTTTCGGGGGCAAGCTAACAGCACTTCGCTGGCCCGAGCGGGAAACGATTTCGGTTGAAGCGAACCGGCAATATGCCGAGCCGACGAGACCGCTGGAACGTGGTAAGACCCGCTCCGCTCAACAAGACCATGATCGCCTTCTCTACTTCGACGACTATGCGACAAAGATGCGGATCGAAACCCGGTACAAGTCGACAATTCAAATCCCCGAGGAAAACAGCCTCGCCGCGCTCGAAGTCATGAGCCGATTTGCCATTGACCCGCGTTGGCTAATTTACCTGCCGCCGACGATGGCTGCGTGTCCCACTGCTCCAAGCGGGCCCTTCCTCGAACGTCCGGAACAGGCGATCCGGCATTTTGTCGACCGCGGCGTGACCGACCTGGTCGCAGAGGAAAAACATATGGGGTCACGAGCGTTGCTCGTTGTGACGAAAGGTCCAGAGGCGGCGCAAGCGCGTTTCGGTGTCGAAGATGGCAAAACGGGGGTGATCTATACCAGAACCGGACGTCCGTTCTTCAAATCCGAGACCGACGAGGCGCAGGTCATCGCTCGCATTAACCACGCGATGGGAAATGCGGGCCTTTGGGAAGAACTGGAGACTGATTGGGTTCTGCTGGATGCAGAACTCATGCCTTGGTCGGCCAAGGCGCAAGTGCTTCTGAAGCGGCAATACAATCCCACCGTGGCCGCCGCGAAAATCTCCGCCAGCGCATTTCTTGCCGCCATTGAGACGGCGACCCATATCGAGGGCCGAGATGATCTGCGTAGCAAGGCTCAATCGCAGCAGGCAAAGGCTGTTGCAATGGGCAAAACAATCGATGGCTACTGTTGGAGTGCTGAAACTGTTGACGATTACCGCATAGCACCGTTTCATCTCTTGGCCGCCGAGGGCCGGGTGTTCTCAGATCGGAGCCACCTTTGGCACATGCAAACCCTGGGGAAGCTGGCGGAAACCGATCCCATTCTAAGGTCAACAGGTTGGAAACGGTTCGACGGTGCAGATCCGGACGCTTGCGACAGGGTCAGCCAATGGTGGCTCGAACATACAGCAGCAGGCGGCGAAGGTCTGGTGATCAAGCCAAACGCATTTCTGCTTCGCGGCGAAAAGGGCCTGATTCAACCTGCGATGAAGGTGCGCGGTCGGGATTACCTGCGCATTATCTATGGGCCGGAATATGATCACCCGGACAACATCGAAAGGCTGCGACAAAGGGGACTTGGTCGCAAATTCTCTCTCGCCGAACGCGAATTTAAGTTGGGTTTGGAAGGTCTCCATCAATTTGTGGAAGGTGCCCCGCTGGCCAAAGTGCATTCTTGTGCATTGGCAGTTCTTGCCCTGGAAAGCGAACCCGTCGATCCCCGCTTATGAGCTCAGTTGCTTGAGGGGTTCGACGAAACATCTCAGATGTCAGCAATATGGTGCACCATGTAACGCGATGGCATCTTTGATTTCAGGCAGCGTTAGATGATTCCGGTTTTTCGCATGGTGCTTTTAGCTCGCTCGGGCGTCGCGATCTGGTCTGTCGAGACGTTCCAGAAACAGCCGTAGTTCGTGAGCCGAAAGGGGCTCCGAAAATAGGAAACCCTGCAGCAAGTCGACCTTGAGATCGCAAAGCGTTTGGGCGTGAGTTTCGGTTTCAACACCTTCTGCGGTAATCGGAATACCTATGGCACGCCCCATGGCCACAATGGCCCGTACGAGATTGCGATGTTCATAGTTTGGAAGCGGAGCTACAAGTTCCCGATCAAGCTTGAGCCGGTCGGGTCTTAACCTTGTCAACGCCACAATTGAGGCGTGCCCGGTACCGAAGTCGTCAATTTCGAGTTGAATGCCACGCTCACGGATTGCATCTAAATCCCAATCGGCAACTTGACTATTATCGTCTAGAAAAACAGCCTCGATAATCTCGAAGGCAAGCTTCGCCTTCATAGGCCGCAACTGATCGATCGATGCCAAAAGCGAAGGATCACGCAATCGCGATAGGCTAACATTAATAGACGCCTTAGGGATCCGGTGACCTTGAGCTTCGAGTTCGGCTACGGTGTCGACAGTTTTGTGCATCATACACAGATCAATCTCCTTGGTCAGGCCAAGGCTGTTTGCCAATGGAAGGAAACGCTCGGGGGTCAACAGGCCTTTCGTTGGGTGCCTCCAGCGCACCAGTGCTTCGAGTCCCTCAAAACTGCGGGTTTTGGCACAATGTTGGGTCTGAAAGAAGGGTTCGAACTCGTCACGATCCAGGGCACGGCGAAGCTCCTCCGCAAGATCCCGGCTCTCATCCCGCTTTGAGCGCAGCGCTGGAGTGAAAATTTCCAGTTGGCCTTTCCCGTCGGATTTTGCGGCGTAAAGGGCCGTATCGCAGTCTACGAGAAGCTGATCGAGCTTTGTCCCACTGATGCCAGTGTCCGTCGACCCCAGGGAAGCACCAAAGCAAACTTCTCGTTCATCGATGAGGATCGGGCGGTGAGACCATGTGAGAAAGGCTTCACAGTAGGCCGGTGCTTCCGGCTTTGGCAAAGCGACAATGAATTCGTCGCCGCCAAAGCGTGCAACAAGCTTCTCTTCTGGTCTTAGTCCGACAAGTCTGACAGCTGTCTCCTTCAAAAGAAGATCCCCGGTCTTATGGCCCAGTGAATCGTTAATCTCCTTGAAATGGTCCAGATCGACGGCCACCACCGTGACTTCGCTGTGGGTCTCGATGAAACTTGGCAAATGCTCGCAAAAACCGCGACGGTTCA
Source organism: Pseudomonadota bacterium (assembly GCA_038526275.1). GTDB lineage: Bacteria > Pseudomonadota > Alphaproteobacteria > Rhodobacterales > Rhodobacteraceae > 188UL27-1. The sequence goes on along the minus strand of JBCBGY010000060.1, from coordinate 7,952 downwards.
GCAGACCCGTAAGATCATCATGAATCGAGAGAAACTCCGCCTCTGCGCGTTGATCCACAAGTCGACCCATCGCGTCTTTGAGATCACGCGTTCGCAATTCGACCTGGTTTTCCAAACGTTTCGCCGCTTGGCCTCTTTCAAAGACCAAAGAGGAAACAAGCAGTGCAAGCATCAGACCAATAGAGGCGTAGATGTCGGGCACCCAAAGTGGTCGGGGCAGCGGCGCTTGGGGCCGAACCGTTATCCGCCAGGTCCGACCGCCGACCTCTATCGCACGGACCGCCGTGCGCGGATCTACCAAGATTGGCCCGAGCCCAAACTTCGTGGAACCAACATTCATGCTTGCCAAGCGGGTTTTTTCGTTGGGCTCAAGTTGAGTGCCGGGTAACCGGCCGAGATCATGTACAACAAGGTCGACGTTGAGGGGTGCCAGGTATGGTTCCAACCCTTGCAGGAATACATCGGTTCGAAAGGCTGTCGCTGTGAAACCAAATGGACGTGTCGCGTTGGGCTGCAAATAGAAGGGGTTCAACAGAACAACCCCGTCGTCACCGGTAAAGAGCTTTGATGGTGCTGTGACCACCATCCGCCGGTCCGCCATTGCCTCCTCGACCGTTGCCCGCCGCGGGGTTTGCATCAAGTCGATCCCCGTCAACCGCTTGGAAAGGGCGACCGGATATACGAGATCGACAACAACCCTTAGCGACAAATCTGTTGGTGGGCGCGGGATGAAATCGGCATATCCCCGGGCCCTTCGTGCGAAATTCGCGTTCAAACGCGTGGATATCTCTGCTTCATCTTTGGACGCAATATAGCGATGGAAAGCCAGCGCTGTGACTTCGGGATGTCGTGCAACAGTGTTAGAGTCCGTCAAATACTGATCGAAAGCTGCGACAACTGCTCCGCGGCTTCGTTCGGCTTCGGCCAGGATGATACCCAAATCGTCAAGCCGATCTTTGATCATCTCAATTCGCTGGGCGAGGATATCTCTGGCGCGATCGGCATTCTGGGAAAAGTGTTCGGCTGATTGGTGATTTGCCTCTATGCGAAGGCCAAGATCCACTGCCAGAACGGCGATGATAACCGCCAGACCCGAAATAAGCGCAACACCTTTGACCTTGAACACGGATCGCCAACTACCAAAACCAGAACGCCCAACGGGTAGCATCCGAGAGTTAAACTACCCCGAAGACCAACCTGAAAAGTCGGGGCATCGTCACTCTGCTTCCCACATTTCCCCCAACGAGGCTGCGGATGCGGTCATAGTGTGATGGCCATTGGTGGCGGACCAGATGCCAAACGCCCCGACAAGAACCAAGCTGACCGCCCACACTCGATCAAGGTTGAACCAACTTTGCGAGATAAACTGCAGCCCGAACCAGAGATAAACAAATACCGCAATCACGGCCCCAGCCACAGACATTGCCAACGTGTGGGCTGCTGCGACCAGAAACGCCATCCCGACATTGCTTCCCATTAAAGCTTGCGCAGCGGCATGGCCTGTTGCTGAAACGCTCTCCCCCGGCTCCAGCAAGCCGCAGATGCCAAGGTAAATCGGGACCAGCATCAGCCCCGCACCGTGGGCGTTGGCCGCCAAAAACGACCAAAGGCCCAATTTGGCCGGATGTATGCGGGAGAGAATTCGGGGATGGCGCTGGTTGATCAGCAGATAGATCCCCATAGCAACCACCAAAAGCCCAGCACCGATGCGGAGCTCGGTTTCGTGCCTTACAAGAAAGAACATCAACGAAAACGGCAGTAAGATGACAATCATTGCCAGGAAATGACCCGCCGCCAGCATGGCCAGCGCCTTGGCCATTGCCGCTCGCTTTCGTTCCATCAGTGCAGCCGATACCGCCAAAGGCCAACCCATGCCAGGGTTCGCCCCGTGATAGAGACCAGAGAGAATGACGGCCCACCAAAGGGCCGTCAATGTCATGTCCGCCATGTGGCTTAGACCGACGGGTAGCAGAAACTGTCGGTCGAACAGTCGCCGCCCTCTAGTCGGATCTGGTGCGCACGCGTGTTTTCGGGGAAGTCTATGTAAAAGTCAGGATCGAGGGCGAAACTGCCATCTTCGCCGACCCGAGCCATGACCATCTGCCCGCCTTCTTGGTGCGGATAGAATTGGTTGTCCCATGTCGAATAGAGCGAGTTTGTCCAGTAAACGCGTTTCCCATCCCGACTGATCTCGACCATTTGCGGGCCGTAGATAAAGGGCTTTCCGTTTACATGGTTGGCCTCCCGAGCGATCCCACCAATCTCCACCTTGCCATTCAGGAACGGATTGAGAGGGTCGCTCACATCATATTGATGCATTTCGCCCAGACCCCAACACGCCACATAGAGATATTTGTCGTCCATGCTCAAATCGATATCCGTGACCAAGGGCGGCACGGCACTGAAGCCCTTTAGAAGGTCCGGCAAGTTGTCCGGATCTTCCGGGCGCGGATCGATTGTGATGACCTTCTTTGCCTGCCACTTTCCGTCGTCATCCCGCCACCAGGTGAAGATGGCGCCTTGCAAGTTGGTGGTGTCTACAACGACCCCACAGAACCCGTAGGTCTTGGTCGGGTCATGGGCAGGCCGGATCTCCAGCGCCATCTGGTAGTTTTCACCAAAGTCGATGGTCTGAATGTTCTTCCGGCCGCGCAAATCCCAGAAGTGGATGGAATGGCCATACTTGTTCGACAAAAGATCCTCTGGAACCACGCCATTCTCGAATTGCGGCGGCAAGCCCCATTCTGAGCTGACCATGTAATCTTGCGGCAGGTTCCACCAGAAATCGTAGTGCTTGTCCTGGATACCCCGGTCCATCTCGTACCGACCGATGATATCGAATGTCTCGCAATCCATAATGAAGATGCCTGGAGGGCCATCGGTTCCGTCAGGTCCACCGCCGCCCAAGGTAGAAACGTAGATACCTTCCGGACCACAGTGGATCGTATGAGGCCGCGAATACCCGGTCTTGGCAAATAGTTCTTCCGGCTCGATGACCTTGTGGATCTTGGCATCCAGCGGATCTTTTACATCAAAGATGTAAATGCGCGAAGACCGGATACCGGGAACAATCAGATATCGGCGCTCCGAAAAGGCATGCCCCGTCAAAGGCGACAGGGCCGAAGAACAAGCATTCCAGCCAAAATGGTGAAACTCGTCACCCGTTGTCGGCGTCATCACGGTACGGACGATTTCTCCGTACGTTTCCGACCCTGGCCGCAAATCAATTACGGCAAGGCCATCATGCTGGGACGGATCTTTGCCCAGCATGATGGTAAAGGCAAAGTTCTCGACCGGCGCTTCCATCGCCAGTTTTGGCGATGCGTGAAACGTCGGATCGGGACGCATTGGTCTATTCATATCTTCCTCCCTTAGGTTGTCCCCACCTCCCATGGGGGTCCGAAACACCGTTGCATCGGTCTCCTCAAACCTCTGCCGCGTTGCATAGCTGTATGGCGCCGCCGATATTCGTTGCGATCTGGATCAGCTGGTGGCCAATGTCTTGTCGTTGTTCTTTGTTGAAACGCCGCACCGGCCCGACGGCGCCAACGCTAAAGATCGCGCCAACAGTTCCGACATTTACCGGCGCAGCGACGCTGGCAATGCCGATATCAATTTCCTGGTCGCAATCGGCAAAACCCAGTAGCCGTATGGAATCGAACTCCTCCAAAAGAGCCTGGCGCGATGTCTTGGTGTAATCCGTGTATTTCGCAAAGGACCCGGACAGGATCTTGTCGCGAAACGACTCGTCGGCAAAAGCGGCGATAACTTTCGAACAGGAACAGGCATGTAGGGGTCGCTCGCCGATTCCCGGATGAATGAAGGCCCGGGCGGGATCATCCGGCGTTTCGACATGAATGATCTCAACCTTGTTTTTGCGAAGCCGGGCCAAAAAGGACGTCTCGTTCAAGGCCGTCGCGGCAGACCGCAGCAGCGGAGCAGAGACACGGCAAACATCAACGTCTGACTTGCCAAGCAACGCAATGCGGACGAGTCTCTTGCCGATAAAGTACCGACCGTCATCATGTGGATCTTCGATCAAGCCTTGTTCATGCAAGGTCTGGACAAGCCGGTAACATGTCGGTTTGGGAAGTCCAGACGCTGCCTGAACCTCAGAAACCACCACTGGCCTGCCCGCCACAGCAATGATTTCCAAAAGGCTGACCAGTCGTTCAAGATGCATCGCAGTGGCTTCTATTACGGGGCAAAACAGGTTCTCACAACTTGAGATCCTGCCCGAGCGAAGATCAAGTTATTTCTGCCGCCTTGAACAGTGACTTTAGTCTTACAAAAGCACCCACATCCGAACATGATCCCGATCTAGAGCGGCATGTCGGAACCGTCTTCTAAACAAGCGTGCGTGAGCAACACCACATATCCATGCCGTTTTTCGTTATCGCGCTGCCAATTCTGCAAATGCACCAGCACTTAATAGTTCGGCAAGGCCTGAACCAAGGACCGAACTGTCAACCCCCGCATCATACTTTCTTATTGGCCAAAATACTTCCGCCGGAGGCGCCGCGCGGCACGCGCGGCCGGGCCCAACGCCGGAGTAGGCCGAAAGGCCGAGCGACGGGGGCGGGAGAGCCGCCATAGGCCTTACCGCAACGCCCGGCCCTTCACGATCGCATCCGTGCCGAACCGGCCCCGGATGGCGTCACGTGCGCGTTCTGCCTCAGCCCGTTGCGTCGCGCCGGGATCCAATAAATCTCCCACCATGTCCGCCTCGGCGGCAGGCACGAGGTCACTCAAACCCACACCAATCAATCTAAAGGGTCCGCTCTCCGCGACCTGGTCTAGCAATCCCCGCGCCGTCCGATAGATCTTATCCGCTAAATATGTGGGCTCTCGCAGCGAAACGCGTTTGCTCAATACCGCGTGGTTTGCGCGTTTCAGTTTCAGGGTCACCACGCGGCCCGCAAACTCTTTCGCCTTCGCCCTATCAGACACTTTCTCTGTCAGCCGCCAGATGTGCCCGTCCAGCAGATCCAAGCTCGCTGTGTCATCGTGAAATGTGGTTTCGTTCGAAATGGATTTGGGCCGACTGTCCCGGTTCACCGGACGATGATCCAAACCCCAGGCCAGGTGCCACAAACGGTCGCCTATATTCCCAAACCGAGCGGCCAAATCCTTGCGCTCCCAGCGCCGCAGATCTGCAAATGTCCGAATACCGGCACTCTCCAGCGAAGCTTGGGACGCCTGCCCCACACCCCATATCAGACGCACGGGCTTGTCCCGCAGAAACTCTTCGGTCTCCGCAAGGCCAATCACAGCGAAGCCACGCGGCTTGTCCAAATCGCTCGCCACCTTGGCCAAGAACTTGTTGTGGCTCAATCCGATTGATCCGCTGATCCCCAACTCGTCCTCCATGCGCTGAACGAGGCGGGCGAGCATCACAGCCGGTGGAGCCCCATGCAGGCGTGCCGTCCCGGTCAAATCCAGAAAGGCCTCATCCAGCGACAATGGCTCGATCGCTGGGGTCAGGTCCTCCATCATCGCGCGCACTTGGCGCGAAACCTCCACATAAAGCGACATGCGCCCCTTCAGCACCACGGCGTCCGGGCAAAGCTGTAACGCCTTGAACATCGGCATGGCCGACCGCACCCCCTTGATCCGGGCGATATAACAGGCGGTTGAGACGACCCCGCGCCGCCCACCACCAATGATCACGGGCTTGTCGGCCAGGTCAGGATTGTCCCGCTTTTCCACCGAAGCATAAAAGGCGTCGCAATCCATATGCGCAATCGACAGGTCGAACAATTCAGGATGGGTCAGCACGCGCGGTGATCCGCAGGCTGGGCACCGGGCTCCGCGGTCAAACTGGGTCAGACACTGGCGGCACAGAGCGGGCATGAATCCTTACGCATGATGACGGCGAGTTAACCTTAGCATCGGCCATGAAAGGACGCCATACGCCCGGTCCCTGCTCATCAGCCACACCTCATATCAGACCAAAGCTGCAAAATCATCCATCGCAATTGACATCAGCCCGCTGTCTCAGATTACGTGATCTCAGGACCAGGAGGGCAATGCCCCTCACATGAAACGGTCCTAAACGGGAGGAAAAACATGAAAAAACTGCTCTTGGGCTCGGCCCTGGGCCTGTGCACCATAGCGGGCACAGCGATGGCCGGTGGACATGCCGTATCCGCTGCCTGATGCCAAGCGCCACGGCATCGAAACCGTGTATCAAACCCTAGCAATGTCACCTGCCCTGTCTATCGCCGATAACATGTTCATGGGCCGGGAACTGCGACGCAAAGGTCCGCTTGGTCAATGGTTTGGCATGCTGGACCGTCCCGCAATGGAAAAATTCGCCCGCGAGAAACTGAGCGATCTGGGCCTGATGACCATCCAAAATATCAATCAGGCGGTCGAAACCCTGTCCGGTGGCCAGAGACAAGGTGTCGCCGTCGGCCGCGCCACCGCGTTCGGATCCAAGGTCATCATTCTCGACGAACCCACAGCCGCTTTGGGCGTCAAAGAAAGCCGCCGGGTGCTTGAGCTGATTCTCGACGTCAAATCCCGCAGCATTCCGATCA
>JBCBGY010000060.1:0-1310 GCA_038526275.1 Pseudomonadota bacterium | reverse complement strand
ATATTCATCGCCTTGGCAAACGCCTGACCGTCATCAATCCCAGCAACTTTACTATGGCAGATGCCGAAGCCTTCATGACCGGTACCAAGGTCCCAGAGGCCGCATGACGCTTGAAGTCCTCGTCAAACGCATAACCGCCCTGCCCTCGGACCGACGCCAGATCGTCGCCATCGCCGGCCCGCCTGCATCCGGCAAATCGACCCTCGCCGAACAATTGGTTGCCGCCCTTGGTCCCACGGCAGTCCTGCTCCCAATGGACGGCTTCCACCTGGACAATCGGATCTTGGAACACCGCAATTTGCTCCACCGCAAAGGCGCCCCAGAAACCTTCGATGTCCATGGCCTGTCAACGTTGCTCCAAAGGGCCACGATAGAAGACCAACTCTTCGCCCCCATCTTCGATCGCACCCTTGACATCGCCGTCGCAGGCGCGATTGAAATCACCGGCCGCCACCAAATCCTGATCATCGAAGGGAACTATCTGCTGCTAAAAGACCCGCACTGGAACAAGTTAACCGAATTCTGGGATCTCACCATCTGGCTCGATGTCGCCGACGATCAGCTGGAACACCGACTAACCGAACGCTGGTTGTCGCATGGTCTCGACCCCGAAGCAGCCCGCCTAAAGGTCACAAAAAACGACCTGCCAAATGCCAGATTGACCAAAACGCGCAGCACCACAGCAGACATCGTTCTCTAATTCTTATTGGTCCAAATATTTCGGGGGAGCAGCCCCGGCTGCGGGGGCAGCGCCCCCCAAAGCCAAAACAATGCGAAGCGCCGCTGGACTACGTGACCACACGCAAGGTTAAGTTCACCCGGCCACCCTTTGGCATCAAAGTCGACGTGCCCGCCCGTATCCTGTCCACACCATGATAGACCAATCGAGCCTCACCGCCCATCACCGCCACATCGCCCGATTGCAGCCAATAGCTCTCGGTCTTGCCGCCACGCGTCACGTTGCCCACCCGGAAGAGCCCGGCATCTCCTAACGAGATAGAAACGACTGGCATCGAGAAATCCGCTTCATCCCGGTCTTGGTGCAACCCCATCCGGGCTTCTTGCCCATAGAAATTGACCAAACAGCATTGGGGCTGTCGGTCGACCCCGGCCACAGCCTTCCAAACCGCCAGGATACTCGATGGGATTGGGGGCCAGGCTTGCCCATCCGGATGGGTCGGCGCATAACGATACCCTTTCCGATCCGTGATCCAGCCGTAATCCCCAGCCGCGCTCATGCGGACCGACATCGGCTTACCCGAAGGCGTGACCGGCTGAAACAGCGGCGCAACCTGCAAAATCTGCCGTAC
>JBCBGY010000059.1:0-22301 GCA_038526275.1 Pseudomonadota bacterium | reverse complement strand
ACACAGGATCGCTGTGGCTGCCGCGATTTTCTTCACCGGCAGGCGCAGGGCGATCATCGGGATCAGGCTCAGGCCAATTCGGACCAGTCCGAATATGACGCCCGTGAGCAGGCCCATATGGAGCCCCGAAATGGCCAGCAGGTGGGCCAGGTTTGATTTGCGCAAATCCTCCAGCGCCTCCTGCGGTATGCCCGACCGGTCGCCTGTGGTGAGCGCGGCCGCGAAGCCACCTGCTTCGCCTGGTATCCGCTCCTGGACCGCCTGGGAAAGATGTCGGCGCACCTGAAACACCCGCAGAGCCAGACTGTCTGGCCGGGGTGGCTCTAACGCCAGTACCGGAGTGCGCGTATAGCCCACTGCCCCCAAACGGTCGAACCAGGATTTGCGGGCGAAGTCGAAACCGCCAGGTTCTACCGGGCCGCCGGGCGGCGACAAATGTCCGGTCAGAATCACGACCATACCGGGAGTTGGGTCGACAAAGCCTTGCGTACCATGGAGCGAGACGCGAACACGATAAGGTGTCCGATCAGGAGCCATGCGCTCCAGCACGACCTTGTCCAGGGTCAAGCGAAGCTTGTCAGAGGCGGAGCGGTCAATGGCCACGACCCGCCCTTCGATGGGCCCATAATAGCGAAAGCCAAGGACGGGAGCAGCCACACTGTGAGCACGGGCACCGGCCAGGACCACTCCGATTAGAACGAGGCCGAGGGCCACAAAGACCGGGCTGCTCGCTTCACCAGCGTACCAAGCCAGCGTCAGGACCGCACCCGCGCAAAGTGTTAGAAGGGCGTAATGGGAAAGACTCGGCTCGACCGGCAATGCAAAGTAAATGCCGATCCCCATCCCCAGGAAAACCGGCACCCATAAAAGCAAATGACCACGCTGGGCCAACAGCGCGGTTTGAACCGCTGGCCATAGTGGTGGTCTTGTCCTGTCTAGCGGCTCGGCATACACGGTCGCAGAATTATCTCCCGCTTGGTTGCTGAAAGGTTAAGCTCCCCCATGGCATCGGTTGTTACCCGCATCGCCCCCTCGCCCACCGGCTACATGCATATCGGCACGGCCCGGACGGCCCTGTTCAACTGGCTTTTTGCCCGTAGTCACGGCGGGCGATTTTTGCTGCGCGTAGAAGATACCGACCGTGCGCGATATACGCCCGAAGCGGTTGATGCGATCCTGCACGGCATGCGGTGGCTCGGCCTGGACTATGATGGCGAAGCCGTCAGCCAGTTTGAGCGGGTGCCGCGTCACCGGGAGGTGGCGCAAAGCCTGATCGACAATGGCATGGCCTATAAATGCTTTGCCACACAGGACGAAATTGAGGCCTTCCGGGAAAAGGCCCGGGCCGAGGGCACCTCGACCCTGTTCCGCTCTCCCTGGCGAGATGCAGATCCAAGCACGCATCCCGACACGTCTTTCGTCATTCGAATCAAGGCGCCGCGCGACGGGCAAACAATAGTTGAAGACGCTGTGCAAGGCCGGGTCACCTGGGCCAATGAAACCTTGGACGATCTTGTTTTGCTGCGGTCAGACGGCACGCCGACCTACATGCTGGCTGTCGTCGTTGACGATTATGATATGGGCGTAACCCATGTGATCCGGGGCGACGACCACCTGTCGAACGTGCCCCGGCAGATGCTGATCTATAAGGGAATGGGATGGCCGCTGCCGACCTACGCGCACCTGCCCCTGATCCTAGGGGCCGACGGCAAGAAACTCTCAAAACGCCATGGTGCAACGGGCGTCGAAGAATACCAGAAAATGGGGTATCCCGCCGCAGGGATGCGGAACTATTTGACCCGACTTGGCTGGTCCCATGGCGATGATGAATTTTTCACGGATGCTCAAGCCAAAGAATGGTTCGATCTGGACGGTATCACCAAATCCGCTGCCCGTTTCGACGCCAAGAAGCTGGAACATCTGTGTGGTCAACATATCGCGGCCTCCGCCGATGGCGCGCTTCTTGAGGAAATTTCCGTGTTTCTGCGGGCAAGCAATGGAAACAGTCTGACCGACAGCCAGGCCGCCGGTTTGGGACGTGCGCTCTACAGCCTGAAAGACCGCGCGAAAACATTCCCGGAACTGCTTGAAAAGGCGCATTTTGTTCTGGCCAGCCGCCCAATCGAGCCAGATGACAAATCCGCGAAAGCCCTGAATTCTGTATCCATTGGTATACTTCAGGATTTGACCTCGCATCTGCAAAATGTTAGCTGGGTCCGGACTGATCTTGAAGAGTCCTTAACCAGTTTTGCGGAAAGCAAGGAGTTGTCTTTCGGCAAGTTGGCACAACCCCTCAGGGCGGCCCTTGCCGGGCGTACAGTCACACCAAGCGTCTATGATATGATGCTTGTGATCGGCCGAGATGAAACTTTAGGCCGGCTCACAGATGCGACGGGTACCGCGCCTCAATAGCGCAGACCCGCGGCGCGAAATTTCCGGGTCCGGCGAAGCCGGGCCTTCGGCCGACTGAAAGGGAGCATTATGCCAGATACCAGCCGACCAACACGCCATGCCACACTGTCGATCGACGACAAGGAAATCCAACTTCCAATCATGTCAGGTACCACTGGACCTGACGTCATAGATATCAGGAAGCTTTACGGCCAAGGCAACGTTTTCACGTACGATCCTGGCTTCACCTCAACAGCGGCCTGTGAAAGCACCATCACCTACATTGATGGCGATCTGGGCGTTCTGCTGCACCGGGGTTATCCGATCGATCAGCTGGCGGCAAAATCGCACTATCTGGAAGTCTGCTATCTGATGCTCTACGGCGAGCTTCCAACTGCCACACAATTGGAAGATTTCGAGCAGCGTGTGACGATGCACACAATGCTGCATGAGCAGATGCAGAACTTCTTCCGGGGCTTCCGGCGTGATGCGCATCCAATGGCCATTATGGTCGGCGTGGTCGGCGCAATGTCTGCCTTCTACCATGACAGCACCGACATTTCGGACCCATGGCAGCGCGAGGTTGCTTCGATCCGGCTGATTGCCAAGATGCCGACCATTGCCGCCTGGGCGTATAAATATTCGATTGGCCAGCCCTTCGTTTATCCGCGCAACGAGATGGACTATGCGTCGAACTTCCTGCGGATGTGCTTTGCCGTTCCTGCCGAGGATTACGTGGTCGACCCGATCCTCAGCCGTGCAATGGACCGGATCTTCACGCTCCATGCGGACCATGAACAAAACGCATCGACCTCGACCGTTCGCCTGGCTTCCAGCTCCGGCGCAAACCCATTTGCCTGTATCGCGGCTGGCATCGCTTGCCTTTGGGGCCCTGCCCATGGTGGTGCGAACCAGGCCTGCCTGGAAATGCTCAAAGAAATCGGCACACCGGATCGGATCCCGGAATTCATCGCCCGCGCCAAAGATCGCGACGATCCGTTCCGGCTGATGGGCTTCGGCCACCGGGTCTACAAGAACTTCGATCCGCGCGCGACGGTGATGAAGGAGTCCGCAGACGAGGTGCTGAACCTGCTGGGCGTCGAAAACAACCCGATCCTGCAGGTCGCCAAGGAACTGGAAGCCCAGGCTTTGGCCGATCCATATTTCGCAGAGAAGAAGCTCTTCCCGAACGTGGATTTCTATTCCGGCATCATTCTGGAGGCGATGGGCTTCCCGACATCGATGTTCACGCCGATCTTTGCGCTATCGCGCACGGTCGGTTGGATTTCGCAGTGGAAAGAAATGCTGATGGATCCCAGCCAGAAGATCGGTCGGCCCCGCCAGCTTTATACCGGCATGGTCACGCGCGACTATGTCGAGGTGGAGAACCGCTAACAAAAACCCGGCCAATTGGCCGGGCTTTGTCAGACAGAAGCAAGGGCGCCGAAGACATGGCGCCCTTTTTTGTCGTCAGTTGATCGGCGAAAGCAGTTCTGGTGCCGTAACCAGCCCGCGCACACCGTGGGACTTGGTTTCGTTAAACACATTGCCTTCGGCGGCCCACTTGTTCAGTGAGTTGATGTCAACCTTGGCGCATTGCGGACGAACGCTCCAGGTGACCTGCAAAGGTGAGCACGTCGCTTGGGTGAAGCTGGGCCCCGTGGTCGAACCGGTAAACTGAACCGGATCGCCTGTACCCGTCGGCAGAGCCTTGGGTTGGTGCAGACCATCCACGACATTGCCGCCATAGGCATATTCCGTGAAATCAAGCGCATCTGGGTCGTTCACCACCAGGAAGACCTGCGTCTCAACGCGCAGTTGCGGGTTGGCGCAAGCATCGCTCAGGCAAGATCCCAGCCCCTCGCCCGGTGTGATGTCACAAGACGTGTGCACCCAATGGACCTCAATCGTGTCGCCCGGCTTGACCTGCTTATAGGCGCCCGCATTTTCGGTGGGCTCAACCAGTTCGGCCTCTGTCAGGCTGTCCGTTTCATTGCACTTGAAACCGCCATAGGTTCCGTCGCCTGCCGAAACCGAAAAGCCGGGCCCCTTATGTTCGGCATTCGTGTGCGAATGAATGTTGCAGAGATTCATTTGCGTCGAAGGCGGCGCCAACGAGAAATCCCGTGGATTGCTACCAGACGTCAGTGAAATGTCGCGCGGCGTCTGTGGCCCGAAGCCCTGACAAATATCTTGAGCAGACACTTGGCTCGGCGCGACAAGAACCGTTGCGCCAACTAAGGCGACGCCCAATGCCGTAGCAACGGATTTACCCAAATTCATGATTGTTCCTCGCTGTTATCATTATGCTTACTCGTTACCTTCCCCGTACCCATGTAGGATCAAGTACCGTATCGACCGTTGCGATGGCAACCAATCCCCCACAGCCACAATCATAGCACTATCAGTGCGGCTGGCCACCGTTCCGCGCACCAAGACTTGGCCCCCGACCATACGACCCGTTACGCGGAGCGTCGGATCACCGGCCCTCGTAAGCCGCGGGGCGTTTTTCCAGAAAAGCCAAAACACCTTCTTTGAAGTCCCGTGTTTGGCCGAGTTCGCCTTGCAGATGCGCCTCTAGCGCCAACTGGCTCTCTAGATCGTTGGCAAAGGTACCACGCAATGCGGCCTTCACATTGCGGTAGGCCACTGTTGGGCCTTGTGCCAAATGCAGTGCGCGCCGCCACCAATGATCGCGGAACTCTTCGTCAGGTACATGTTCCCAGATCATGCCCCAGTCGTCGGCCTGCTTGGCGGTGATCTTGTCGGCGAACAGCGCCGCCCCCATGGCCTTGGCAAAGCCCATCTGCCGGGGCAGCCAGTAGGTGCCGCCTGCATCCGGGATCAAACCGATACGGGTAAACGCCTGCAGGAACACGGCAGATTCCGTTGCAATCACCACATCTGCCGCCAGCGCCAGATTTGCCCCTGCCCCGGCTGCCGCACCATTCACGGCACTGATCGTTGGGATCGGGCAATCAAAGATAGCCCGAAGCATCGGCACATATTCGTCCCGCAGCGTCCGTTCGAGATCCAGGTTGGCCGCGCTCGCGCCGTCGCCCAGATCCTGGCCAGAACAAAAGGCCTGGCCCTTGCCGGACAGCACGGCAACCCGCGCATCCTTTCCGGCAGCCTTGAAGGCGTGGGTCAACTCCGCACGCATCTGCGTGTTCAGCGCGTTCATCACCTCGGCCCGGTTCATGGTGATCAGAGCCACATCCTCGCGAATGGCGTAGCGGATGGTTTCATAATGCATGGGGCTGGCCCTCCTTGACGCTGGGGTCACCTTAGGCAGCGAAGGTTCGGCGTTAAATCCGAACGGTGCGTCACTTGCCAAGAATTTCGTCGAGCCGCGCCTGATCTTCGTCGCTCAGTTGCGCATCCGTTGCGGTCTCGGGGTCACGGCGACGGACATAAGCGAAACCAACGGCAAACGCCACGATCAACATGGCCGGTCCCGCCACCCAGAGGATCAGATTTGCGCCGCCGGTCGATGGCTCCATCAGGACAATTTCGCCATAACGGGCAACGAAGAATGCCTTGATTTCAGCGTCGCTTTGGCCAGCTGCCACCTGTTCACGAACCGCGCGGCGGGCATCCCGTGCCCAGCCCGCATTGGACGATGCGATGGATTCCGATTGGCACTGCACGCAGCGGATGACGTGATCCAATGACCGCGCCCGCGCTTCTTGTTCGGGGTCCGGCAGCATTTCCGACGGGTCCAGGGCCCAAAGGGTGGAAGCCGCGAGCGACAGGCAAAGGGCAAGGACCAATCTCATTCCGCAGGAACTCCCAAGGGCTGCGTTTTCCGGGCACCAGCGGCGACCCGGTGGCGACGGTCCATCAGCGAGACAAATCCGCCCAATGCCATCACCATGCACCCGGCCCAAATCCAGTTGGCCATCGGGTGGATATAGGTGCGCACGGCCCAAGCGCCGTTGGATTGCTCATCGCCAATCACCAAGTAGAGGTCGCGCCAGACACCATTGCTGATCGCAGCTTCTGTCGTCGGCATGCCCGCCACCGGATAGACCCGCTTTTCCGGTTTCAGCGTGGCCAGCAGGCGTTCCCCTTGAGCGACATCAAGCGTCGCCATGGTGGACAGGTAGTTGGGCCCCTCGACCCGGTCCACAGCCTTCAAGGTGACCTGGTAGCCGGCAACATCGAATGTCTGACCAATTTCGGCGATACGAATGTCTTCAACTTTCCAAGCGATTAGCCCGGCAATGCCGAGGGTCGTGATACCAACGCCTGCATGTGCCAACGCCTTGCCCCAGTCAGCGCCGGGCAACCGCGTCAATCGACGGAGCCTGTTTTTGATCGGGCCTCTCCCGGTCCTGCTGGCCAAATCCGCAATGGCTCCACCCACGACCCAAACGGCCAGCACGGCGCCTAACGGGGCCAAGGCCGACTGCCGGGTTTGCAACGCCCAAACCAGCGCCGCGCTCGCCATGCTGAGCGCCAGAATGCCCCAAAGCGGCGCCATCGTTCGGTCAAGCTGCGCTCGCTTCCACGGCATCAGCGCGCCAATCGGCAGCAGCGCGGCCAGCAGAACGATGACCGGCGTAAAGGTCTTGTCAAAGAAGGGCGGACCAACACTGACTGTACGATCGAACAAAATCTCGGCGATCAAAGGCCAGATCGTTCCGATGAAGACGATGAAGCAGCTCACCGCGAGCAGCACATTGTTCATAACCAGCGCGCTTTCCCGGCTGACCATTGAAAAAACGCCACGCGCTTCCAACGACCCGGCCCGCGCCGCATAGAGCGTCAGCGCCCCACCAAGGAAGATGGCCAGAATGATCAGGATCAGCACACCCCGTTCGGGGTCGTTGGCAAAGGCGTGGACGCTGGTCAGAACTCCGGACCGGACGATGAAGGTGCCGATCAGCGAAAAGCCAAAGGCCAGGATCGCCAACAGGATGGTCCAGCTTTTGAGCGCCTCCCGCTTCTCTACAACGATGGCCGAATGCAGCAGCGCCGCCGCCAGCAGCCACGGCATGAAGCTGGCATTTTCGACCGGATCCCAGAACCAGAAGCCGCCCCAGCCAAGCTCATAGTACGCCCACCAGGACCCTAGCGCGATGCCGATGGTCAGAAAGACCCAGGCCGCCAATGTCCAAGGGCGGACCCATCGGCCCCAGGCCGCGTCCACCCGGCCTTCAATCAGGGCGGCCACAGCGAATGAAAATGCCATCGAAAGCCCGACATAGCCCAGGTAGAGAAACGGCGGATGGAAGGCGAGCCCCGGATCCTGCAAGAGCGGATTGAGGTCTTGCCCGTTCATCGGCGGGGTCTCTAGCCGCAGGAACGGGTTCGAGGTAAACAGGATAAAGGCGTAGAACGCCACGCTGACCGAAGCCTGCACGGCCAGCACCCGTGCCCTGAGCGTCGCAGGCAAGCCCTGCCCGAACCAGGCCGCAGACGCACCAAAAAGCGCCAGGATCAACACCCAAAGCAGCATGCTGCCTTCGTGGTTCCCCCAGACGCCGGAGACCTTGTAGAGCATGGGTTTCAGCGTATGCGAGTTCGTCGCCACCAATCGCAGCGAAAAGTCCGAAGCGACGAAGGCATAGGTCAAGGCGGCGAAGCTTGCAGCTACCAGCACGAATTGTGCCGTCGCGGCCGGGATGGCCATCGCCATCCAGCCTGACCAGCGTTTGTGCGCGCCCACCAGTGGCACCACCATCTGCACACAGGCGACGACGGCGGCGAGGATCAGTGCAAAATGCCCAAGTTCAACGATCATGGCCGCAAAGATAGCGGTCCCACCCCGTGCCGCAATGCAAAACGGCCTGCAACATCGTCGCAAGGCCGTGAGTTGGTTTGAATTGTTCTGTTTGATCAGGGCGTGAAGAAGCCGCCCCTTAACGCATAGGCCACAGCCGCCGTCAGCAAGGCGCCGAATACCAGACGGACCAGCCATTTCAGCATGTCTTCAATGGCTCCGAGCCGCCGTTCAACGGCCAAACGGTGTACCTCGTCCACGGCATTGCGCATTTCCAGCGCATGGAGCCGCCGCTCCACCTGACTGGTCCAGCTCTCATCCATGGTCGCGCTTCCAATCCTGAAGCGCTGGATTGTCGGACGGCTGGTCGGTCTTTTCGACGGGCTCGACGACATGATAACCTGCCTCCAACGCTTTGAGCTCTTTGAGATTTTCCGTCACGGCCTTGGTCCGGACCATGGTCGCGGCGATTGAGCGTTGAAACTCCTGACCTTTGGCCTGATGCCGCGCGCCAAAATAGAACGACACGATGGCGCCCATCAGCCACCAAAGCGGCTCGGGCACCAATGCGATGCCCTGCATCCGCTCGGCAAACCAGATCGGGTCGACCATGGCCGACACGAACAGACCCAACGTTCCAATGGCCAGTGCCGGGCGCGGTACGCGGTTCAACCCGTCGATCAACCGGTCAAAAAGACCACGGCGCGGCACCGCGAACTCGGCGGCAAACTGCTGCAAAGCCGCTTCGTTTTGGGCCAAGCTGCGGACCGCCTCTGCCTCCGCATTTGGGCGAAAGACCTCTGCGGTTTCCTTGATCACGTTGCGGCCCGAACCAAACAGAAAGCCGAAGATCCCGTCGATCAGCCCCATTTGGACACCCTCGCCCGGTGTTCTGCATCTGTCAGATGGTATTTCGGGCTGATAAATTCCTCGGCTCGAGCAATCCACCCGCCCTTGCCGCCATCCCGACGGCGCGCATATTTGCGGCTGCGCGGACGCCGGTCAGCAAGCGCGTAGTAGTAGTTTCGGCGCGCGATCCCATAGGCGTCCGCCAGATGGTGGGGGGCCTCGCGCTCCGCCGCCTTAGCGGCAGCGATCGTCTGCGGCCCGATCACGCCGTCGACGCTGACCTCTTGCCCCATCTGACGCAAGAGCCGCTGAAGGATCTTCATTGCATTGGCCCCGGCATTGACATGCATGTCAAAAACACTGGCCTGCAGCGATTGGGGCAACTCAGCGATGCGCGGGCGATTGAAGTAGTGCTCGATATAGATCTCGGTTGCCTTTGCACGGTCGAGCTTTTTGACGTCCGCAACACTGACCCGACCATCGCCGGTCAGGTCGATCCCAAGCCGCCGCATCGTACCAATGGTCACGCCCCATTTGGTTGCGCCACCTGGGTCGTCAGGATCGTTTACATATCCACCCTCGCGGCGCACGATCTCTGCCGCGATCTCTTGAACTGTCTGCATTGGTAAGCTTCCCTGGCAGTAACACTTTGTTCACCACCTGGAAGCTGCCCCTAAGGGTTAAAGAAACCTTTACCCGACCGTACGGTGGTTAGGAGCCCTGGTCCGGCGCCTGGTAGACGCCCTGTTCTTTCAGCGCGTCGATCACCTCTTTCGGCATGTAGGTTTCATCATGTTTCGCCAAGATTTCAGTGGCTTGAAAGACACCATCAATGTAGCGGCCTGTCGCAACGGTGCCTTCGCCTTCGCCAAACAGGTCCGGCCGAATGCCAGTATATTCCACCTTGATAGATGCCGCGCCATCCGTCACCGAAAAGCTGATCGACTCACCTTCGCCAATGACCAGCGAACCCTCTTCGACCAGGCCACCCAAACGAATGACCAGCGTTTCGGGCACAGGTTCGGCGGCCAGTTCAGAGGGGCTCTTGAAGAACTGGAACGCATCATCGGGCAAAAACCACAACAGGGTCAAAACCCCCGCAACGCACAGAAACGCCAAGCCGATAATCTGAATGCGCCGCTGTTTTTTGAGCCCCTTCATGGCCGCACCTCCTATGGAAAGATCGGGGCCAGCATCAGCCCTGCGGTTTCCACCTCGCCCAGCATTAAGTTAGCATTTTGGAGAGCTTGGCCAGAAGATCCTTTGGTCAAATTGTCCAGAACGGCATAAACCGTCGCCCGCCCCGGTTTCCGCTCTGCGGCCACGCCCAGATGCACGAAATTCGAGCCCCTGATTGACCGGGTGGACGGTACCTGACCAAGCGGTAGCAAATGGCAGAACGGCTCAGAGGCGTAGGCTTCGGCGAGCGTAGCATGGATCTGTGCCGCGTCTCCGTGAACATAGGCCGCAGCCAGGATACCCCGGTTTGCCGGAACAAGCGTTGGCGTGAACTGGATTTCCACCGGCCGACCGACCGCCTTGGACAATTCCTGATCAAACTCGCCAAGATGCCGATGTTTGCCGCCAGCAGCATACGGATAGTACCCTTCCGACAGTTCGGCGTGGAGCAGGTTTTCCTTCAGCGACCGCCCCGCCCCGGACACCGCACATTTCAGATCCAAGATAATCTCATCAGGGTCGATCACGCCCGCCGCGACCAGTGGCAACAGGGCAAACAGGCCCGTGGCTGCGTTGCACCCTGTCCCGGCCACGAACCGTGCACTGCGGATCTCCTCCCGGTAAAACTCGGTCAGTCCGTAGACGGCTTCTTTCTGCAGTTCGACAGCATCATGGGGCTTGCCGTACCACTTTTCATAGTCCGCCGGATCGCGTAGCCGGAAATCGGCGCTTAGATCAATGACCTTAAGATCGCTCGGCAGGCTTGGAATCACCTGCTGACTGGTCACATGGGGCAACGCGCAGAAGCACAGGTCGATGCCAGCGAAATCGACCTCGCCAATCTTGGTCAGCCGGGGCAGATCCAGATGGCCGAGATGCGGAAACACCTCTGCCATGGTCAAACCCGCCTTACGATCTGCGCACAGGGCTGCGATTTCAAAAGAAGGGTGAGTGGCAATCAGCCGGACAAGCTCCGCGCCGGTATAGCCAGAGGCGCCAAGAATGGCGATGGAATGGGTCGTCATGGGTCAGGTCCCGAAATAAGGGTAAATCAGTGAGTTACGCAGCTTCAAAGGCGATTTGTCGTCGCAAAAACTGCGTGGCCTTGTCACTGACCCGTCGCGGATCGCCTGTCGTCATAAAGACAGGTTGGTCTCCTTGGCCGTGCATATCGGGGTGGCGATCAAGATAATCGGCGAGGCTCTCTGCCACCAGATCGGCCTGAGAAAACACCTTTACACCCTCGCCAAGCGCGTCCCGGAACGTATCCTCCATCAACGGATAGTGCGTACATCCCAAGATGGCGGCCTCGGGCTTGGGCATCTTGCGCAGCAGCGCATCCACGTGCGACCGGACCAACGCTTCTGCCAGGATCAGGTCTCCATCTTCAATTGCGTCGACGACACCACCGCAGGCCTGCGCCTCCACATCAACGCCAATGGCCCGGAATGCCAGTTCACGCTGGAACGCCCGGCTCGCGACAGTCGCCGGGGTGGCAAACAAAGCCACATGTTTCACGGCCACTTCCCGAGGTGGAGAGTTATCTCCCCATTGCCGCTCGGTCAGTGCTTCGATCAGGGGAACGAAAACGCCAAGGACCCGCTTGTCCGATGGGATCCAGCTTTCCTGCATCCGGCGCAAGGCCGCGGCGGAGGCGGTGTTGCAAGCCAGGATCACCAAATCACACCCGGCAGCCCAAAGCCGTTCCACACTCGCGCAGGTCAGGTTGTAGACGTCATCGGCATCGCGCACACCGTAAGGCGCATGGGCGCTATCGCCCAAATAAGCGATAGGCACATCCGGCAACCGCTTTGTCACCGCATCAAGCACGGTCAGCCCACCCAAGCCGCTGTCAAAAATCCCAACCGCCATGGTGTCAGCTCTTGTAGCGCTCTTCGAACTCAAAGCCGTAGTCCAGTGATTTCAGAGGCTTAGGACTCAATGCGTACGTTTCGTTCCGCAAGAAATCCATCATGGCCTGTGTATCGCCCGCTCTTGCCGCCAACGCATCAGGATCAATCGGTTTGCCAACCGCAATGTCGACAGGCTCGTCGACCCGCGCCTTGAACTCACGGATCAGCAGCGCCATCCGCAATGTGTAATGCAGATGGCTGGCAACCTGGAACAAGCGTGAATTGTGACCGTCAAAAAAGATCGGCACGACTGCGGCCCCGGATTTTGCGACCATGCGTGCGGTAAAGCCCCGCCAGCCCGGATCCATGGGCCGCGAAAAGGGCTTCACCGCGGTTGCCACGGTGCCGCCCGGAAAGACGCCGATTGCGCCCCCTTCGGCCAGATATTCCAGCGAGCGTTTCCGGGTTTGGATATTCAGGCGCATCGCCTCTTTCGTTTCATCGAAAGACACGGGCAACAGGATCCGATTCAGTTCCTCGGCCCGCTTGAACACGCTGTTGGCCATGATGCGGAAGTCGCCGCGCACGTGGCTCAGGATATGGCCCATGATCAGGCCATCCAGAATGCCATAGGGATGGTTGGCGATCAGGATCAGTGGCCCTTCGCGCGGGATGTTGTCCAGGCTCCCGCCGACCACATTGAGGCTCAGGCCATATCGTTCGACCATGACCTCCCAAAAATCGCGGCCCGCCGCCACCTCACGCTCGTAGCCTTCGGCACGGCGGATCAAACCGATCCGGCCCGTGGCGTTCTCCAACACCCTGATGACCGCTCGCCCCCCTTTGGTTTGGGCAGAGCTGGCATAACTGATTTCGCGTGCGACCTGACGGTTTGGCATGGCCTTCGTCCTCCAGTACGCAGGCATGTATAATGCCAAAGCCGATGTGACTAGACCGACATGACAAATTTGCGACGCTTTATTCGGCTGCACGCGCCGTCATTTCGGGTGGGGTCTCGAAGGCCTGCCATAATTCAGACCGGCGAAGGGCCGCTGTTTCTGCAGCCTGAGCCTTGACGGGGCCAAATCCGCGAATCTGCAACGGCAATTCGGCCAGCGCAATCGCTGGCGCCATGCGCTCCGGTGTAAGCTCCTTTAGGATCTTCGCCATGTCGGCCTCATATTCTCGGATCAAGCGCCGCTCCATTCGCCGTTCCGCTGTGTAGCCGAATAGATCTAGTGGGGTGCCGCGCAAGGCTTTCATCCGTGCCAGCAACGGGAAGAATCGCGCCATCCAGGGGCCAAGCCCGCGCTTCTTCGGGCGCCCGTCTGCGCCGATGCGGCTGAGGATCGGCGGTGACAGATGGTAGGTCAGTTTCAGTTCGCCATCAAACTCTTGCGCGGCCTTCTGAAACGTCCCCTGCAACAGCCGGGCGACCTCATATTCGTCTTTGTAGGCCAATAGCTTATGATAGCCCTTTGCCACTGCGAGCTTTAGCCCCGGGTCATCAAACCTTTCGACGAGCGTGCGATAACGTTTCGCCAGTTTCTGGCCTTGATACTCAACCAGATGTGCCTCACGAAAGGTGATCTGGGCTTCTGGTGTGCGGGGTGTTTCAACAACATCCGACGACAATATTTTGGCGGCATCATCCGGGTTCTCCGCTGCCCACCGACCGAACTCAAACGCTTTGAGATTTCCCTCGACGGCCGCCTTGTTCAGACGGATCGCATCGGTGATCGCGTTATGGCTAAGCGGGACAAGCCCGCGTTGCCAGGCCGCACCGAAGACCAGCATGTTCGAAAAAATTGAATCGCCCAGCAGCGTTTTTGCAAGCTGGGACGCATCAAAGAATTGGACTTGATCGCGCAGTTTGGCCTGCAAAGTCAGTCGTAGCCGATCATTTGGAATGCGGAACTCGGTGTCACGGGTGAAATCTCCCGTTACAATCTCGGCAGCATTAACCACCGCACCCGTTTGACCGTTCCGCATCAGTCCCAGCGTCTTGGCACCGGCTGTGGTGACGAGATCCCCCCCGATCACGCCATGGGCTTCTCCCGTGGCCACGCGGATCGCACTAATGTCTTCGGGCCGCTGCGCAAGCCGACAGTGGATATGCACCGCGCCGCCCTTCTGCGCCAAGCCAGCCATCTCGATCATGCCTGCGCCTTTGCCATCGATATGTGCCGCCATGGCAATAATGGCGCCGATGGTCACCACGCCGGTGCCCCCGACCCCCGTGATGATCAAGTTATGTGTGCCATCGATGGTCGGCAGATGCGGCGCGGGCAAATCCGGCAAGCTGACCTCCTGCACTGGCTCCTTGCGGATCTGAGCCCCTTCGATCGTCACAAACGACGGACAAAACCCGTTAACGCAACTGAAATCCTTGTTGCAGGAGGACTGATCAATCGCCCGCTTTCGGCCAAGTTCGGTCTCCACCGGCACAATCGACACGCAATTGCTTTGAACTCCGCAATCACCACAACCTTCGCAAATGTCAGTGTTGATGAAGACGCGCTTGTCAGGGTCCGGGAACGTGCCACGCTTGCGACGGCGTCGCTTTTCAGCGGCACAAGTCTGTACATAAACAATGGCCGATACGCCTTTGATCTTTTGGCATTCTTCCTGAACCTTCGGCAACTCAGCGCGTTCGTGCGCCTCCACCTCTCTGGGAAACTTCCGCAGATCCACATCTTCTTTTTCGTCATAGACCAACGCGATATGGCCCACGCCCATGGCCAGCAATTCCCGGCAGATCTGTTCGGGGCGCAGATCGCCTTCATTCTGTTGCCCGCCCGTCATGGCAACCGCGTCATTGAAGAGGATTTTATAGGTAATCGAAGTGCCAGCCGACAATGCGGCCCGGATCGCCTGCACGCCGGAATGGTTGTAGGTACCGTCCCCGAGGTTCTGAAAGACATGGTCGCGCTTTGAAAACGGCGCCTCACCGATCCAATTGGCGCCCTCGCCCCCCATTTGCGTAAAGCCAACCGTCTCACGGTCCATCCACTGGACCATGTAATGGCATCCGATTCCGGCATAGGCGCGGCTGCCATCGGGCACTTTGGTCGACGAATTATGCGGGCAGCCCGAACAGAAATACGGCAATCTTGCTGCGATATCTGTGGCATTGTCGGCTTGCCGCGCTTCCTCGATCCGTGCGAGCCCGGCTTTCATCCGCTCCGTTTCGCGCCCCTCTTCGGCCAGGATAGCTCCGATTTTCGACGCAATATCAACGGGATCAAGCGCATGTCTGGTGGGGAATAGCTCTTCCCCATCTTTATGCCAGCCATAGACCCGGCGACCGCGGCGGTCATCGAAGATCGCTTCCTTCACCTGGACTTCGATCAGCTTGCGTTTTTCTTCAACCACCACGATCAACTCAAGCCCCTCGGCCCAATCGTGGAAAGATGCCATATCCAACGGCCAGACCTGACCGACCTTGTAGGTCGTGATCCCCAAGCGGACAGCTTCCTCCTGATCGATTCCCAGCAGACTGAGCGCGTGAATCAAGTCCAGGTAGTTTTTGCCAGCCGCAACGAACCCGATTTTTGCACCCGGTTTTCCCCAGATCCGCTTGTCCATGCCATTGGCCCGACTGAACGCCTCCGCTGCAAATCGTTTGTAGTCGATCATGCGCGCTTCCTGGTCGAGCGGGGTATCAACCAGCCGAATGTTCAGACCACCTTCGGGCATGATGAAGTGCGGGGGCGTGAAGGTCAGGCGATGGGGGTCACCGTTCACCACTGATGTGGCCTCGACCGTATCCTTCATCGTTTTCAAACCGACCCAAACACCGGCAAATCGGCCAAGCGCCCAGCCATAAAGCCCGTAATCCAGGATTTCCTGAACGCCGGCGGGGCTGACGATCGGCATGTAGGCATCGACCATCGCCCAGTCCGACTGATGCAGTGTTGTGGAGCTTTCGCCGGTATGGTCGTCGCCCATGGCCATTAGAACACCGCCCCGGGGCGAGGTGCCCGCCATATTGGCGTGGCGCATCACGTCTCCGGATCGGTCGACGCCTGGGCCTTTGCCATACCATAGGCCGAAAACGCCATCAAATCGGCCCTCTCCGCGTAATTCGGCCTGCTGGCTGCCCCACAAAGCCGTGGCTGCGAGGTCTTCGTTCAAGCCTGGTTGGAAAGTGATGTCATTTTGGCTCAACAGTTTACTTGTTCGGATCATCTGTTGATCAACTGCACCCAATGGCGAACCGCGATAACCGGTAACATATCCCGCCGTGTTCAAGCCCGCTGCCATGTCGCGGACCTTTTGCATTAGCATCAGCCGAACCAAGGCTTGCGTTCCGTTAAGAAGGATATGTGTCTTGGCCAGATCAAATCGGTCAGCAAGACTGATATCGTGTTTGGTCATCGTTCATCCTCCCGTCTCCGTCGCGTCGATGATAGGTCATATTTCCTGACCTAGAAAGAGCCTTTAGATCACAGATACTGGAACGGGCGTGCTTTGGGTCGAATTAGCAGATAGAACCCGGGCGGGGTATCGGGCGTCAGAAAGGTTCGCGTATGGACTGGGACAAATTGAGAATATTTCACGCGGTCGCCGATGCCGGCAGCCTGACCCATGCGGGTGAGTCCTTGAATCTCAGCCAGTCTGCGGTGTCCCGGCAGATCAGAACCCTTGAAGAGAGCCTGAATACAACCCTCTTTCACCGCCATGCGCGTGGTCTGATTCTCACGGAACAGGGCGAGTTGTTGTTTGATGCGACGACCGCAATGAACAAGCGACTGGATACAGCCGAGGCGCGGATTCGTGACAGTGAAGAAGAAGTTTTTGGCGAGTTGCGGGTGACCACCACAATCGGCTTCGGATCATTGTGGTTAGCCCCTCGGCTTGTCAGTCTTTATTCGACTTACCCAGACATGACCATCGATCTAATGCTCGAAGAGCGAGTTCTGGACTTGCCGATGCGCGAAGCAGATGTGGCCATCCGCATGAAAGAGCCAAGCCAAGCGGATCTCATTCGCAAACGTCTGATGGAAGTGCGGATGCGCCTGTACGCCACGCCCGATTACCTCGACCAGGCCGGAACTCCGTGGAGCTTTGCCGATCTCGGCGGACACCGTTTGATTTGCCAGGCGGCGTCTAGTCCTCAAGTGGCCGCGGGCGCAGAATTGGTCAAACATCTGCTAACTTACGACTTCGCTTCCAGGCTCATGGTCAACAACTATTATGGCGTTCTTCAAGGTGTTCTGAACAATTTGGGCATTGGTGTTTTGCCCGATTATGTGACGCAAAAAGAACCACGTCTCATCCGAGTGCTAGATGATGTGGAGTCGGGAGGTGTGCCCGTTTTTCTCGCCTATCCCGAAGAACTGAGGCAATCCAAACGCATTGCCGCGTTCAGGGATTTTGTGGTGAGCGAGATCCAGGCACAGCGTAAACGGGAACGCGCATAGTTGTTGTCCGGTTTGCCACGCAAAGCGGCATGCAAGACTGTTCACATCTACCTACCCATTTTGGAACTGGTTTTTGAAATGCCCTGGGTCGTTAATCGAACTAGCATCAAACTGGCAGTGCAAGACCTTTCGGTGGCATTACCAACCCGAATCTGGTTGGTAATGCTGTGTTATTTCAGAAGACACTCCAGCCGTCGTCGTCCGTGCCGTCAGTCGGTTCCTGGGGTACCAGATCGCTGCCAACGGCCTTCTGTGCAACCGCAACCGGCGCGGGTTCGTCTTTTTGGGCTGGCTTGGGTGCAGGGGCTGGCGGTTTCTTCATGTCCGCTGTTCCCGACGTGTGGAATGCATGGGCCACATGGTTGAGGCGTTCCGCACCCGAAAGAATAGTTCTGCCGGTAGAGTGGACCTGACTGGCAAGATGAGCGTTCTCTTGGGTCACACGGTCCATGTTGTTCACACCATTGTTGATCTCTTGCAAACCGAGCGATTGTTCTCGCGCCGCAGTGGCAATGTGAGTGACAGAAGACGAAATAGCCTCAAATTTGGACAAGATGTCGTTCAAAGAGCTGCCCGCCTGTTCGACCAAGTCCACCCCGTCGCGCACGTGCCCCGAGCTTTCTTGGATCAATTCGTTGATTTCGGCCGTAGCCTCCGACGAGCGTTGCGCAAGCGCGCGAACTTCTGATGCAACCACGGCAAAACCGCGACCCGCTTCGCCAGCGCGAGCGGCCTCTACCCCCGCATTCAAAGCCAACAAGTTGGTCTGAAAAGCAATATTCTGAATGACCGAGGTAATCTGGCTGATTTTCTCCGAAGAAGCCGAGATCCGCGCCATCGCCTCGACGGCATTTTCCATCACCCGACCACCTTCTTGCGCGCCCTCCTCCGCCTCCGACACGACGCGTGATGCGCGTTCCGAGGCGTCTGCAGTGGATTCTACGCTTGCTGTCGTCTCGTCCAATGCGGCGGCACTTTCCTCCAGCGTCGCTGCCTGTGAGGTGGCCTTTTCCGATAAGCCGCCAGATGCAGCCTCAATCTCGCGGGCGTTGGCGTCCAACTCAGCTGCACTTGCGATCAGAGATCCGATACTGTCGCTGAGATTTTCAACTGCCATGTTGAAATCCTGACGCAGTGCTTCATAGTCCTCGCCGAGATCGTCCTCCAGACGGACCGTTAGATCTCCATCGGCGAGAGACTTCACCGAATTACGCAGCACTTCTAGAACTCTCGCCAACTGTTCATCAGCCAAAGACTTTTCCCGGTCTGCCACCTCGGCAGCAGCAAGTTTCGCTCGAAAATTTTCTAGAGTAGACGCCAATTCTCCGACTTCTTCGCGCCGCTCGCGGTGAGGAATATCTGTGTCGTACGCTCCATTGGCGACCTTGGACATTGCACCAATAACATGGTTGAGAGGATTAACGATCGAGCGGGAGATAAACCACAAAATCACTACAGCCACCGCAAGCATAACTAAGTTCTGCCGAACCATAATGAACAGCATAGAATAAACCGGCAATTCGATTTCGCCAAGTTCCTGCTCAGCCCCCATGATCCATTCCGTTCCCGGAAGAGAAGCTACTGAAAAACCCGCAATTACGCCTGAGCCGCCTATTCCTGTCACGCCAATCTGGGCAAGGTTATTCTGATCGAAGTCGGATCCCAGATGGTCCCTTGCAGGAGCGACATCCAACATCTGAAACAGATCTTCCACTCTGGACGTATTCCGAAACCGGCCATCAGATCCAATAGCATAGGTGAGACCCGTCTCTCCAAGACCTGTAGCCTCACGAATTAGATAGTCCAACTGATCAAGAGGCATCTGGAAGGCCAATACGCCGATCAGCGTTTGTGTTTCATCAAAAACAGGAGCAGCGACAAAACCGGCCGGAGCATTCGCGCTCGGCGCATAGGGTTTAAAATCTTCAAAAGCAAATTGATCGGCTTCGAGTCGCAGCGCAGTACGGTAGGCCGCCCCCAGACCGCTATCCCTAAAAGCTCCGTCCACAAAATTCGTTGCGAAGTCCGATTCCTTAAACACGGAATATACTAGGTTACCCTTGGTATCGAACAAGAAGACGTCGTAGTACCCTTTCTCTTCCTGAAGCTTCTTGAAGAACGGGTGCTGCTGAGCATGGATCATCCCGTAGAAGGACTCATCCTTAGGATCAATAAGGTTTTGCCGCTGCCCAACAGGATAGGGACTGTCGTGAACAAAGGTTGATTGGAGATCCCGGCCGACGTTGTCGCCGCCGTTTTGCCACGCCCGCACAAATGCCTGAGTTGCAGATACCACCCCCGGAGATGCGGCAGTAATGACCAGGTTGCGGCTAATTGCTTTGAACATCTGCTCGACTTGGGCCGCACGCTGACTGGCTGCTGCCGCGAGTTTATTTTTCACTTCCTCGTGCAACATCTGGCGAGCATCAATAAAGGCAACGGTATTCAAGCCGGAACAAAGCAAAACGATCATCAGAAACATGACAATCGGCAGCTTTTT
Source organism: Pseudomonadota bacterium (assembly GCA_038526275.1). Lineage (GTDB taxonomy): Bacteria > Pseudomonadota > Alphaproteobacteria > Rhodobacterales > Rhodobacteraceae > 188UL27-1. The sequence goes on along the minus strand of JBCBGY010000059.1, from coordinate 2,375 downwards.
CGTGAGCCTGACGTCCCGATAAAGCGCATGGTAGAATTTTCGTGGTGCCTGGCTAGGCGCTTCATCGGTTCCGGAACGATCCATCACAGGTTACCCTCAATCATGTTTCCCAACGTCTGCCTACGGTGCAAACCTTGACGCATCCTCATGCATGCTGCGACTTAATTGCCGCTTAAGCGCCATCAGTTTTCGCGGGAAAGTCTGTAAAACCTTCTTGAAATTTGACCTGAGGACCAGGGCTTTCCCCTGCTTGGCACCTGCCCTATGACAGGGGGCGCGCCATCAGGGGGGATCCGTTGCAAGAACCGCAGATCAACGACGAACTTGTCGCAAACCATGGGCTAAAACCCGACGAATACCTGCGCATTTTGCAGATCCTGGGTCGCACACCCAGTTTCACGGAGCTTGGAATTTTTTCGGCCATGTGGAACGAACACTGCTCTTACAAATCTTCGAAAAAATGGTTGCGCACCCTTCCAACCGAAGGGCCACAGGTGATTTGCGGCCCTGGCGAAAATGCCGGAGTCGTCGATATCGGAGATGGCCAGGCCGTTGTTTTTAAAATGGAAAGCCACAACCACCCGAGCTATATTGAACCATATCAGGGAGCCGCCACGGGTGTTGGCGGCATCCTACGCGACGTCTTTACGATGGGGGCCCGGCCGATCGCGGCCATGAACGCGCTGAGCTTCGGCAGCTTGGATCATCCCAAAACCAAATCCTTGGTGGCAGGCGTCGTGGCGGGAATCGGAGGCTACGGCAATTGCTTTGGCGTGCCAACTGTGGGCGGAGAAATCCGCTTCGATCCGGCCTATAACGGCAATTGCCTGGTCAATGCGTTCGCCGCTGGTTTGGCCGATGCAGACAAGATCTTCTATTCCGCAGCGTCCGGGATCGGCATGCCGGTCGTCTATTTGGGGGCCAAGACGGGCCGAGACGGTGTTGGCGGCGCCACCATGGCGAGCGCAGAATTTGACGACACGATCGATGAAAAACGTCCGACTGTGCAGGTGGGCGACCCGTTCACCGAAAAGCGTCTGTTGGAGGCCTGTCTGGAATTAATGGCCTCGGGCGCAGTGATCTCGATCCAGGATATGGGGGCTGCGGGCCTGACCTGCTCGGCGGTGGAAATGGGCGACAAGGGCGGCCTGGGCGTCGCACTTGATCTGGATGCTGTACCCGTGCGCGAAGACCAGATGACCGCCTATGAGATGATGCTGTCCGAAAGCCAGGAGCGGATGCTGATGGTCCTGCGCCCGGAAAAGCAGGCCGAAGCAGAGGCGATCTTTGCCAAATGGGAACTGGATTTCGCCATTGTCGGCGAGACCATCGAAGAAGACCGGTTCATCGTACGCCATGGCGGCGACGTGAAAGCGGACCTGCCCCTATCGACCCTCTCTGGCGCCGCACCGGAATATGACCGGCCTTGGGAGGCCACGCCTGCCCCGCAAGCGATGGAACCAGTACCGGAAATCGACCCGATCGATGGGCTGAAAGCGCTGATCGGGTCGCCGAACTATGCCGCAAAATCCTGGGTTTACGAACAGTACGACCAGACGGTGATGGCCGATACGGTCGTGACACCTGGCAAAGGGGCGGGGGTGGTGCGGGTCCACGGCACGAACAAGGGCCTGGCCTTCACCTCCGACGTGACACCGCGCTATGTGGCCGCCAATCCGGTGGAAGGCGGCAAGCAGGCGGTGGCAGAGGCTTACCGGAACCTGAGCGCCGTGGGTGCCAAACCTCTGGCCACGACCGACAATCTGAACTTTGGCAATCCGGAGAAGCCGGAGATCATGGGGCAACTGGTCGGCGCGCTGCAGGGGATCGGTGAGGCCTGCAAGGCGCTCGATATGCCGATCGTGTCTGGCAATGTGTCGCTCTATAATGAAACCGATGGCGAACCGATCCTGCCCACGCCCACCATCGGCGCGGTTGGCCTGATCACGGACCTGTCGCTGATGATCAATGGCACGGCCCGGGCGGGGCATGAACTGTTGATGCTGGGCACGGGGGACGGCCATCTGGGCCAGTCCGCGCTGCTGGCCGAGGTGTTCAACCGTACCGATGGAGATGCGCCGCCGGTGGATCTGGAGGCCGAACGAGCGGCTGGAGACTTCATCCGCGCCAATCAGCAATGGATCGAGGTCTGCACGGACATCTCCGACGGTGGCCTGATCCTGGCGGCCTTCGAACTGGCGGTGGCGGGCGGCGTCGGCCTGGTGCTTGATCCCGCCGACACGGCCACGCTCTTCGGAGAGGACCAGGGCCGCTACCTGATTGCCTGCGGATTTGAAGAGGCCGAGGCGCTCATGGTTGCAGCAGGCCAATCGAATGTCAGCCTGCTGTCTGTGGGCCGCTTCACCGGCGACCGT
>JBCBGY010000058.1:0-22505 GCA_038526275.1 Pseudomonadota bacterium | reverse complement strand
CTTCCTTGTTTTCCGCATTCGACGGGATGCCGATGCCGAAACCGCCGGTCTGGCTGCCGCGGCGGGTGCCCATAGGGTGCAGCGCCCATCCGACCTTGCCCACAACCTGGGATTTGCTCGGATCATCGATCTGACCCGCCACAACGGTGGTATCCAGGAACATTGCCGTGTCGCCGTTCAGGAAAGCGCCGAGTGCCTCGCCAAAGCCAAAGCTCTTGGAGCCTTCGGGGCCGCAATCAACAATGCTTTTTAGGGCTTCGGCCGCTTTGACACCAGCTTCGTTGTTCACGATCGGGTTCCACTGTTCGTCAAAGACCCGTCCGCCCAGCGGTGCCAGATGCAAAAGGAAGGCATGGCTCGCATGGTGGCCAGAGGCCGCACGGCTCGCGACGCCGCCCATGCCGGGCTCAAGCTCCGGGATCTTGCAGGCGATTTCGAGCATGTCGTCGTAGGTTTCGGGAACGTCCAGGCCGTGCTTCTCGAAGATGTCCTTGCGATACCCCAGGATCGAGGTTTCAGAACCGTAAGGAATGCCGAACAGCGACCCGGTTTTACCTTCCAGATAGCCCTTATCGCCACCTGCGAAACCAATGTTGTAGACATAGCCATCAATCAGATCGCCAGCATCATATGCCGGATCAGACAGCTTGGGGTTCATGAAATACTTGGCCAGATTTTCCAGCTGGTCGGCATAGACATAGTCGGCCTTCGAAAACACCACATAGGCGATCAGGTCATATTCGCCTTCATCCTGACCGAGCTCAAGCGTCTGACGTTCGCGCATTTTCAGATAGGGGAGCTGGTCGACCTCCACTTCGATGCCGGTCTGTTTGGTGAATTCCGGCAAGATCTTCCGGACCGCATCATAGTGGGGGTGTGCGGGGAAGTTCACGATCAGGGTCGTTCCCTCGTATTCGGCATATGGATTGGCAAGCGCAGTGCCCGCCATCAGCGCCGTTGCCAGCGCTGCCGTTGTTAAAGTCTTTAGCATAGTTACCTCCCTTTGCATTCGACTGGCCGTCAGAGTGCGGCCTCGCTTTCGCGATCAAACAGGTGCACCCGCTCCGGGTTCACCGCGAATGTCAGTGTTTCGCCCAAGGCCATGGGCGTTTCTGACTTTATCTCTACGGTCACTTGGCCTGACCCGCATTGGCAGAGCAGGACCGATTGGGCGCCCACATATTCAGACACCAAGACTTCTAGTTCCAACGCCGTGTCGCCGCGTGCGTCGGGTTGATAGTCCAGATCGGACGGGCGGATCCCCAGGGTGACTGTTCGGTTGGTGTGGGCTTTGGCTGCGGCCGCTTTCTCTCCCACAAGGCGCAAATCGAAACCGTCGCCTTTGACGAAGACTTCACCAGCGCGGGTCTCGATCTCGCCTTCCAGAAAGTTCATCGGCGGCATGCCCAGAAAGCCCGCCACGAATTTGTTGGCCGGTCGTTTGAACAGCTCTTCCGGGGTGCCCTGTTGCTGGATGTAGCCGCCATGCATGACCACGATCCGGTCGGCCAGGGTCATGGCCTCGATCTGGTCATGGGTCACATAGATCATATTCTTCTCGACCCGCTGGCTCATCAGCGCGAGCTCTGCCCGCATCTGCCCGCGTAGTTTGGCATCCAGGTTTGAAAGGGGTTCATCGAACAGGAAAATGCCGCTGTCCTTGGCCAAGGCACGCGCCATCGCAACGCGTTGCCTTTGGCCACCCGACAGGGCGCCTGGCTTTCGGTGCAAGAAATCAGTGAGGCCCACCATTCCGGCCACTTCGCGCACCTTCGCATCGATCTCCGACTTCGGGCGTTTGGCCAGACGCATCGCGAACGAAATGTTCTGCGCCACGTTCATGTGCGGATAAAGCGCGTAATCCTGGAACACCATCGCCAGATCGCGGTCTTTGGGCTCCAAATGGCTGACCGGCTCGCCATCAACCCAAATCTCACCGTCGGAGACGTCTTCCAGCCCAGCGACCATGCGCAATGTGGTGGACTTTCCGCAGCCGGACGGCCCGACAAGCACGGTGAACTCGTTGTCGGCCATTTCAAGTTCGATCCCGTGAAGCACCTCTACATTGCCGTAGCGCTTGACCATTTTGTCCAGATGGATCGTTGGCATGCTTCCTCCCCTGGGCTGTTTCGCCCTATGTTACCGGTCACAATGGCGCATTGTGACCGGTAACACAAGCCTGTTTGCGTTATCGGTTTGGAAATTACTTTTGCCGTATTATTGTTTTATTTCAGTATCTTGGTGCTCTGTCGTAGCTCGGGCAAGGCTGATACATCGATCCGAACATGCTCGGGAGCTTCTTCCTTAGCGGCAAGAAGGTCATTGATCAGTCGAGCCGCCTCGGACCCGATTCGACGGGGATCAACAACCACCGTAGAGATGGTTGGTGAGGAGAAGCGTGACACTTCGAAATTGCCGAAACCGGCAACGCCAATCTGATTGGGCACATGGACATTGAGCCGCTTCAGGGCTGAAAGCACGCCAAAGGCAGGCGCGTCCGATACGCAGAAAATACAGTCGGTGTCTGGGAAACGGTCCAGCAGGTCCGGCGTTGCGGCGGCTCCATCTTCAATCGACATGGGCGGTTTCCCTGCTTGGACAACCCGATGGGCGGACAGGCCCTCCATGCGCATCGTATCCAAAAAACCCGCGCGCCGGGCCGCACCGCGGGTCCAATCATCGCCGGCTTCACCCAGGAAAGCGATGTTGCGGTAGCCCAACCCAATGAGTGCGCGGGTCATTTCGCGTGCCGCAAGCCGGTTAGAGAATCCGATCGTGTGGCCGATGGGATTTTCGGGCCGTTCCCAAAGCTCGACCACCGGGATCTGCGCCTCTTGCAACAAGGTTCGGGTGCGGTCTGAATGGCCATCGTAGGACAGAAGCATTGCTTCAGGTCTGCGGCGCAGCATCGTTTCGACCAGTTCTTCCTCGTGCGTCGCAGAATAGTCGGTGTGGCCCAGCAGGATTTGCCGATCGACAGCTTCGAGATGTTCGGTCAATGACTGGACCGTCTCCGCAAAGTGCAGATTGTTAAGAGACGGGACGAGCACGGCAACGAATCCCGACTTCCGTGTTGTGAGGCTGCCCGCCATCTGATCGGGCACGTAGTTCATATCGCGCACGACCTTTAGAATGCGTTCCCGGGTTTCGTGGGAAACAGGACTATCTTTGCGCAATGCGCGCGATACGGTCATGCGCGAGACGCCCGCCGCCTGCGCGACGTCCCGCATAGTCACCCCTTTTCCTGATTTCTCCGGATTCTGCACGTCGGCCCCATGTTACCGGTCACAGTAATGCGCAAGAAGCCTTCCAACTGCAAGCGGCCCGGGCGTGTCTTGCGAACAAGCCGACTCGCCAGTAGGCGATGCTTCCGGTATTTCGTCAGACGCCTTGGTTCAGGTTTTGGCGTATCGACCGGCCATGGTTCCGGCCCATCGCCCGGTGGCCAGGCAGGCGGTGATCAGGTACCCGCCCGTTGGTGCCTCCCAGTCGATCATCTCGCCGCAAACAAATGTGCCCGGGCGATCACGCAACATCAGTTCGGGTGTCAGCGCGTCCCAACTGACCCCACCGGCGGTGGAAATCGCTTCGTCCAAAGGCCGCAATCCATCATGCTGAACCTCGAGCGCCTTTATCAGGCCGGCCAGCTGTTCAGGATCTCGGGGTAGCGGGTGATGCGCTTCCTGCAGCAGCGCTATTTTGGCGGCAGGCAGGCCCAGGGCTTTTCGAATGCGATTGGACTGACTCGATCTGCCGTGATCTTTTGCCAGTCTCGCCGACACTTTATCCACGGGCCAGTCAGGCATCAGGTCGATTTTCAGTGGAACCCCAGCCCGTAACGGTCGGGTGAGGGCGTAGATTGCGCTGCCTTCCAGGCCGTTGCGGGTCACAACGCATTCGCCGGTGACTTCTTCATGGCCTGCGCTAAGGCGCACCTGTTTTAACGGGGCACCAAACGTGCGTTCCATGTGATGTGACCAGGCGATCGAAAGAGCGGCATTTGATGGGGCGAAAGGGCGCGTGGCAATCCCCGCCTCGGCGAAGGTTTTGGCCCAAGCGCCGTCCGATCCGAGCCGCCGCCAGCTTGCGCCGCCCAAAGCCAACACAGTCATGTCGGTTGAAACTGTTCTGGTGCCCTCTGGTGTGTCGAACAAACAGCCTGCATCGTTCCATCCGGTCCAGCGCCAGCGGTTGCGCAGGTCCACCCCCATGTTGCGAAGTTTCTCCAGCCAAGCCCGAAGCAACGGCGACGCTTTCATGGCGCGGGGAAAGACGCGGCCGGTCGAACCGGTGAACAACTCTTGGCCCAATTCCTCCGCCCATGACCGGACATCCTCATTGCCGAAGGCGGCAAGTATCGGGTCGAGGTGAACGCTTGCTTCATAGTAGCGTGAGTTGAATAGGTCTGAAGGTTCGTCCTTGGTGAGGTTGAGGCCCGATTTCCCGGCCATCAGCAACTTACGGCCGGGAGAAGGCTTTGCCTCCGCCAAGATAACCTGACACCCCGCCTGCGCGAGCATTTCGGCGGCCATGAGACCGGCTGGCCCTGCGCCAACTACGACCGCTGTGTGGGCCACGCTGAATTTTGAACCGTGCCGTCGCGCAGTTCCACGATCCTATGAGGATATGGGATTTCGATATTGTTTTCTTTGAGGGCGATCCACACGACCATCATAACGTCTGACACATATTTGTTCTTTCCGTCATCGATGCCGTTGACCCAGAACTCGACCGCAAAGTCAATTCCGTTGTCGCCGAAGCCCATCAGATCGCAGCCCGGTCCTTCTGGTTCGTCTAGTACAAAGTCGCATTTGGCGACGGCCGCTTCGATGATACCTGGCACTTTTGTGATATCGGTTTCGTAGCTGACGGAAAATGGCGCTTCATATCGATTGGCCGATCCGCTGTCGGAATAGTTTGTGACCCGCGTTGTGATGAAATGTTCGTTCGGAACAGTTATCCAGCGCCCGTCAAATGTTTCCAGGATCGTTGCGCGCGCCATCATTCTGACAATGGTTCCCGCCTCGCCGCCATCCAGTTCCACATAGTCGCCGACAGTCACCTCGCCTTCCACGAGCAGGATGACGCCCGAAATGAAGTTGGAGGCAATCTGCTGAAGGCCAAACCCGAGCCCCACACCAACGGCGCCCCCGAGGACGGCAAGCGATGTCAGAGAGACCCCCATGATGTTCATGAGAACGAGGAACGCGACGCCGAATATTGCGATTTCGGCCGCTTTTGCAGCCAGTTGCCGGGTGGCGGGCCGCATTTCTTCTTGGCTGGTGATGTAGGTCTTGGATTGACCATTGGTCCATTGTCCGAACCAAAAAATCACCCCGCCGACGACAGTAAACTGGATGAGCCAGAGAAGGTTGAAAGACAGATTGCCAAGTGGAACGATCGTCGCTTCAAGTTGTGCTGTAACGATCGGTAGCAGTCCAAGTGCATAGAGCGCTGCGGTGGGTACGAAGAAAAACTTGCCGAGCAGCTTCAGGAACGGATCTTGGAGTATGTCTCGGGCCAGGATACGGACGGCGATGAAGATAAAAACGCGCTTGCCGAAGGCAATCACGGCACCCGACCCAAAAATGGATCGGGTGATTTGTTCTCCGACGGCTGTGAAACCGTAGGCCAGCAGTGGTAAGAGCAATGGCAAAAAAAGGAGCAAGAAACGCCGACTATCGGCGAAAACGCTTTTTTGGTGTTCCTTTGGTGTGAGAAGACGGGTCAGAAACGGGGTGAGTTTTCGTCTAAAGACCAATGCTAGCAAGTAAGCGGCTAACAGTAAGGCAAATTGCGACCATGCTGCCGGACTAGAGAGCCAGCCCAAAGCGACCACGTATCCCTGCGATGCGAATTCAAATATTTTTTGAACGAGTTCTGGCTGTTCACTGAGATCCATATTACCACCGTGAGGGCCCTTCTGCTCTTCACGTAACAGATCAAAATCGGACCCGAAATGTCGTACCCTTACCTAGGCGTACAATTTGACAATTTTTTTGTCGGTGGGCTGGCCTTGACAGAAGCGATACGTTGGTGACCCCGTACTAGCTGGCCATGGCCACAATGAAGTCTTGCTTTTCATTGTGTCTAAACTGCCCAATCACATCTTGCATCCGATCCGCTTGAGCCCCCAGGCTGTCGCAGTTTTTTCGGCTCGCATCCGCGATCGAGGCGTTCTTGAGGGTAATTGCCTCAAGCTGACCGATGGCCGTAGAAACTTCGTTAATCGCCGAGGCTTGCTCCTCACCCGCTTCCCGAATGTTGTGCAGGTTCTGAGCGACATTGGCTATTTGAAGTAGGATTTGTTCAAGAGCTTCGCCTGTTTGGGACACGGCAACAGTACCATGCTCAACAGATCGCGAACTCAAATGTATCTTCTCCTGCACCTGTTGAGACGCTTCCGCGGAACGTTGGGCAAGAGATCGAACCTCGTTCGCGACGACTGCAAAACCCTTGCCTGCTTCGCCAGCGCGAGCGGCTTCGACGGACGCGTTTAGAGCCAGCAAGTTGGTTTGAAACGCGATATCTTTTATGACATCTACAATATTTTCGATCTCGCCCGCCGCCTTTTCAATCTCGTTCATGGCATTCACGGTTTGGGTGACGATTTCCCGCGCTTTGTCGGCTTCCTTTGACATGGTCTCGGCGTGCCGAGAGGTTTCTGCGACGGATTTTGAGTTGGTTTCGACCGCCGAGGAGACCCCCGACATTGTGGCTGAGGTTTGCTCCAAAGCGCTGGCCTGATGCTCCGCCCGATCGGACACTTCTTCTGCCCCAGCTTTAAGCGCTGCCGCCTGTTTGCTGACCCCGGTGGCTTCTTCTGAAATGCGCGCAATCATCTGAGTTAGGGATGCGATTGTTTTCTCGACGTTTTCCTGAAGATCGGAGAATGTGCCAGAGAATTCTCCTACCATTCCCTTGGTAACGTCACCTTGCGCAAGCCGTGCCATCACGTTGTCGATGGCACACAATCCTGAATCGACGTTCTTCATGAGACGATTGATGTGATCCACCAGTGGGGTGAGTTCCGGATCTACCGAGTCCGGATCAACGCGCCGGCTGAAATCCCCATCTGCAGCACTGCTGACAACATCGCTCACTGCAGTTTCTAAGGTGGAAAAGATCTCCTTGCGCCGCGCTATGTCTGCAAGGCGGTCTGCCTCTACTTGCTTCTGTTGCCGATCCAGTTCTTCCTCGCGGCGTCGCTCTTCCGCTGCGCGACTTTCTTTGTCGGCTTGTTCTTTGTCGGCAGCAAGTTTTCGGGCGGCCATGGCGTTGTCTCGAAAAACTTGCAGGGCGCGTGAGATCTGCCCCATCTCATTTTCTTTGTCCGTATCCCGTATTTCGAGGTCTAGCTTACCTGCGGCCAACTGTGAAATGTCTTCAAGTACACTGGAGAAGCGAGATGAAATGTCCTTCACCAACGTTCGATTCAAGATAATAGACATGACTAGGGCCAAAGCTGAGAACGCCACGATAGCCACCTTTACGAGAAGGGCGAGGTTTGACGTCTGAATTCCGACTTCGGTTTGGCCTTCCGAGATCGACTGCATCAGCTTGTTCAGATCGGCCAGCATGACTGCACTCAGCGCGTCCATCTGTGCGTACTTTTCGTTTCGCGCAAACGCTGCTCGGCCGACATTGGCGGCCAGGTCCCGATAGGTGTTCAGATCGTTTCTCACGGAACGGGCTAGCTTACGTTGTTCCACATCGACGAGCTGCGGTTGGAGGCGACTGACACCAGAGATCGCCGCAGTGATAGCCTTTTGCGCAGCTTCAATATCTTCCGGCAGGCCCGACGCCAAAGATCTTTTGAAGGTAAAGCGTCCTTGCATAAGGTCTTCCAATGCAAGTCCACCGAAGAAGGCGCCCGTCACGTCGCTGCCGCGAAAAGCCGATTCCATTATGCTTGACAGTCGTTGTTGAGAGCTCTCCCCGATTGTGAGAAGGCTTTCTACGACACTCGTCATTTGGCGTTGCAGGGTAATTGCCTCGTCCAACAGCGCTTCGAACTCAGCAGCGCGCTCAGCCACTTGTACGAGAGCCGCATGCTCTGGCGAGTTTGGTTCGTAGAGTGAAGCCGCCGAGCCACTTGCCTCGCGAGCTGCGCGAAGGCTGTCAAAGATGACCTTAACTTGGGTAAAATCCTCAGTATTTTTGTAATCCGCGACGGTTTTTTGCGCTGCAGACAGATGGTCGGCGATAAGGTTGGTGTCGAGGGTTTGCCGCGTCATTTGGCGGTATTCCGCAAATCCAAGCGTAACCTTCAGAACGAGCCAGATGGCCACAATTGAACTTAGAAAAACGATAGCTGTCAGGAGGGACATCCCCACACTGATTTTTTTTGTTATGGGCCAATCCCACATGACTCGATTCCGATCGTTGACCAACCGATCCGGAAACTAGGGGTGCCCCCTTGATAATTTGTGAAGTCAAACCCTGGCGATTCAGGTGTAGGCGATCCAAAGCAGGATGACCCCAAGGACAACGCGGTAGATGACGTATGGGGTAAAGCTCACGGTCTTCAGAAAATGCATCATAAGTACGAGCGCGATCAGGGCCGCGACAAAGGAGAAGCCAGCCGCAATGGCAGCATCGCGGGCCAGAGCCCAATCTGACAGGCCAACAACATCGAAGCTGAGCAAGAAGCCCGATGCGGCGATCGTCGGAATCGACATCAGCATAGAAAGACGCGCGGCCTCCTCCCGCGTGTAGCCCAGAAATCGCCCGCCCGTCATGGTGATGCCCGATCTAGACGTGCCGGGTATCAGTGCAAGAGCCTGCCAAAGGCCCATGATCGTGGCATGTTTCAGGCTCCATTCCTTTGCTTCGCGCGTCTCTGGGCTGACTTGATCGGCCCAGTAGAGAACAACGCCGAAGACCAGCATCGTCCAGCCGATGACCGCCATGCTGCGCAACATTTCGTCAATGCCGAGGAGCTTCATGACCAGTCCGACAATGATGACCGGAACGGTTGCGATGAGAAGGCAGAGTGCCAGCCAGGCCCCTTGGGTATCGACCTTGCCGCGGATCAGTCGCCCTGAACCGACGAGGGCCTCTTTCACATCGCTCCAGAAATACAGAACCACCGCGAAGAGCGTGCCAACATGGACGGCCACATCCAGTGCAATGCCCTGATCGTCCATTCCAGTCATCTGTGGAAGCAGGATCAAGTGCCCGGACGAAGAGACCGGCAGGAACTCTGTCGCGCCCTGAATGACGGCAATGAGCAAGAGGTGGAACAGGGGCACAGGTCTTCTCCTGGTCGACGGTCCGCTTAGGACCTGGAATTAGGATCAAAAATCCAAACTATGTCCGTTTCGGACCCTTTCGCAGCGCTTTTCGCCGACAAATTTCAGCGCCTCACAAGGAAAACCACACATTAGGTCGCAAATACTGACTTTATTTCCTATGGCGCCCTGTGTAAAAGGCGGCTCCGGATTGGGAGGACAGGTGATGTCTGACATGCTGAGATTTGTTGAGGTCGGGCGAGAGATGCCTGTAAAGCGGTCGGCGGAGGAGCGTCGGGCGGACTTTGACGAGATCTACGGAGAATATGCAAGAGAGAAGGCGGCAGAGCAGTCTGCCCGCTGCAGTCAATGTGGCGTGCCCTATTGTCAATCCCACTGTCCTCTACACAACAATATTCCTGATTGGCTGCGGCTGACGGCTGAGGGCCGGATGCAGGAAGCCTATGAACTAAGCCAGGCGACCAATACCTTTCCCGAGATCTGCGGACGGATCTGCCCGCAGGACCGTCTGTGTGAAGGCAATTGCGTCATTGAGCAGTCGGGCCACGGAACGGTCACCATCGGCTCAATCGAGAAATACATCACCGATATGGCTTGGTCCGAAGGTTGGGTTCTGCCTGTTTCGCCCAAAGTGGAACGCGGTGAAAGCGTCGGAATCATCGGTGCCGGACCCGGCGGTCTGGCTGCAGCCGATGCTTTGCGCCAACGGGGAATTCAGGTCACTGTCTACGACCGCTATGACCGTGCGGGCGGGCTGCTGACCTACGGCATTCCGGGATTCAAGCTGGAAAAAGACGTCGTCATGCGGCGGATCGATCAGCTGGAGAAAGGTGGTGTCACCTTCCGGCTGAATTGTAACGTTGGGCAAGACATCACGTTCGCCGAAATCCGCGAAGCCCATGAAGCGGTGATCATTGCCACAGGGGTCTACAAGTCACGCGACCTGACCCTGCACGGATCTGGTGCCGCCGGGGTGGTGAAAGCGTTGGATTACCTGACCGCCTCGAACCAGAAGAGCTTTGGCGATGCGGTTGAGGCCTATGACAACGGAACCCTGAACGCCAAGGGCCGCAAGGTTGTGGTGATCGGCGGAGGCGACACAGCCATGGATTGCGTGCGTACGGCGATCCGGCAAGGCGCGACATCGGTCAAATGCCTCTATCGGCGGGACCGGGCCAATATGCCGGGCAGCCAACGTGAAGTGCAGAATGCCGAAGAAGAAGGCGTGCAGTTCGAATGGCTGACCGCGCCCAAGGCATTTACCACCGATCTGCGGGTCACCGATTGCAGCGACGAGGGAACGGCAGGAGCGCCGGTCAAAGGCGTGATCGTTCAACGCATGCGGCTCGGCGCACCGGATGCCAGCGGGCGACAGATGCCAGAACTGATCGAAGACTCGGACTACGTGGAAGAAGCCAATCTGGTGATCAAGGCGCTGGGCTTTGAGCCAGAAGACCTGCCGACCTTATGGGATCAGCCTGATTTGCAGGTTACGCGTTGGGGTACTGTGACGGCGGACTTCCGCACCCATGAGACGCCGATGGCGAATGTCTACGCCGTTGGTGATATCGTGCGCGGGGCCAGCCTGGTTGTGTGGGCGATCCGCGATGGCCGCGAAGCTGCAGATGCCATTCTGGAAAAGCTTGGCGCGACAACCACACTGGCCGCCGAATGATCGCGCTGCCAAAGGGGACAAATCTCATGCACAGTTCGGTTCACGCAACTCGGCCTCTACGCGCATTTGTCAGCCTCATCTCTGCTGTCGTCTTGCTGCTTGGTGCATTGGGGACGGCCCAGCCCGCGCGGGCGCAATCGGCTGTGCCGCCCGAAGGTTGCGAGGCCTTTCTGACAATCCAGTTCAAAAGCTGCCTCGCATCGATCTATTGGAGATGTTCGGCCGCACCTGACGGGATCACCTGGGAGGCGGTATATGGCGAAGACGGCCCGATCAGCGTGTCGACCTATAATGCCGAATTCCAGTGGCTGGACACCTACTACTTCTTTGATGGCTCGCGCCAGCGCATCGCCGATGAAGGGCCAAAACCAGCCTCTTTGTCAGAGCTGCTGGAAACGGGTGAGAATATCTACGACTTCACCACGTTCGAGGTGGGGCCAGACGGGACGGAACGCACGCAATATGCCGGGATTGATCGGCTGACGGGCGAAAAAGAAGTGGTCAGCGGTGAAGAACTGCTTGTCACTGAATTCGCCACCGTCGCGCGTGACCCGGAAACAGGTGAGGTCCGCCATACCAGCGAAGGCAACCAGTATGTCTTGGCCGAGGAGCGGCTGTTCCTTCTGGGAACGGACACCTGGACAGAAGGCGGCGTGACAGAGAGTAATGATTACTCTCCCGTCGAAATCCTGCGTCCGGGCGACAATACCTTTGGTGTTACCCGGCCACGCTATGAATGCGGTGCCATCGATCTTTGATCGACAAAGCGTCACTCAAATCGGAGGACTTCAGCCATGACGACCTATGATGCTGCCTGGGCCAAGGCCGAAGCTGCAAAGCGCCAGTGGATGTCCGAAAACGGGATGTATTCGGAAACGGACGAACATTCCTCTTGCGGCGTTGGCTTGGTGGTTTCCATCGACGGCTCAAAAAGCCGGAAGGTGGTCGATAACGGGATTTCGGCGCTGAAGGCTGTCTGGCACCGGGGTGCCGTAGATGCTGACGGCAAAACCGGTGACGGCGCGGGCATTCATGTGCAGATCCCGATCAAGTTCTTCTATGATCAGATTGAGCGCACAGGCCACGTTCCGGATCAGGAGCAGTTGATCGCGGTCGGTCAGGTTTTTCTGCCACGCATCGACTTCGGGGCGCAGGAAACCTGCCGGACCATCGTGGAAACCGAGGTTCTGCGGAAGGGCTACTACATATATGGCTGGCGCCACGTTCCGGTGAATGTCGCGTGTCTGGGCGAGAAGGCCAATGCAACCCGGCCCGAGATCGAACAGATCCTGATTTCGAACACCAAAGGCGTGGATGAAGAGACGTTCGAGCGAGAACTCTACGTCATCCGCCGCCGGATCGAAAAGGCGGTTGCGGCAGCGCAGGTGAACGATTTCTACATCTGCTCGCTGTCCTGTCGGTCGATCATTTACAAAGGCATGATGCTGGCCGAGCAGGTGGCGGATTTCTATCCTGATCTGCTGGACGACCGGTTTGTCAGCGCCTTCGCGATCTATCACCAGCGCTATTCAACCAACACCTTCCCGCAATGGTGGCTGGCTCAGCCCTTCCGGATGCTCGCCCACAATGGCGAGATCAATACGCTGAAGGGCAACGTCAACTGGATGAAAAGCCACGAGATCCGCATGGCCTCTGGCGCATTCGGAGAGATGGCGGAAGACATCAAGCCCATCGTGCCAAACGGGTCGAGCGACAGTGCAGCCCTGGACGCAGTCTTCGAGGTTTTGGTCCGGGCGGGACGAAACGCACCCATGGCCAAAACCATGCTGGTGCCCGAAACCTGGTCAAAGCAGGCCAAGGAACTGCCGGACGCGTGGCGGGATATGTATTCCTACTGCAACGCAGTAATGGAACCCTGGGATGGCCCCGCTGCCCTGGCCATGACAGACGGTCGTTGGGTCTGCGGTGGGCTCGACCGGAACGGTCTGCGGCCCATGCGCTACGTCGTGACAGGTGATGGCCTACTAATCGCAGGCTCCGAGGTGGGCATGGTGCCGACCGATGAGGCCAATGTGCGTGAGAAGGGCGCTTTGGGACCAGGCCAGATGATCTCGGTCGATATGGTCGAAGGGCGGCTCTTTACGGACAAAGAGATCAAAGATGTCCTTGCGGCGTCTCAGCCCTTTGGCGATTGGGTCGGCAAGATCGTCGAACTCGATGAGCAACTGGCAGACGTTACCGAATCCGCCCTGTTCGAAGGGGAAGACCTGCGCACCCGGCAGATCGCGGCGGGCTACAGCATCGAAGAACTGGAGCAGATCCTCGCTCCCATGGCCGAGATGGGCAAGGAAAGCCTGGCGAGCATGGGCGACGACACGCCATCAGCTGTCTTGTCGGAGCGTTATCGCCCGCTCAGCCATTTCTTCCGTCAGAATTTCAGCCAGGTCACTAATCCGCCCATCGACAGTTTGCGCGAATACCGCGTCATGAGCCTGAAAACGCGGTTCGGTAATCTGAAGAACGTACTGGACGAAGATAGCAGCCAGACCGAGATCATCGTGCTGGACAGCCCATTCGTGGGCAATGCGCAGTTCGACCGGCTGTTGAAAGCGTTCAACGTCCCAATGGTTACGATTGACTGCACGTTCGACCGCGGCTCCGGTCAAATGGAGTTGAACCGGGCGCTGGGCCGCATCAGGGATGAGGCCGAAGATGCCGTGCGCTCTGGCGCCGGGCACATCGTACTGACAGACCAAAATCAGGGGCCGGACAAGATCGCGATGCCAATGATCCTGGCCACCAGCGCGGTCCATAGTTGGTTGACGAAGAAAGGCCTGCGGACCTTCTGCTCGCTGAACGTGCGCAGCGCGGAATGTATCGACCCGCACTATTTCGCGGTTCTGATCGGGTGCGGCGCGACCGTCGTGAATGCCTATCTGGCGGAAGACAGCCTGGCCGACCGGATCAAACGCGGGCTGCTCGACGGGCCACTGACCGAGGCCGTGGCGCGCTACCGCAACGCCATCGATCAGGGCCTTCTGAAGATCATGGCCAAGATGGGCATCAGCGTGATCTCGTCTTATCGCGGCGGTCTGAATTTCGAGGCTGTGGGGCTCAGCCGTGCCATGGTTGCGGAATATTTCCCGGGGATGATCAGCCGGATCAGCGGCATCGGCATCGCCGGTATCCAGCGGCAGGCCGAGGCGGTGCATGCGCGCGGCTGGCACGGCCAGCAGATCCTGCCCATCGGCGGCTTCTACAAGGCGCGGCGGTCGGGCGAAACCCATGCCTGGGAAGCAACGTCGATGCACATGATGCAATCGGCCTGTGACCGTGGTGCCTTTGAGCTTTGGAAGCAGTACTCCGCGAAGATGCGGGCCAACCCGCCGATCCATTTGCGTGATCTGATGGATTTCAAGCCGTTGGGCAAACCCCTTCCCATCGAAGAGGTGGAATCCATCACCTCGATCCGCAAGCGGTTTGTGACGCCGGGCATGTCGCTGGGTGCGTTGAGCCCCGAAGCCCATAAAACGCTGAATGTCGCGATGAACCGGATTGGCGCCAAATCCGACAGCGGCGAAGGTGGCGAAGACCCGGCACATTTCGTGCCCGAACCCAATGGCGACAACCCATCTGCCAAGATCAAGCAGGTTGCATCGGGTCGCTTCGGTGTGACGGCCGAATATCTGAACCATTGCGAAGAGCTGGAAATCAAGGTCGCCCAAGGTGCCAAGCCTGGCGAGGGCGGGCAACTGCCCGGCATGAAGGTCACGGACCTGATCGCGCGGCTCCGGCATTCCACCAAGGGCGTGACCCTGATCAGCCCACCGCCCCACCACGATATCTACTCGATCGAGGATCTGGCGCAGCTGATCTACGACCTCAAGCAGATCAATCCGCGCTGCAAGGTGACGGTGAAACTGGTCGCGGCCAGTGGCGTCGGCACGATTGCGGCCGGCGTCGCAAAGGCCGAGGCAGATGTCATCCTGATCTCCGGCCATAATGGCGGAACCGGCGCGTCCCCTGCGACCTCGATCAAATATGCGGGTCTGCCGTGGGAGATGGGTCTGACCGAAGCGCACCAGGTCTTGGCCATGAACAACCTGCGGTCGCGGGTAACCCTGCGCACCGATGGCGGCCTGCGTACGGGCCGTGACATCGTGATGGCCGCGATGATGGGGGCAGAGGAGTTCGGCATTGGCACTGCGGCTCTGATTGCCATGGGCTGCATCATGGTGCGCCAGTGCCAGTCGAACACCTGCCCGGTGGGTGTATGTACCCAGAACGAAAAGCTGCGGGAAAAGTTCACGGGAAGCGCCGATAAGGTGGTGAACCTGATCACGTTCTACGCGCAGGAAGTCCGTGAGATCTTGGCCGAGATCGGGGCGCACAGCCTGGATGAGGTGATCGGACGGGCGGATCTACTGAGCCAGGTCAGCCGCGGCTCCGCGCACCTGGACGACCTGGATTTGAACCCGTTGCTGATCACGGTAGATGGGGCGGATGCCATCGTCTACGACCGCGAACGCCCCCGCAATGCCGTGCCAGACACGCTGGACGCCGAGATTGTCGCAGATGCGGCCCGGTTCCTTGAGGACGGCGAGAAGATGCAACTGAGCTACGCCGTTCAGAATACGCTTCGCACGATTGGCTCGCGGACATCGAGCCACATCGTCAAGCGCTTTGGCATGCGTAACAACTTGCAGCCCGATCATCTATCGGTGAAACTCACCGGTTCCGCCGGTCAGTCCCTGGGCGCCTTTGCGGCCCCGGGCCTGAAGCTGGAAGTGTCGGGGGACGCCAACGACTATGTCGGTAAGGGCCTGTCAGGCGGAACGATCGTGGTTCGCCCCCCCATGGTTAGCCCACTCAAAGCCGACGAGAACACAATTATCGGGAACACAGTGCTTTATGGCGCGACCGATGGATACCTCTTTGCGGCGGGCCGGGCCGGCGAACGTTTCGCTGTACGGAACTCGGGCGCGAAAGTGGTGATTGAGGGCTGCGGTAGCAACGGCTGTGAATACATGACCGGCGGTGTTGCGGTGATCCTCGGCGACATTGGGGCAAACTTCGGAGCCGGGATGACTGGCGGCATGGCATATCTTTACGATCCGGAAGGAAAGACCGCCCGCCTTATGAATATGGAAACCTTGGTCACGTGTCCGGTCACCGTCGATCACTGGATCGGCGAACTGGAAGGGCTGGTCGAACGACATCTGGTCGAAACAGGCAGTGCCAAGGCTGCGGATATCTTGCAGCACTGGGACGTGGAACTGGCACACTTCGTCCAGGTCTGTCCGAAAGAGATGCTCGTCCATCTGCCCGCGCCCCTCTCCTTGGAAGCAGACGCGGTCCCGGCCGAATAGCCCTTTCTTATTGGTCCAAATACTTCCGCCGGAGGCACAAAATCTTTTCTGGCCCGCAATTTGGGTCTATGCCTCTGGCGGGGATATTGTTCGCCAATAAGAAAGAGCGATTTGTCCAAGGCAGCAGAGAAAAAGAAACCTTCCGCCCGAAAAAAGAAGGCTGAAGACAGTAAGGCGGCGCCGGTCAAACCGCCCTTTCTTTGGTTGCGGCGGTTGGTGCGGTGGTCGTTTTGGGGGCCTGTCTTGTTTGTATCTTTGGTCGTCGGATTTTTCGCGGTCATCAACCCGCCTACGACCCACACCATCTGGATGGAAGGGCGCAGGCTTGGCGCGATAGACCGGCAGTGGCTGCCTATCGAAGAGGTGGCACCCGTTGTTATGCGTTCTGTCGTGGCCGCTGAAGATGCCAATTTCTGCCGCCATTGGGGATTTGACATGGGCGCCATCCGTGCCGCGCTGGATGCCGGTGCCAAAAGGGGCGCATCGACCCTGACCCAGCAGACAGTAAAGAATGTGTTCCTGTGGCAGGGGCGTAGTTGGACCCGTAAGGCGATTGAAGCTGCCTTGACGCCTGTGGTCGAGGTTTTCTGGCACAAGCGGCGCATTCTTGAGATCTATCTCAATGTTGCCGAATTTGATGAAGGGGTGTTTGGGGTCGATGCGGCGGCGCATCACTACTTTGGCAAATCCCCGGCAGATCTTTCCCCCACCGAAGCCGCCCGGCTGGCTGTTGTTCTCCCCAATCCCAAGGGACGCGACCCAAACAATCTATCGCCCAGCCTGCGAAAGCGAGCTGCCCAAGTGGCTTCAGGAGCGGCAACAATCCAAGCAGACGGCAGGGCTGCCTGTTTCCAGGATTGAATCCAGGTGCGTTAAGGGGCAAGACAGGTTGATTTCGGAGCCTTCGCCATGAACCGCCTCTATCATGTTCCCCTTTCACCTTTCTGTCGGAAAGTGCGCCTTGTGCTGGCGGAAAAGAAGATCGAGGTAGAACTGGTCGAAGAGCGATATTGGGAACCCAGCCAGGAATTTCTACGGCGCAACCCTGCGGGCAAGGTGCCTGTCCTTAAGATGGGGACGCGTGTTCTGTCCGAAAGTCAGGCCATCGTTGAATATATCGAAGAAAAGTCCCCGGACCCGCCGCTTTTGCCTCGAAATGCCGAGGCCAGGTTCGAAGTGCGCCGCCTATGCGCCTGGTTTGACGACAAGTTCCATCGCGAGGTGACCGCGAACCTGCTCTACGAACGTGTGAACAAGAAACTGATGGGGCAAGGCTACCCGGAGAGCAAGAACGTCAAGGCCGGCGCCAAAGCGATCAAGTCGCACTTGGACTACATGGCCTGGCTTTTGGACCAACGCCGTTGGCTCGCAGGCGACAGCCTTAGTCTGGCAGACTTCACCGCAGCGGCCCATTTCTCGGCGCTCGACTATATCAGCGACGTGGACTGGAACCGGAGCGAGACCGTTAAGGATTGGTACGCCAAGATCAAATCCCGCCCAGCCTTCAGGGGTGTGCTTGCCGACCAGATCCCGGGCTTCCCGCCACCGCCGCAATACGCAAACCTTGATTTCTGAGCGTCTGAAGGATCAGGCTCGGGCAGAAGGGTTCGCCGAGGCTCGTATCACCAGCCCGGACGCCGTTCCACAAGTTGCGGATCGCCTGGCGCAGTTCATTGCCAAAGGCTGGCATGGTCAGATGGGCTGGCTGGCCGAACGTTCGAATTGGCGCGGTAATCCTGCTGCGCTCTGGCCTGAGGCGCGATCCGTTATCATGCTGGCGGAGCTTTACACGCCCGATCAGGATCCACTGGCCGCCTTGTCGCAGCAGCGGAACGGAACCATCTCGGTCTATGCCCAAGGCAAGGACTACCACGACCTGGTCAAAAAACGCCTGAAACGGCTGGCGCGATGGCTGATCGCTGAGCAGCCCTGCGAGGTAAAGGTCTTCGTCGATACGGCACCTGTTCCAGAGAAACCACTGGCCGAGGCGGCCGGATTGGGCTGGCAAGGCAAACACACCAATCTGGTCAGCCGCCGCTTGGGCAATTGGTTCTTCCTGGGTGCAATCTTCACGACCCTGGATCTGCCAACCGACCCACGGGAGACAGACCATTGCGGTTCTTGCCGCGCGTGTCTGGACATCTGCCCGACCAACGCCTTTCCCGCGCCCTATCAGTTGGATGCGCGGCGCTGCATTTCCTACCTGACGATCGAACATAAGGGACCGGTGGCACCTGAGCTACGTCCGGCATTGGGCAACCGCATCTATGGCTGTGATGATTGCCTGGCCGTCTGCCCTTGGAACAAGTTCGCCCAAGCCGCGACCGAGACCCGCTATGCTGCGCCGGACGGCCCTATGTCGCCTAAACTCGCGGATCTGGCCGCGCTTGATGATGCAGCATTCAGAGCCAAGTTCGCGGGTGGCCCGATCAAACGTATTGGGCGGGATCGTTTCGTTCGCAACGTACTCTATGCCATTGGTAACTCTGGTGCGCCTGATTTGATCCGGTCTGCAGAGGCGCTCCTAACTGATCCGGATCCGACCGTTAGGGATGCCGCGCAGTGGGCGGCTCAACGCCTGAGAGCCGCCGGTGACATATAGGGCGTCGTTAGACAACATGGGTATCTTGTAGGACAACGCCGCAAAGATTAGCTACGTCGGACCATTTCTCAGCAAGGTTCTTCATGCTGTCCTACTCAACATTTGAGACCAACGCACAGTCGGCATTGATCCTTTATTTGCATGGCCTGGGAATGGCTGGCTGGTGTTGGGAACCCGTTCGGCAAGCGCTGCCTGATTTCGGATCTCTGGTTCCCGATCTGCCCGGTCACGGAGGCAGCGCGAGGCAGGCATGGCGCTCGATCTCTGATACGGCCGCCGCTGTTGCTGAGGTGGTTGACACAGTTCCAGCGGACCGACCTGTTTTTGTTGTTGGCCATTCGTTGGGGGCCTATGTCGGGTTGAACCTGCTGGTGCAGCGCCCCCAACGGTTTAGGGGTGCGGTACTATCGGGCTTTCACACAGGGCATCTGCCGAAGCCTAGGCTCTTCAAACTGGCCTATCTTGCCAATAGCATTGTATTTCGGGTCCCCTTCCTTGTGCGACGGTTTTCCTCCGTCTTGGGAAACGCTGATCTGGCAGAACGATTTGTCGACGGCGCGAAGGTCATCAAACCCCGTACGATCCGACGAGCTGGTATTCAGGTGGTTGATTATCAGCCACCATCTGCAGCCGAGGTGCCGTCTGTCCCCATCCTTGCGATCGCAGGTGACCGGGAACCAGACGCGATCCGGTCAACACCAGCGCGGCTCGAAGCCGAATATCCGAACGCGCGAGGTCTAGTGCTTGAGGGGTGCGACCATCTTTGGCCGGTTCGGGAACCAATGCGCTATGCGCAGATAGTCGGAGAGCATTGCGCCGACGGTGCCCCAAAACTGGGGCACCAGATCAAGGAAGACGGAGCCTAAGCGCTCTCGGTCAGTGCCGTGACGATCGCGTCGCCCATTTCGCTGGTGCTGACTTCTTTACCGTCATCGGCCTGCATCAGATCTGCCGTGCGAAGTCCGTCGGCCAGGACCTTCTCGACAGCTGTTTCCAACCGTGTGGCCTCGTCGCCCAGATCAAAGCTGTAGCGCAGCGCCATAGCGAAACTGAGGATACACGCAATCGGGTTTGCTTTGCCTTGACCCGCGATGTCGGGCGCAGATCCGTGGACGGGTTCGTAAAGCGCCTTGGGCCGACCGTTTGCCATCGGTGCGCCCAGGCTCGCAGAGGGCAGCATGCCCAAGGACCCGGTCAGCATCGCTGCGGCATCACTGAGCATGTCGCCAAACAGGTTGTCCGTCACGATCACGTCGAACTGTTTGGGCCAGCGGCAAAGCTGCATCGCGCCCGCATCTGCGTACATGTGGCTGAGCTCGACATCGGGATATTCCGCGTCGTGGACGGCCTGCACAACCTCGCGCCACAAAACGCCACTTTCCATCACGTTGGCCTTCTCCATCGAGCAGACCTTGTTATTGCGCCGTTTTGCCAGTTCAAAGGCGCTGCGCGCAACGCGTTCAATTTCGGATTCCGTATAGCGCTGGGTGTTGATGCCGACCCGTTCGTTGTTCTCAATAACGATCCCGCGCGGCTCGCCGAAGTAAATGCCAGAGGTCAGTTCGCGGACAATGACAATGTCTAGTCCCGCGACCACATCGCGCTTCAGGCTGGAAAAATCGGCCAGCGCATCAAAACACTGGGCCGGGCGCAGGTTGGCGTACAGGTCCATTTCCTTGCGCAGCCGTAGCAAGCCGCGTTCCGGTTTCACGCTGAAATCCAGGTCGTCATATTTGGGGCCGCCGACAGCGCCCAGCAAAACGGCATCTGCCTGCTGCGCTTTTTCCATCGTTTCGTCGGTCAGGGGCGTTCCGTGTGCGTCATAGGCTGCGCCGCCCACCAGATCCTCGCTGACGTCAAACTGCATCCCCTGTCCGCCGAACCAGTCGATCACCTTGCGCACTTCGGTCATAACCTCGGGGCCTATGCCATCGCCCGGCAGGATCAAAAGGGAAGGGTTAGACATGGCGGCGGCTCCTCAAACGCTTGCGACGACATCGCCTAGCCCCTGGACCAAGGAGGGTCAAGCGGCCCCATCGGAAGAAGGTGGATCCAAATGCGGCGGCAACTCGGTTGCAAGCGTGTCCCATACCCGTCGGATCCGAGGAGAATGCCGCATGGCTTCGTGCGCCGCCAACCAAACCGGCAGGACGGGGATGGCAATGTCGACTGGCACGCGGACCACGTCGGGATCGCCTTCATATTCCATCAAAGCCCCGAAGCCCAAGCCGCAGCCCGCGCGCACCAGTTCGGAATAAACGATCCGGTTGTCGCACCGGGTGGCAAAGCCCATACGGTCAATGGGATATCCTGCTCCGCGCATACCGCGAATGATCCGTTCATCGCGATCGTACCCGATGAGATCGCATGACAGTATGTCGTCAATTGTATTCAGTGGCCCGACCCGTTCCAGATACTCTTTGCTGCCAAACAGACCGAGGGGCATATCGCCGATGTAACGGGTCACGATGTCAAGCTGTTCGGGCCGATACATGCGCACCGCAATGTCTGCTTCGCGAAATAACAGGTTTTCGCTTTCATCGTTGGGAACGACCTCAACCTGTATTTCGGGCTCCCGGCGGCGCAGTTGGGCAAGGATCGGCGGCAGAAGACGTACAGAAACGTTTAGGCTGGCAGTGACCCGGACCGTGCCCGCCAGTTGGTTTGACCGACCTGCCGCGGATAGGGCCATCTGTTGGGCCGCGTCGCGCATAGACCGTGCTGGTTCCAAAAGTGCAGCGCCGGTGTCGGTCAAATCCAGGCCCCGAGCCTGGCGCTGAAACAAGGTGACGTCGAGCGTGTCTTCCAAACTTTTGATCTGACGCCCCAAAGTTGGCTGGCTGGTCCCAAGTTCCCGAGCCGCTGCCGACAGGGAGCCATGCTCCGCCACGGCCACAAAGGCCTGTATGCGGGACCAATCCAGCGAGGTGAGACGTGCATCCATGCATTTATGAATACATGCTCTGCGATTTTGGGCAATTCCAGAATTCAAGTGCATACGTCATGTTACGCCCATAAACATGATACCGGAGATTGATGGATGGAAAAGACGGTATTGATACTTGGCGCCAATGGTCGTTTTGGCCGGCATGCGCATATTGCTTTTCATGATGCAGGCTGGCGGGTGCGTTGTTTTGAGCGCGGTCGTGATTCACTTTGGGATGCGGCCTGGGGCGCGGATGTTATCGTGAATGGCTGGAACCCGGCCTACACCGATTGGGCTCGCGATATTCCGGGTCAGACACGTGAGCTCATTGAGGTTTCAGAGGCCACGGGTGCACAAGTCATATTGGCTGGAAATGTTTACCCCTATGGTGCTCATGACGGTGTGATGGGGCCGGGAGTGCCGCACAATCCGGTCGGTCCTTTGGGCGAAATCCGGGCTGAAATGGAAGCGGCGTGGCAAGCCTCTCGCGCCCGCATCGCCATTTTGCGCTGCGGCGATTTCATTGACACCGAAGCATCGGGAAACTGGTTCGACAAGGTCTTGGTCGCTCGACTTCGGCGAGGCGCGGTGACCTACCCCGGCCCGTTGGATGTGCCCCATGCCTGGGCGTTTTTACCGGACGTTGGGCGCGCGACCGTGGCCCTGGCCGAAGCCCGCCAATCGCTGCCACGCTTTCTGGATCTGCCGTTCGAGGGCT
>JBCBGY010000057.1:0-22631 GCA_038526275.1 Pseudomonadota bacterium | reverse complement strand
GGCGCCTGACCTTACAGGCCTTTGGCTTGGTAGCTTTTGGCCACACGGTCGATGGCAACAAGATAGGCGGCCGTGCGAAGGTCGGTCACATCATCGCGGCTGTGCCAAACCTGTCGCATGGACTGGTAGGCGATCCGCATCGTGTCATCGAGGCCCGACCGCACCAGTTCCAACTCCCCTGCCCCGCGCAAATACTTCTCTTTGAAGTTGGGGCTGAGCTGCCAGCCTGTACCAGAGTCCGAACTTAGACGCTCCAATTCATCGACGATCAGCTGGTGCCGTGCCTCTTCTTGCCGCCGCTGCATCCGGCCAAACCGGATATGGCTCAGGTTTTTGACCCACTCAAAGTAGCTCACCGTCACGCCGCCCGCATTCGCGTACATGTCAGGGATGATGACTGTGCCTTTCGCGCGCAGAATTTCGTCAGCACCGGCTGTGACAGGGCCGTTGGCGGCCTCAACGATCAACTGGGCTTTGATCCGGTCTGCGTTGCCGCGGTTGATAACGCCTTCCAGAGCGGCGGGGATCAGAATGTCGCAAGGCTCTTCCAGAACGAGCCCGCCATCTTCGACAAAACGCCCGTCGGGAAACCCTTTGACCCCGCCATGGCGCCCGATCCAAGAACGGACCGCTTCGACATCCAGCCCGTTTTCATCGACCAACGCTCCGTCGCGTTCAATGATCCCGATTACTTTGCAGCCATCCTCCTCCGACAGAAACTTGGCAGCGTGGTAACCCACATTGCCCAAACCCTGAACAATGACCGACTTATGGTGAAGCGCACCGGTCAGACCGGCTGCTTTCAGATCTTCGGGATGGCGGAAGAATTCGCGGATCGCGTACTGAACCCCGCGGCCCGTAGCCTCAACCCGACCGGCAATACCTCCGGCATTCAAAGGCTTGCCGGTCACACAGGCACGCGCATTGATGTCGGTCGTGTTCATGCGCATGTACTGGTCGACCATCCAGGCCATCTCACGTTCGCCTGTACCCATGTCCGGCGCCGGCACATTCTGCGATGGATTAATCAGGTCGCGTTTGATCAGCTCATAGGCGAAGCGGCGGGTGATTTGTTCCATCTCGTGATCTTCATATTCGCGAGGATCAATACACAGCCCACCCTTCGACCCGCCGAACGGCGTTTCCACAAGCGCACACTTGAACGTCATCAAGGCCGCGAGCGCCTCGACCTCGTCCTGATTGACGCCCGTGGCAAAGCGAATGCCACCTTTGACCGGCTCCATATGTTCGGAATGTACCGAACGATACCCGGTGAAGGTCCTGATCTCACCGCGTAGGCGGACCCCGAACCGCACGGTGTAAGTCGCGTTGCAAACCCTGATCTTCTGCTCAAGGCCCGGCGGAAGATCCATCAACGCGACGGCCCTGTTGAACATAAGTTCGACACTTTCGCGGAAGGTTGGCTCCGTGGCGGCTTGCATCTGCATTCTGCGCATCCCTTGTTGCACGAGTCCCTCGGACGACCTGACCCCGGTCTTCGCCGGGTCGCCCAGTGCGACGGTATTAGTCAGGCTGATTCGTTGCTAAGGAATTAAGCAGAGCCGAAAAAGTTAACCAGCCCCTTGCGCACTGTTGCGGTGTCACAGACGGTTCCCCGCGCAAACAGGACAATGCTCGAAGCTGCGCGACAATATCGGAGCCGTGAACACGCTTAGCCCCAATTACGCCCCATTTTTCTGGCTTTAAGGGTCGTGAACGGATTACCTGTCCGGGCTGGGACTGTCGCAACTACAATAAACGGTATCGAGATGACTATCCGCGAATTAAATCCTCGGCATCACGCCGCAAAAGCTGTCCGCTCGTTCGCTCGCGACGAACAGGGCAGCATGATCATATTTAGTCTCTATATGATGATTGCCATGCTCATGATCGGCGGCGTTGCTTTCGATTTGATGCGCTACGAAAATCTGCGCACGCGGATTCAGGCAACCACCGATGCCGCCACGCTGGCCGCCGCAAACCTCAACAACTCGCAAGACCCGGAATTCGTGGTCAACGACTATTTCGAAAAGGCGTTCGGTCACAACGCGACCGGATCGACCTTCTTGCAAGACATCAAGGTGAACTCGACATCGACCAGCCGTACCGTTTCGGCTCGGGCAGATGCAAGTGTGCGCACCACATTCATGCAGTGGTCGGGCGTTGACGAACTGGAAATGACCACCCTGGGCACAGCCCGGCAGGATGTGGGCGAGATCGAAATCGCCATGGTCCTGGACGTTTCCGGCTCGATGGTTGGGAACCGTGAAACCAACATGCGGACAGCAGCCAAAAAGTTCGTAGATACGGTATATCCAGAGCCATTGGCGCCGGTCGACGAGCGTCCTACGGTTTCATTCATTCCATATAACGACCAGGTGAACTTGGGCTCTACCTTTGGTCCGTTTTTCAACATTACGCAGGATCACACCTATTCCTGGTGCGCCCGCTTGCCTGAAGACGAGTATGAAACGCTTGAATGGGACAATGATGTCACGCTGGAGCGCATCGCCCACTATGACCGTGTGACCAACTCGTCGAACGCTAGCAGCGAATATGAAAGCCTGAACAATCTGCCGACACCGCAGTGCCCGATCGACGAAACCAACGCGATCCTGATGCACGAGCATGATCCGGCGAAAATGATAACTTACATTGATGATATCGTCGCCGACTACTGGAGTTGGACCGCTATTTCGATGGGCGCAAAGTTCGGCTTGGCCATGCTTGATCCGTCATCCAAAGAACTGGTGACAGATATGGTGAATGGCGATACGTCAAGGGACCTGGCTCCAGTTCTTTCGTCTCGCGCGTCGGGATTGCCGAAGAACTATTCAACGAACGCTGGTGTTCCGAATACGAAGATCATGGTTCTGATGACGGATGGCGCCAATACCCGGCAGTTCGATGCGAAAGATGGCAGCTCTAGCGGTGAGCCGGATCTGAAAACTGGTAACTCGCCCGTCTACTTTTCCCAGCAACTGTTAGATGATATCGGCAGTGGGGACATGTCAGAGGCCTATTCCGTGGATCTGACCGCTTATGGCTATTCGGGCTGGTGGTATTATTCCGGGGGCGTCGACCACGACAACAATTCTAGCACGCCGGAGCAGGTCTATCTGTTCGGACAGAATCCGATTGAGTTCTTGGGTTACGGTGATGCCACTGTCCTGTCCAATCCTGCGCTCTTCGCCCGGCACCCGGCAGCCTATATTGGGGCCGAGATTTTTGGCGGCACATCGCCAGGTTACTGGAACTACTCTTACAGTAGCCGTGGCACGCACTATTCCAATGCCGCTGAAGTCTACAATTCGTACGATGATCTGGACGATCAAACCGAAGCTCTGTGCGACGCGGCAAAGGCTAAAGGCATCGTGATTTACGCTGTGGCATTTGAAGCCCCGGACGCGGGCGAAGAATTGATGCAGCACTGTGCCAACCCCGCTGAAAACTACTTCAACGTTACAGGCACCGAAGTGGTCGTTGCGTTCGAGGCGATCGCCCGCAACATCAACCAGTTGAAGCTGACGCAGTAGTACAATGCTTAGAACCGTGTCACGTGCCCTGCGCCGATTTTGGCGCAACACCGAAGGATCACCGACCGTTGAATTCGTGATCGTGTTCCCGGCATTCATGGTCTTGTTTGTATCATCCTTCGAAGCAGGTCTGATGCAGATACGGGCCACGATGCTGGAACGCGGAGTGGATATGGCGGTACGGGAAATCCGCCTGAGCACAAGCACTCCGCCAACCTATGACGATGTGAAGCGGATGGTTTGCGACGGAGCTGGTCTGATACCCAACTGCCTCGACAGCATCAGATTGGAAATGCGGCGGATCTCTCCGCATACCGGTTCGATGAATGTCCCTGTCCAGGCACAGTGCGTTGATCGCCAAGAACCGGTTGAGCCTGTGGAATTCGACGATGTGGGCGATGAGAACGATTTGATGCTACTTCGGGTTTGCGTTCTCTTCCGTCCGCTCGCACCGACCACCGGGTTGGGATACCGACTCGCCGATGGTGACGCAGATGGTGAATATGCGCTGGTGTCCATGTCTGCCTACGTGAGTGAGCCGCTATGAGACAATTATTGCGTCATGTTCGCTTCTTTACGCGCAGCACTCGGGCGTCGGTCTCCGTCGAAGCCATTTTGATGTTCCCCATGCTGGCATTGGCGATGATGTCGACATACATCTATTTCGATGCTTACCGCGCCCAGAACACCAACCTGAAGGCGGTCTATACGGTGGCGGATGCCATCTCGCGGGAATCGTCGATAAACCCCAGCTATCTCGACACGATGTACGACCTGCTGAACTTCTTGACGCATTCCAACCATCCAACCCGGTTGCGTGTGACTTTGGTTCAGTGCGCCGAAACTGCCGAATGTCTGGATGCAGATTCCACCACCATGGTCTATGATGTTGTGTGGTCTCGGGTCCGCGGCAACATCGACCGGCTTACCGATGCCAACATCAACGAACTGAGAGACCGTCTTCCCGTCTTTCCCAAGGGCGATACGCTTCTGATCGTTGATACGGGCATGGCCTACGAGCCGATCTTCCGCGTTGGCATCGGCGTGATCAGCATGGAACAAATGGCTGTGATCCGTGCCCGCTACATTCCGCCCTATATCTGCTGGCAGCGGAACGACGATAGTTACATTTGCCCCTTCGGCGAAGACGAACCTGCGACCTAAACGGTCAATCGGCATCGTTGATTTCGGCAGCGAGGATGTCGGCCATGGCTTTGGTCTGGCCGGCTCCACAAACGCCCCCAACACCAATGTAGCGACCAAACCGCCACCAAAGGCCAGGCGCCCACACAGCCGACGCGCCTTTGCTTTTGGCGATGATCAAAAACCCGTTCGAGGGTTTGAACGAAAAAGCACTGCGTTCCACCTTTTTCACCTGGTCCAACGTGATCAGAACCGTACCAACCGTATCGGTCAACGCAGCGCTTGTCAGAACAAGCCCCACCGTTGTGGCAGACCAGAGCCGGTAGGTCAGGGCCAAGCTCATCAATCCTGCCAAGACAAGGATGCTGCGCCCGATCGCCGATCCGCCGGTTAAGGTCAGACCCAGCCAGGTCAGAAGTCCGCCAAGCGTCGCAAGCACCACCAAAGCAAACCACCGCCGAGCAGGTGCCGGAGATACCCGTGCCAGAACGTCATCAGCCATGTGTCGATCTCCGCAAAAATGTTCGCCCCGCCATAATCTGCAGGCCGAGATAATCCAAGCAGCGCTTGAACCCCACACCCGTCGCACCTTAAGTGATACGGGCACCTGATCCGACAAAGGAACCCGCCATGATCCCATCCGCCAACACCCGCACATTTGACGCCAATCTCGCCGGAGGGTCAGACGAGCTGGGGAATCTGCCGGAATGGGACCTGACAGATCTTTATCCCGCGCCGGATGCGCCGGAATTGAAGCGGGATCTCGACTGGCTGGAACAGGCCTGCAAGGACTTCGCATCGGACTATGAGGGCAAGCTGGCTGGTCTGGACGCCCAGGGGATGCTCGATTGCGTCCTGCGCTATGAAAAGATCGACATGATCGCAGGCCGTATCATGTCTTTCGCCGGATTGCGCTATTACCAGAACACATCTGACGGTGACCGGGCGCAGTTCATGGGGAACTGCCAGGAACAGATCACTGTCTACACGACATCGCTGGTTTTCTTCACGCTAGAGATCAACAGGCTGGAAGACGACCATTTGGACGGGCTCTTCGCGGCCAACGATGATCTGGCCCGCTACAAGCCAATCTTTGACAGGCTTCGCGCCCTGAAACCGTATCAGCTCTCGGACGAGTTGGAAAAGTTTCTGCATGATCAGAGCACCGTTGGTTCGGCGGCGTGGAACCGTCTGTTTGACGAAACGGTTGCGGCCCTGACCTTCACGGTGGATGGCAACGAACTGAACCTGGAGGCCACGACAACACTGCTGACCGAGAAAGACCGGTCGGTGCGGGAAGCGGCGGCCCATGAACTGGCCCGGGTCTTTGGCGAAAACACCCGCCTGTTCGCGCGGGTCCATAACACGCTGGCCAAGGAAAAAGAGATTGAGGATCGCTGGCGCGGCATGCCAACGCCGCAGACCGGGCGCCATTTGTCCAACCAGGTCGAACCTGAAGTCGTGGAAGCCCTGCGCGACGCGGTTGTGGCCGCCTATCCCAAGCTTTCGCACCGCTATTATGCCCTGAAGGCCAAGTGGTTGGGGTTGGAGAAGCTGGAGGTTTGGGACAGGAACGCGCCCTTGCCGATGGACGACGATACCCAGGTCGGATGGGCGGAGGCCGAGTCCACAGTGATGGAAGCCTATGGCGCCTTTGATCCGCAGATGGCCGAAATTGCCAAACCGTTCTTCACCAAAGGATGGATCGACGCGGCCGTCAAACCTGGAAAGGCGCCCGGCGCTTTTGCGCACCCGACGGTTTCGGACGTTCACCCTTACGTCATGCTCAATTATCTGGGCAAACCCCGCGATGTGATGACGCTTGCGCATGAGTTGGGCCACGGCGTGCACCAGGTTCTGGCCGCAGAACAGGGCGAGCTTCTCAGTTCCACCCCACTGACGCTCGCGGAAACGGCCAGCGTTTTTGGCGAGATGCTGACTTTCCGCAAGTTGCTGGACGCTGCCAAAGACGATGCCGAGCGAAAAATACTGCTCGCGGGCAAGGTCGAAGATATGATCAACACGGTCGTCCGGCAGATCGCCTTCTACGACTTTGAATGCAAGCTGCACGCCGCGCGCGCGGGATCCGAACTGACCGTCGATCAGATCAACGAACTTTGGATGAGCGTCCAAGGCGAAAGCCTCGGCCCTGCCTTCAACTTCATGGACGGGTACGAAACCTTCTGGAGCTACATCCCTCACTTTGTTCACTCGCCCTTTTATGTCTATGCCTATGCATTCGGCGACGGACTGGTGAACGCGCTCTATGCGGTCTACGAAGAAGGCGATCCGGGGTTCCAAGAGAAGTATTTCGCGATGCTGAAGGCTGGCGGTTCCAAACATCACAAGGAACTGCTCGCACCCTTCGGCCTGGATGCGAGTGATCCCAAGTTCTGGGACAAGGGCCTGAGCATGATCTCCGGGTTTATTGACCAGCTTGAGGCGATGGAGACCTGATAGGGAAAAACCGGGATGGCGAGGGCCGGACCTCGCCATCCTTGATCACTTGGCAGGGGCCGGCGCGCGATGGCCTTGCATGCTATTCCGCTCCATCGACGCAACCAATGCGCCACCCAGGATGAATGGCATTGCCAGGAGAAACGCCGCCGAAAGCGGCTGCCTGAAGATAACCAGATCCGCCAGGACCGGCCATAACAGCGCGACATACTCAAATGCCGCCAGTCGCGAGGCTTCGGCATATCGAAAGGCCAGGGTCATCGCGATATGACCAAAGCCACCCAAAAGTCCTGCGCCGATCAGCAGGGCCAACGTCCCGCCTTCTGGCCGAACCCAGCCCCAGGGCAAGGTCAACAGGGCGCCCGCCATTGATGCCAAGACGAAGTAAAGCGCGATGGCGCCCGGGCTTTCCGTCTTGTTGAGGCTTCGCACCATGATGAGCGCCAGTGCGGCCAACAGGGCTGCAACGATGCCGATCGCAAATCCAAATAGACGTGTCCGATCTGTCTGACCGCTGAGTTCGGGCCAGACGAGCATAACGACTCCGGCAAATCCAAGGGCAAGTCCGCCGATCCGCCAGATCGTTAGCCGCTCTGACAATAGAACGACAGCCGCAATTGCCATCAGAACCGGGCAGAGTTGTGCGACCAGGATCGCCTCGGCCAAGTTGAGCCGGGTTACCGCAGCAACAGAGGCAAAAAGCGCGAGCGCGCCGAACCCAGATCTCAGCAGATGAGCAGCCGGGCGCTTTGTGGCAAGACCATGGGGAAACTCACGGCGCATCCACAGAAAAATGACCAATGGGATGAGCGCGAAGAAGGACCGAAAGAAGACGATCTCACCCAACGGGACACTGTTGCTCACCGCTTTCATGCAGACAAACATCCCGGCCAGCAAGACGCCTGAAAGCAGACGAAGGGCGATACCAAGAGCCGGGCGATCCAAATTGTTCATTCGGGGTTACTTTCGCGGGCCAATGCGTCGCGCAAGGCGTCTCCGGCAAGGTTGATGGCCAAGACGCTCAGAACCACGGCAAGCCCCGGCCAAATCATTTGCAAAGGTGTCGAGCGCATGTGGATGCGGGCATCCAGCAGCATGGTCCCCCATTCGGGCATCGGCGGCTGGACGCCAAAACCCAGAAATCCCAGGGCAGAGATGCCAAGGATCGCGCGTGCAAACATTCCGGTCCAGACGACGGTCAGCGACGGCAAAAGTGATGGCAGATAGTGCCAACGCGCCATGGCAAACGGGCTGAGCCCGGCCAGCTTGGCCTGAACCACATATCCACGGCTTCCCAAGGACAGCCCGATACCGCGCGCGACGCGGGCATAGCGCATCCAACCCGTCACGCTGAGCGCAAAAATCAGACTGCCGACGCCAGCGCCCATGATTCCGGCGATCACGACAGCTGCGACCAGGTCAGGAAAGGCCAGAAAGGTGTCGGTCGTGCGCATCACGATCCAGTCGGCACTCTTGCCCCCCATCGCGGCGGCCAGCCCAATCATACTCCCGATGAAAAGCCCTATAATTGAGATCAGAAAAGCCAGACCCAGGGACCATCGCGCGCCATGGAGAAGGCGGGACAGAATATCGCGGCCCAAGGCATCCGTGCCCAACAGCCAGTCTCCGCCCGGCGGGCTCAATCGGTTTGGTATGTTGATGGTGGTTGGGTCATGCGGGGCCAGCATCGGCCCCAAAACGGCGATTACGACGAAAAGGCACGCCAAGACAGCCACACTACGCATTGCGGTCCCCGATACGCGGGTCAATCAGGCGATAGATGACATCAATTGCCAGATTGACCAGGACAAACAGCAAAGCGGCCAGAATTACGACAGCCTGCACTTTGGGAAAGTCTCGCGCTTCGATAGCGTTCACCAGAAAGGTGCCCAGGCCAGGGCGACCGAAGATCACTTCGACCATCACCGCACCTTCCAGCAGAAAAGCCAGTTCCAGACCAAAAACGGTGACGACCGGGATTGCCGCATGGGGGGCCACATGATCGCGACTGATCGCTCTTTCGGTGACGCCGCGGCGCTGGAAGGCAGGTAAGAACGGCTGGCCCCGTGCCTCCAGGATGCCTGAACGGATAATGCGGGTCAAAGAGGCCGCAACACCAAGCCCAAGGGTCAGGGCGGGCAACACAGCGTGGGCCGGCGTGCGGGCGCCCATAGCCGGCAACCAAGCCAGATGGACAGCGAAGAGAAGGATCAGCAAGAGCCCAAGCCAATAGGCCGGGATTGCGGCCCCGAGCGAGGCCAGCGCCACGGCCAAGCGGTCGAGCCAGCCGCCCGGGCGCTTCGTCGCCACGATTGCGAGGGGCAAGGACAGGGAAAGACCAACGGCAAGACCGGCCAGTGCGAGCGGCACGGTGTACGTGATGGCCGTCGCAAGATCGGGCCAAACAGGGCGACCTGTGACCGAAGACAGGCCGAAATCGCCGGTCAATAGTGGGCCAAGCCAGGCCGCAAAGGCCGGCCAAAAGCCGGAATTCAAGCCCGCCTCTTCGCGAACTGCGTCTATCACTTCTGTTGGCACCACCGCATTATGTCGGGCCAGCGCAATCGCCAGAGCCGGATCACCGGGCGCAAACCAGAGAAGTGCAAACGTTGCCAAGGCAGTGCCAGTGAGAACCACAGTGGCCCGCAGGAGCAGGCCCAAGATACCTTTGGTCATGGGGCCGTTCCCAGCGCGCCCAGGGCGATGGCGGCATCCCGCAGGGTGTGGCCATAAGGCGTCGTGGGGGCAGTGATGAAACCTGCTGCAGATGCCCTTTCCTCGATCCGGCCCTGTCGCAGGACGATGATGTTGTCTGCAAATGCAGCGGCATAGCCAAGGTCGTGTGTAACGATCAGGGCCGCGAACCCTTCTTCGACCTGCAGTTCGGCGATCAGTCGGGCAGTATGCTTTTGCGTGACCGCATCTAGCGCCGACAGAGGTTCGTCGAACAGCACAAGGGGCGGTTTCGAGATAAGGGCGCGCAAGATTCCAACCCGTTGCGCTTGCCCGATAGAAACTTCGCCGGGCCGTCGCGCGAGTATATCCAAAGGCAATTCAAGGCCATCACACAGCCGAGCAAGACGTTCTTCCGGAATTGCGCTTTTCCGGGCGACGATCGGCTCCAACACGGACTGTCGAAGCGAAAGCACCGGATTGAAGGCGGCGCGAGGCTCTTGCATGACCAGTGCAGGGCGGCAATCGCGCACTGGCGCATCGGCCCAGGTAATCTGTCCCTGAAACGGCGTGACCAAGTCGAGGATGGCTGCAATCAGGGTGGATTTGCCCGCCCCGCTTTCCCCTACGACCGCCAATGTTTTTTGGGCGTCCAGTTCGAACGAGATCTCCGAAAGCGTCGTCATTGAACTGCGCCGGACCGAAACGCAATCGACCTTCAGCACGGCAGATCGAGCCAGTTCCGATGGGCGGTCAAAGCTCTCGCGGCCTCTGTGGTGCAGCCCCTGAGCAAAGCGTTTGTCTCTGCGCGCTCCACGATTCTGCCAGCATCCATAACCATCAATTGCGATACCCGCGCCGCCGCCAGACCCAGATCGTGGGTGATCAGCAGCATGGCTGTCTCGCCCATGGCCAGATGCCGGTCAAGCAAGTCCATGCTTCGCGCCGCAACAACGGGATCCAGCGCCGACGTCGGTTCATCCAATACAATCAAATCCGGTCTACCGATCAGCGCCATGGCAATCACGAAACGCTGCCGCATCCCGCGGCTCCATCCAAATGGACGGCTTTTGAGATCACCGCCGTCGATCCGAAGGGCTGAGAAAACGGAATTGCGGCGCGCCTCGTCGGGCGACAAGCCCAGGGCCCGTTCCGCTTCGGCCCAGTGAAAGGCCATGCTGCGCAACGGATCCAGTGCCTCATCCGGGCTTTGCGGCACATGGGCTACGTTATGGCCCTCGGCGCGCAGTTGATCGACCAGCGCGTGGCCAAGCGTTGACTTGCCCGAGCCCGAAGCCCCCACAAGCCCGATCCGGTCGCCAGGCGCGATGATGAGCGATGTCGGATGCAGAAGGGTCCGGCCCGCGCGCTGCACGGTCAGGCCGGACACGGTCAGTGTCATTCCGTCAATTTTGTCTCGTGGGTGATCCAATAGGTCTCCGTCGGATGTACTGCATAGCCAGTTAGGCCAGGTTTGGCGACATTGACTTGGCTCACATGGAACACGGGAATCATGGCGCCGTCGGCAGCAATGATCGCTTGCACTTCGTC
This sequence comes from Pseudomonadota bacterium, assembly GCA_038526275.1. GTDB lineage: Bacteria > Pseudomonadota > Alphaproteobacteria > Rhodobacterales > Rhodobacteraceae > 188UL27-1. The sequence continues at coordinate 11,271 of JBCBGY010000057.1, read as the reverse complement.
ATAGATCACTTTCCGCTCCGCCTGGTCAAATGTGGATCGTCCTTTGTCCAACAGCGCATCCATTTCCGGGTTCGCGTATAGACCGACATTCGATCCACCGTCTGATTTGAGCAATGTTTCGAGAACCGCCCCCGGGTCCCCCTGCGGAGTTGTAACCCAGGCCTGCAGGAACAAGTCTGCCGAACCAGCGGCGATCGCATCGCTGCTGGCGCCATATTCGCCAATGCTGACAGTGGCCGTCACGCCGATGGCTTGCAGGAAGGCCTGTGTGAGCTCCGCCGTCGGCGGCAGAGCCGCACGCGATGAATAGGTGACGATGTCAATCTCCAGCGGCGCGCCATCAAGCATCCAGCGCCCCCCCTCTTTCACGGCTCCGGCTTCGGCCAAAAGCTCTTCCGCCTTGGCAGGATCGAAGGTCACCGGGATATCGGCCGCCCATCCCTTGCCGTCGGGAAAGACAGTGCCTGCAGGTTCGCCGCCCACGCCTGAAAGCGCCGCATCGACAATGCCCTGTCGGTCAATGGCCATGGAAACCGCCTGCCGGATCAACGGGTTGGCCAAGGGTCCGCTATGGGCGTTGACCGTATAGAAGTAAAGCCGCGCGGTCGGAGCCGAGAAGCCCAGTGCGCCAGTGCTTTTGATCCGCTCAAAGTCCGCCTCCGGGTAGTTGATGACCATGTCAACTTCTCCGGCCTCAAAGGCGAGTGCCGCCGTTGCCGGGTCGCCTGAAACGACCACACGGACCTCTTCCAGCCCAGGAGCGCCCAGGCGATAGGCCGGGTTGGCTTCGGCACGGTACAACTGTTCTGGGACCGCTTCCCGGAACACATAGGGGCCGGTGGCGTTGATGGGAAATTCTTCCGACTCTGGGCCAAGGATCGCAATACCAGGCTCTGACAGAGTCCATGGAAAGGCCGCGTTCGGGCTGTTGGTTTCAAAGACAACGACCTTTTCGCCATCGGTTGACATGCCTGCCAGATCGAGCAGGGCTGCGATCCTTTCGTTATATCCAGCGTGGTCAGCATCAGAGATTGCCGAAACGGCTTCGACCACCGCCGCCGCCGTCAGGGGCGTTCCGTCGTGAAACTGAACACCATCCTGCAACGTCACGCGCCATGTTGTCGGCGCGGATTGTTCGATGCTTTCGGCCAAGCGGGGATAGAGGTTCAGGTCATAGTCGATGCCCATCAGGGTTTCCGTCACACCGGTCTGGTTCGACATCCAACCGTTATAGCCCGCCCTCGGGTCCGGCACTTCCGCCGTTGGACCGAAGCCCACAGAAATGGTCAGGCTACCCTCTTGAGCCGAGACCGGAAGCGCGGAGCCAAGTGCCAATAGGGCGGCAAAGGCAAACCGTGACAGTCGGGACATGTTTGTTCCTTCAGGTTTGAGTGTTGGTTTTGAATTCGGTGGACAGGCGGTCGCGTGCGAGGGTTCGGGCCTCGGCTTGGCTGAGCGCCGAAAGAGTTTCTTCCAGGGAAAGCCCCTTGGCCAAAGACTTTGACCAGATTCGTCGTGCCGAGTTAGGAGACCAAGGCAGGGCAGCTTCAGAAAGCCACTGCCGCAATGGCGGCGGCAAACCGTCAAATGCGGCCATGGAACCGCCCGACCGCCGTTTCCGGCGCAGGCTGCATTGCCCCAGATTGCGGTTCATGAATTGGTTACGGGCATTGGAATGCCACCAAACCCGCACGGATCAACCCTTGCGGGAAACCAAAAAAACAACATTTGGGAACTTCGTACCACGTCATGACGGTCACGTAACTTACGCTGTTACTAGACGATTGCAACATCAATTGTTACGTCTGCGTCCCGGATGGAGAAATCGCCTGCATGAAGCGCAATAGCCGCCTCTCTCTCGCATTGCATTCGCTCAGTCACATGGCGAGCGAACCGGATCGCGTGCGCACGTCGGCTGACATGGCAGAACATGCCGGCACCAACCCTGTTGTCGTTAGACGTGTCTTGGGAAAACTGCGGGAAGCTGGTTTGCTGACGTCCGAGCGCGGGCATGCGGGCGGCTGGCGTTTGGCCCGAACGCCAGAAGACATTACGTTGGCGGATGTCTACCTGGCCCTTGACGAACGGCTTGTCGCAACTGGCGCTCCGACCGAAACACCAGCCTGCACTGTCGAGCACAACCTGTTGTCCCGCATATCCGTCGTGTTGGAAGAGGCCGAAAGCAGCTTGGTCCAGAAACTCCGAACGATCTCGATTTCAGAAGTTCTTGGCACAGATGCTTAATCTGAAAGGCCTGTGTTCCTGGACTGCTATGTCCTTTGCCCTGCTTGCCAGCCCCGCCTTGGCCCACCCGCATGTCTTTGTCGGCGGCGGCGTAGACTTTGTGATCCGGGATGGAGCGGTACTTGATGCGCTGAATGTCACATGGATCCATGACGAGTTCGAAACGCTCTACATCCTTTCTTCGCTCGGATTGAGTTTGAACGCTGAAGGTGAACTTGACGAGCGGGACCGACGGCAGTTGGTCGAACAGAAAAGCAATTGGCCCGAAGATTTCGACGGGTCCGCGCACCTGAGCCAGGCCAAAAAGAACCTCGCTCTGGAGTGGCCTGAAAATCTTAATGCCCATATGGTGGATGGACGGCTTGCACTCACATTCACGCGCCGTCTTTCGGTGCCGATTGACCTACGCGAGCAAGAAGCAAGCGTTGCCTTTTACGAGGCCACCTACTTTTTCGCCTTCTCCATTACACAGACACCGAAATTACTGGGAGATGTGGGGACTTGTGAGGCCAAGGTGATCCCTTTGGAACAAACGGCTGATAGCTCTGCCTTGCAAAACGTTCTTGCCAAACTTGGACGGGAAGAAACGCCGCAAATCGCAAATGTCGGCGAAAAATTCGCGGACAGGATCACGTTGGCCTGCCACTAACACCGTTTGCCAAGAGACGCCGGCCCACGGATGTTGAAATAGGTGCCCGATTTTTGGCGGACGGCAGGGCGGCGGCTTGTTAGGTTGCGCCCATGTTGTTTGAACTGCCTGATGACGAAACGCTCTATACAGCGCTCCTGAACCGCGACCCAATGTATGAGGGCCGCGCTTATGTGGGCGTGACCACAACCGGTGTGTTCTGTCGGCTGACCTGCCCTGCCCGAAAGCCCAAGCGCGAAAACAGTGTTTTCATGGAAACCGTGGCCGACTGTCTGGATGCAGGGTTTCGGCCCTGCAAAAGATGCCAACCTCTGGCGATCACCGATCAGCCCCTGGCCCAAGACTTGATCAACGCGTTGATGGCAGACCCGACGCATCGCTGGAGCGAAGGCGATCTGATCGCCCGTGGGCACGATCCCTCGACGGTGCGGCGGGTATTCAAACGACAATTCGGTATGACCTTTTTGGACATGGCACGCCTGACGCGTTTGCGGCTTGGCGCCGAAGCACTAACCGATGGCGCCAGAGTCATCGATGCCCAGTTTGAGGCGGGATTTGAGTCTGCGAGCGGATTTCGGGCAGCCTTTGCTCGCCTTTTGGGTATTGCTCCTGGGAACCTTTCGGACAACACCCGATTGAAGGCAGACTGGATCGACACGCCGCTCGGAGCCATGATTGCCGTCAGCGACAAGCACGCGTTGCACTTGCTGGAATTCCAAGGGCGCAAGGCGCTCGCCGCCGAACTGCAGACGCTGCAACGCCAGAACAAAACCGCCATTGGGATTGGCCGACTGGAGCCCACAGATCGGATTGCGGAAGAGCTGGCAGCCTACTTCGCAGGGTCGTCTTCTCGGTTTGAAACCCCACTCGCCTTGGGCGGCACGCCCTTTTCGCGAGAAGTGTGGGCCGAATTGCGCAAGATCCCCCCCGGCGAAACCCGCAGCTATGGAGACCTCGCCAAAGCGATGGGACAGCCGACCGCCACACGAGCCGTCGCCCGGGCGAATGGCGCCAACCAGATCGCGATCGTCATTCCCTGTCATCGCGTCATCGGCAGCGACGGCTCGCTTACAGGCTATGGCGGTGGCCTCTGGCGAAAACGCTGGCTGAACGATCACGAACAAAGACGCGCCGCAAGAAAGGCCCCTGCCCCATGACCCAAGCCGAGATAGCCCAGCAATTTGCGGATCTGCATGTTAAAGGCGACCCCCTGATCCTGTATAACATTTGGGACGCCGGAAGCGCCAACGCCGTGATCGCGGCAGGCGCCAAAGCCGTGGCAACGGGGAGTTGGTCTGTGGCCGCCGCACAGGGATACGGCGATGGACAGAAGTTGCCGCTTGATTTGTTGCTGACCGTAGTTCGGCAGATCACGCGCGTCAGTTCCGTTCCTGTGTCGGTCGATTTTGAAGGTGCCTACGGGACAGAGCCAGATGCCTGCGCGGAAAACGTCACCAAGCTGATGGATACCGGCGCCATTGGTTTGAATTTCGAAGATCAGGTTGTCGGTGGAGAGGGGCTGCATTCCGTGACCGAACAGGTCGCGCGGATCACGGCCGTTCGGCAGGCTGGCGACAGGTTTGGTGTTCCGCTTGTCATAAACGCCCGGACAGACCTGTTTTTGAAGGAACAGGACCCCGCCAAACATACCGCCTTGATGGATGAAACCATGGAGCGTGCCGCAGCCTATCGCGAGGCCGGGGCCACGAGCTTCTTTGCCCCTGGCCTGAACGACCCGGATCTGATCGCCGCACTGTGCGCCCAGATCGACCTGCCCGTTAACGTCATGAAAGGGCCAAGTACGCCAGAAATATCGACGCTCGCTAGCCTCGGTGTTGGCCGTGTCAGCTTTGGACCCGGGCCATTCCGATTGGCCATGAAGCAGCTAGAGGAAGAGGCTCGAAACGCCTTGGGCTAGTGTTGCCTGTCGGGAACTTCACCTGGTCTTAACGCGGGCCAGGGTAGCAGGGCCAGGTGAACACACTGTCCCTGATCCTGCCCGCCCTTATCCCGTCCTGGCGTTTCTTTCGAACGATTGAACCGTCCCCCCGGGTGGACTGGGCATTCGTTCCGGAAAATCACAATCCGCCTGACTGGCAGCCCTACGCCTCGCGACCGACGACCGTTGCCGCACTGGATATGGTCCTGCGCCTGATCTGGAACCCGCACTGGAATGACAGCCTGTTCGTCGTCAGTTGTGCCGAGCGTATCCAGAACGCCCCGACCGACCATAGCATTCGCGAAATTCGCCGCCGTGTCCTGGCCCAAATCGCGCAATCCGGCCAGCTCAGTTCGTCGCGGCAGGCCCTGTTCCGTTTGGTCTTTGTGCGTCGCGACGGATCAGATCTGGTGGAGGAAGTCCTGTTTCACTCTGATCCCTTTCCGGTTCCCGCCCCACAGTGACGCTTGATGCCGCATTTCGGGCGACGGAGATCCTGCTGGCTTTTGCGTTTCTGCAGCAAAGTGCTGAACACATCTTTGGAACGGGCGAGGCCCGCGGATTGTTCTGGGGCCGTGCTGTTCTGTCAGTTGCCCTTCTGCTTGGTTTGGCCAGTCCGTGGATTTTGCTGGCACTCTGCCTCCACGCCGTCGCGCTGCTTCACCGCTATCAGGGGCCGTATAACGGTGGGAGCGATCGGATGGGCCTGCTCATCCTCTTCTGTCTCAGCCTGGCCCATTGGTTGCCTGAAGGCACTGCTCGAGAGGCTGCATTTGGATATTTGGCCGTACAGGTGATCCTGTCCTACTTTATCTCTGGCAAGGTAAAGATCACCAATCCGGATTGGCGCAGTGGCCGAGCGCTGCGAGATGTCTTTCAGTTTTCGGCCTATCCGGTCAGTGAAAATCTGCGAAATCTGGCAAACCGCCCCAGCCTGTTATGGGGGGCGTCTTGGGCCGTCATGATGTTTGAGATGCTGTTTCCATTGGCCATGATCAACGAAAGGGCGTTGATGTTGGCCCTGGTAATTGCAGCGGTCTTTCATCTGGCCAACGGTTGCCTTTTCGGTCTCAACCGCTTTGTGTGGGCCTGGATCGCTGCTTATCCATCCATCTTGTGGCTTCAGGCTCGTTTGGTGCCCATCGTTTGACGGGCACCAATGTTCGGGACCTTAGACTGTGGCCATACCCTTTTCGGAGGCCAAGTCGCGCATACGCTTTTGCAACTTTTCGAAGGCCCGGACCTCGATCTGGCGGATCCGTTCACGGCTGACATCGTACTGACCGCTGAGTTCTTCTAGCGTCACCGGGTTATCGCGCAGCCGCCGCTGTTCGAGGATATCACGCTCGCGCTCGTTCAGAACATCCATCGCTGTCGCCAGGAGTTCGCGGCGCACTGACAATTCATCCGCTTCCTCATAGGCCACGGCCTGGTCGGCATCTTCGTCTTCCAGCCAGTCCTGCCACTGCGTCGCGGTATCGCCGTCCGAGCCGACCGTCGCATTAAGCGATGCATCCCCGCCAGACAGCCGACGGTTCATCGAGATGACCTCATCCTCGGTCACGTTCAGATCATGGGCGATCTTTTGAACATGTTCCGGGCGCAAATCACCGTCTTCCAACGCACCAATCCGGCTTTTGGCCTTCCGCAGGTTGAAGAACAGCTTCTTTTGGGCACTGGTCGTTCCAAGTTTCACCAAGCTCCACGACCGCAGGATATATTCCTGGATCGAGGCGCGGATCCACCACATGGCATACGTCGCCAGGCGGAAGCCTTTTTCCGGGTCAAACCGCTTGACGGCCTGCATCAGGCCCACATTTGCTTCTGAAATCACTTCCGCTTGTGGCAGGCCATAGCCGCGATATCCCATGGCGATCTTTGCGGCCAACCGCAAATGGCTGGTCACCATCTTATGGGCGGACTCGGTGTCCCCGCGTTCCACCCAAGCTTTCGCCAACATGTATTCCTCTTCCGGCTCCAGCATCGGAAATTGCCGAATTTGCTGCATGTACCGTGCCAAGCCGCCCTCTGGGCTTGGGGCCGGAAGCGTCGAATAATTGCTCAAGGGCTTCCTCCAATTCGTTCTGTTAACCATTAGCTATGTAACTGAACCGCGCAGTTCAAGTTACGGCGCGTAACTTTTCTTCTGGCGGGCAACATGGGGCGAAAACTGTGAAGAAAGACTTAATGGACCAGGCGAACCACGAAAGAGGTAAACAAGATCATGCGTCCAGTTGGGCCAACAATGACTGCATGTCGGGCGGCAATGCCGATTGAAACACCATGCTCTTCCGGCTGATCGGATGCTCAAATCCCAATGTGGCCGCATGCAGGGCCTGACGTGGAAAGGCTGAAATCCGTTCAATCGTCGCCGCCGGCAGTGCCTTCGTCGACAGCTTGCGACGGCTGCCATATACCGGATCTCCGATCAGGCCGTGCCCCGCATAGGCCATATGTACCCGGATCTGGTGAGTCCGCCCCGTTTCCAATCGGCAGGTCACCAAAGAAATCACCGGCGGCACCCCAAATCCTGTTTCCACCCGCACCCGTGTCACCGCATGCCGCCCACCGGACCAGACGACCGCCTGGCGTTGCCGGTCCGTTTTGTGGCGGGCCAATTCCGTCGTGATCTTTAAGGTTTGGCTCTGTTCCCATCCCACGCCGCGCAAGCCACGAAGTCGCGGGTCGGCAGGATCGGGCGCGCCATAAGCAACCGCTTTGTAGGACCGCTCGACCGTGTGTGCGGCAAACTGGTCAGCCAGACCGTGATGCGCCGCATCTGACTTGGCCACCACCAGAAGCCCGCTTGTATCCTTGTCGATCCGGTGGACGATCCCTGGCCGTTTCTCGCCGCCTACCCCACTAAGCGCCCCACCGAAATGGTGCAAAAGCCCGTTTACCAGTGTCCCGGATGGCGCGCCCGGCGCTGGATGGACGACCAGCCCTGCCGGTTTATCAACGACCAACAGGTCGTCATCTTCGTACACGATCTGCAAGTCCATCGGTTCTGGCATCGTGTCGACCTCCACCGCTTCCGGAACGAGAATTTCGATCACGTCCCCTTCCGCCACGCGGGCCTTTCCATCGATCAGCAGCCGATCCCCCAGCCGCACATGGCCCTCCGCGATCAGCCTTGCCAAACGCGACCGGCTCAGGGCCGCCTCCTCTGGCACATCCCGGGCAAGCGCCTTATCAAGCCGCGCAGGTGGCGCAGACCCGATCCGGACTGTGACGATGCGGGAGGCGGACGACATGGCAGATACTCCAGAACAGGGCCCAACCTCTGGCACACTGCGCTTTCTCAAGGTCCTGGTGACGGCCCTGGCAGCGACAATGCTCCTGGGAATGATCACCTTGGTCTGGTTATTTATCACTCGCTTTCCTGCACCGCAAAGCCTGACCTTACCGGACGAGATCATCTTGCCGGACGGCACCACGGCCACTGCTTTCACCCGCGGGGCCAGTTGGTATGCGGTGGTCACGGAAGGCGATGAAATCCTCATCTTCGATCCGGACGGCGCGCTTCAGCAGCGTATCGCGATTGACCACCAAAAAAACTAATTCTTCTGCGAATAAGTTTGAGAGTGGGCGCGTATGCGGTAGGTGACGTGCAGAGGGAAGGGTATGACTGGGTCGGAATTTACGGTTGTCTCAATGATGCGGGAAACGCGCAGCGTCGCTGCGCGGTTTATCGAGTATTACTTGAAGCTGGGCGCATCCCGCATTGAGATCTTTTTCGATGGTGATCCGACCCCAGTCGCCCACCTCGCGTCAGAAAAAGTGCGGATACATCCGTGCGATGAAAACCTTTGGCGCCAGTTCGGTGTGGCCCGTCCGGGATCAGTTGAAAAGCGGCAATGGCACATCGCCCTTAACGCCTTTCGGGCGATAGAAACCGACTGGATGCTGCATGTCGACGCGGATGAGTTTGTTTTTGCAGACCAGCCCATGCGGAACTTGCTCTCCGCAGTACCAGACGATGTGGAAGTGCTGCGCCTGCCCACGGCTGAAGCTGTCTGGTGCCCGTCCGATTCAAACGAAGATGCGTTTACCAGCACCGGGTTCCGCACCGCGCTGCCCAGCCATCTGAGCAAACTGCGGCGGGTGATCTATCCGTTACATCACGGCTTGTTTTCTCCGCAGGGCATTATCGGGCATGTTCAAGGAAAGATCTTTATCCGGAAGGGCACTCAGGTAGACGCGCTTACCTGCCACAACGCCCTTCGCAAGGGGCAGAAAATCGGAAGTTGGGCATCAGATCTTGGCCCTACTTTTCAAAGTTTGCATCTTGGCCATTTCGATGCGGTAAGCTTTGATCACTGGCAAACGAAGTGGCGCCGCCGGACAGCGGGCGAGTCAATTTACATCACTCTTTCCAAAACGCGACTGCGACAGATGCAAACAATCGAGCGCGCCTTGCACGGAAAACCGAGCGGCGCTCTACGGATGTTTCGAAAGCTCTACCGACTGTCCCCCATTCAGTTCGCTATATTGCGAAGTTTGGGCTGTGCCTTTCGCCGGGACATCTTCGCCGAAATGGGCATGAACGATTCGGCAATTTGTAAAGCAAGCGCTGCCGCGCGAACGCAATTGGTTCCAGACTATTCGGCCAATCCCACTAAAAATGAATCGATTTGAGGCGGTTCCGACCGCCGAATTCCATGGGGCAACAACCTGTTGATCATGACCGGTTCCGGCAGGACGACACCGGTTAGATCACGCGGAAATCTCAGTAAAAATGACAGTTTGGACACGATCCATTCCTTCCGCCCGGACGGCCTTTCTCCAAGCTATATCAAGACCGGAAAAATGCGCTCCCACCCGGTGCGCCGCCTTTTGATAAAATCCCGATGGTTAGAGAATGAGCGATTAGGTTCCTGTTAGCGGATCAAAGACATCCTGAGTCGGCATTCTATGAGGGGGTGGCGTGGGTCAAAACAACGAACCCACATCGGCAAGAATTGCCTGAGTGGTCGCGAACGCGACTTGGGAAACCTGGCAACAAACGCCAAAACTCTAGGGACCAAACATATGTCCAGCATTTTGACGAACACCAGCTCTATGGTCGCGCTGCAAACCTTGCGCGGCATCAACGGCAGCCTGCAAGAGGTGCAGGGCCAAATCTCGACCGGTAAAGCCGTCGCCACAGCCAAGGACAACTCGGCCATCTGGGCGATTTCCAAGGTCATGGAATCCGACGTTCAAGGCTTCAAGGCGATCTCTGAAAGCCTGTCGCTTGGTCAGTCGACCGTCGCCGTTGCGCGTGACGCGTCCGAAACTGTGACCGACCTTCTGACTGAGATGAAAGGCCGGATCGTAGCGGCTCAGGAAGAAAACGTCGATCGTGACGCAATCCAGGCTGACATTGATGCGCTGGAAGCTCAGATCAATTCGGTTGTCGGGGCTGCCCAGTTCAACGGTCTGAACCTGATCGACGGAACCAGTACGGATGCGATGAACATCCTGTCCTCCCTGGACCGCGATGCAAACGGGAACGTGACAAGCCGCCAACTGACAGTAGACCGGCAGAACCTGTCGGTAACGACACCGGTCGACGCTCAGTCTTTCGGTAACACCGACCTTGCCGATGCAGCGGCTGCAAGTGCTCTGATCCAGGGTACCGCGGCGAACACCACGAACGATGACACTGCATTTGACCCAACCTCACCGACGGAAACGCTGGCCAACAACGCCAACATGACCGTGACAATCGGTGAAGTGGCCGAAGGCAACAGCTACGAAATCATCCTCGACGATGTGACCGTAAACGTCGCTGGCGGTGGTACAACTGAAGGTCAGCGGACGTTCCAGTATGTGGCATCCGCCACGGACGGTACCGAAGATGTTGCGCGCAATCTGACCAACCAGATCAACGCCTTCTTCGGAGCCGCGACGGACTCTTCTCAGGCCTACACTGTGACGCAGGGCACCGGGTCCAACACGAACCAGTTCACGATCACAAACGGTACTGCCTCGACCTCGAACACCACAATCAACATTGGTATTCGCGCTCAAACAGGTGGCACGCCGGGATCCAGCACCTCTTCGGGTGGTCTTGGCGCTGTTCAGAACATCGACGTGACCACTGACGCGGGCGCCACTGGTGCTCTGGCCGCGATTGATGGCCTGATCGAACAGGCGATCGATGCCTCCGCTGCGTTCGGTTCTGTACAAGGCCGCATCGAGACGCAGTCGGACTTCATCTCCGATCTGTCAGACAACCTGAAAACAGGGATCGGCACGTTGGTCGACGCCGACATGGAAGAAGCCTCTGCCAAGTTGCAGGCACTTCAGGTTCAGCAGCAGCTGGGCATCCAGGCCCTGTCGATTGCCAACCAGGCGCCTCAGTCGGTCCTGTCTCTCTTCCGCTAAGGCTCTCAATCAGAGCGCGCGACATGTTCGCGCGCTCTTTTGCATGTTTGAAGTCACTGGAATTGAA
>JBCBGY010000056.1:0-22916 GCA_038526275.1 Pseudomonadota bacterium | reverse complement strand
ATAGTAAAGCGAAATGAAATTCAGTAATTGCGTTAATTGCCAAGGAGATGTCATGCAAATAGTACGCCTTTTATTCATCTATACTGCTGTATTATTATTTGTTACTCCAAGCCTTGTAAGTGCCGCTCCATCAGCAAGTCAAATTTGCCAAAAGATGATATCGGAAGGACGTGGCGGAGGATTAAGCCAAAACGATTGTCTCTGCACTTATCGCGTTGCTGATGCCGTCCTTGATCAAGATATTAAGTCCCTGCTGTTTGACTCGTGGTACAATGGCACTAACAACATGCAAGCAATTGAGCGGTTGCCAAAACAGGGGCGCGTTAGAAAACAGCTTCGAACTATGGAGCGCTCTCTTAAAGCGAACTGTTAAATAGACCGAGGATGCTGCTGACAAGAATAACCTTGGCGCTCTTCTTGCTTGGCCTTCTCGGCTGCGCCTCCCCTGTTGATAACTCACTCGTCAGCAAAAGCCCTGCTGATCCGAAGAGCTTTGCAGTCGCGCAACAAGCCGTCAGAGCCTGTAAATCGTTGACCGACCGTGAAATGAACTTTCGTAGAGCTGGCTTCGGCTATTCTCAGCAACCCGTTAAACTCAGGAACGGACGCGAGAGTTCGCGAATTGTCGTCTCGCCACCAAACGAGGCCGTATTTGTACTGATTGATGGGTCATCGTGCTACGTTGGCCTTGAGAATATGACACCAAGTCAATCTTACCAACTCGCTCAAATTTGGGTCAGATCATACGGCGCGCAACCTAATTCGGCATTTGGGGATGGGCTTTCTGATCATGTGTCTGGAGCTTGGCGAAACTTCTTCACGGAACCCGTGCGCTTCCCGGACAAAGCACCCTACCGTCATCGAATTTACATTGCTGCTTACAAGACATGGCCCCACGGCCCATATGACCCACAGCGGAACATAGCCTATGATTTAGCTGACGTTTTTCCCAAGAACACCCCAGGTGCGGCCGTTGAGCTGACCCACGTTTTTGAATGTGAACCTATAGTCTCGACAGGGCCTAGAAGCGGAGCGGTCCTCCCCTGTTCAGGGCCACAATTTAGGCCGAAATAGCGAACGCCTCAAAAATCGTTCCGGCATTGGCGGGGGCCTCCAGCCGCAGCCGGGGTAGATAATCGTGACGCGCCAATCCAGAAACCAGAGAGACATCGGTTGATCTTTGACACCGATCCAGGTATCCGCCTAAGTCCGTTTGACCCTCAGTACCCACGGCGATCCGATGTAAGCGCAGTTCCATATCCTCAATAGCACCTGACCCACGGGTCGGGCGTCTTGATATGACCAATTGATACATCGTGAGACGATATGTTTATCCTGAAATACCCGCGGACGCGGCACATTGAAGGCTCTCGCCTTCAGGTGGGTGATCTGTCAGATGACAAACCAATCAAAGAACTGGCAGGTCGTACCTTAGTCGTTGAGGAAAAGCTCGACGGGGCCAACGCAGCCATCTCGTTTGATCCAACCGGATCCCTTCTTCTGCAAAGTCGCGGCCATTACCTGACGGGCGGTCATCGCGAACGGCATTTCGCGCTGTTTAAAACCTGGGCAGCCACCCAAGCACATGTCCTGCACCCCGTGCTGGGCAACCGTTTCATCCTTTATGGCGAATGGATGTATGCCAAACACACCATCTTCTATGACCGGTTGCCACACTACTTTTTCGAATTTGATGTATTCGACCGAGAGAACGGCTTTTTCCTCAGCACTCCGGCGCGCAAAGCATTGCTGAATGGTCTGCCGGTGATGCCCGTCCCTGTGGTCCACCATGGGGCCGTCACATCTGTGGACCAGTTGCAAAGCCTTGTCCGCCGAACGCCTTACAAGTCGCCCAACTGGCGAGACGCTTTGGCAAAGGCTGCCACGCTGTCCAACAGTCGGCCAGAAATGGTCGATCAGCAGACGGAAGACAGTGAGATGGCCGAGGGCCTCTACCTTAAGCTCGAAGCCGATGGTCAGGTCATGGACCGGTTCAAGTTTGTCCGAGCCGATTTTCTACAGGCCATCCAGGCCGCGGAAGGTCACTGGCAGGATCGCCCGGTCCTGCCAAACCGCCTGGAGAAGGGGGTTGATATCTTCGCTCCACAGCTCGGGTGCGAAGGGGCCTATGATGCGTAGCGCACGGTGCCCACAGTTTGAAAGACTGCAAAGCCTCGTTCCGACCGGTCCCTCCTGGCAGATCAATTGGGACGAGATCTGGTCCCTTTGGCCCGTCTTGGACCAACTGGATCGGTGCTCTCAGGACCCGATCCATCATGCAGAAGGGGACGTCGGCACCCATACGCGAATGGTTGTTGAGGCTTTGGTTGCTGATGCCGAATGGCAAAGGCTAGAGCCGCAGCAGCGTTCCTACCTGTTCTGGGCCGCCGTCCTTCATGACATTGGCAAACCCAAAGCAACCAAAAAAGAAGAAGACGGGCGCATCACATCCCGTGGCCATTCCCGGATTGGGGCTTTGATGGCGCGCCATCTATTGTGGCAGGCGGGTGCCCCCTTTGCCTGGCGGGAAGCGTTATGTGGTTTGATCGCTCTGCACCAGTTGCCCTTCTGGCTGATTGAACGGCCTGACCCACAACGTTTGGCCATTGAGACATCTTGGCGATGTCGGCCCGATCATCTGTGTCTCCATGCCAAGGCCGATGGTCTGGGTCGAATGTGCGCGGACCAGCATGCAATCCTGGAAAATGTAAGCCTCGCGGCGATGACGTTTCAGGAGGCGGGATGTTGGTCAGAACCTTTTGCCTTTGCCAATGATGAAAGTCGCGTCGCCTATTTCGACCATCCAAACCGCGATCCATTCTATGCGGCCCATGAAGCGTTCCGATGTACGGTCACTTTGATGTCGGGGCTTCCGGGCGTGGGAAAGGATACTTGGATCAAGCAGAACAGACCGGATCATCCCACCGTCAGCTTGGATAATATTCGGGCACAAACAGGGATCTCTGCGACTGAAAATCAAGGCACCATCATTCAAGCGGCCTATGAACAAGCAAGATGCCATCTTCGGTCTGGTACAGACTTTGTCTGGAATGGCACCAATATCAGCCAGCAGATTCGCGCAAAAGTGCTGCGGCTCTTGCGAGACTATGATGCAAGAATTGAGATTATCTATCTGGAAGTCGGGCCAGAGAAGCTGCGGCACCAAAACCGTAATCGCTCCGACCCTGTGCCCGACGCCGTGATCGACCATTTGGCCGCAAAGCTAGAACCTCCGGGATTGTGGGAAGCTCATCGCGTAAGGTGCTTGGACCAGCAGGATGGCTAGATCCGTCAACGGCTCCTGCGAACGATACGGCGTTTTGTGTAAAGAGAGGCAATAGCCTTTTCGGCGCGGCCATCGATGGCGGCCAAGCCTATGCCGATCAACGCCATGCCTGCGAAGTGCCGCGTCTCGAGCACTTCGCCCAGTATGGCGGTGCCGAGAAGGATGGCACTGACCGGGATGAGGAAGGTCACCAGCAGCAGATTGGTGGCCCCAGCCGTTGCGAGGATACGGAAGTAAAGGACATAGGCCAGCGCGGTAGACAAGGCTGCGACGCCAACAAGCGCCCCTATGGCCGACGCGCTCGGCATGGGCAGGGTCCAGGGCTGGTCAATGAGTGCCACCATGGGAAGCAAGATACAGCTCGACGCCACAACTTGCCCCGTCGCTGTGGTCATTGGGCTAATCCCCATCCGGCGAAACCGGCGCCCATAGATACCCGCGAAAGCATAGGATAGTGCACCACCGAGGCACATCAGTTGTGCCACCACATCGCCAGAGAGATCCTGCAAGGCCTGACTGCCGATCATGGCTGCGACACCCACGAAGCCGACAATAACGCCAAAGAGCTTTCCAGCCGTCAGCCCCTCATCGCGTGTCAACCAGTGCGCACAGATCACAGTGAAAAGCGGGGTCGAGGCGTTCAGGATTGAGGCGACGCCGGATGCAACATGCTGCTGGCCCCAAACGATCAGCGAAAAGGGTATCGCGTTGTTGAGGAGTCCCATTCCGAAGAAGGCGAGCCAGACATGGCCGTTCCACGGCAACCGCTCCCCGCTTAGACGCAGAACGATCAGCAGAATGACTGCTGCCAACGCGACCCGAGAGACGACGACGGTGAATACTGGGAGTTCTCTCACAGCGATTTCGTTAAAGAAGAACGACCCGCCCCAGACCACGGACAAGGCAATAAGCATCGACCATTCGGCCAAAGTCATCGGCTGAGATTTCACGCTGGTGCGAGACATCGGGGCACTCCCTTGCTGATGCCTCAACTTGCAATTTTAGCGGTCTGCTCCTCAATCCGTTTCTTGCTTTTTGAGACAGGGCCAACCGGAAACTGGGTGGGTTGGCGAACGGCCCCAACGGGTCAGGTTCCTGTCGGGCAGTTAGGTCAAAATGTCCGAGAACTCCGCCCGAAGCTGTGACTTCAAGACCTTGCCCGTCGTTCCAATCGGCAGCGCATCAACAAAAACAACCCGATCCGGCACCTGCCAACCCGCGACCTTGGACTCGTAGAATTCCCGGATTTCCTGTTCTGTCACGTCCGCAGACCTGACCGCGACCAGAACAGGGCGTTCGCCCCATTTCTTGTGAGCCGCTGCAATCGCTGCGGCGTTGGTGATGGACGGATGGGCGATTGCGATATTTTCCAGTTCAACAGTCGAAATCCACTCTCCTCCGGATTTGATAATGTCCTTCGCGCGATCGTGGATGCGCATATATCCATCTGGGTCGATGGAAGAGATATCGCCCGTGTCAAACCACCCATCGGTCGTCAGGGCGCTTTCCGCCGTCTTGAAATAATGGTCTACCACCCAGGGCCCGCGAACCTGCAAGACGCCTTTGGACTGGCCGTCATTGGGTAGGATCTCTCCGTCCTCGCCGACCAGTCGCATATCCATCCCAAAGGGTGGTCGTCCTTGCGCTTCGGCAAGGCATGACCGATCCTCGGGCGATTTGTTGCGATGAAACGCCAATGGCCGGTTGATTGTACCGATGGGGCTCATTTCTGTCATGCCCCAGCCATGGATCAGATGAACGTCGTACCGGTCGCGAAACTCGGCAATCAGTGAGGGCGGAAGAGCCGCACCGCCCACGATCGAACGGGTCAGGCTATCGATCTTCTGACCGGTTCGGTTCAACGCTTCCAAGAGCCCCAGCCAAATTGTCGGCACGCCCAAAGCGTGCGTGGTGGCGGTTCGATTGATCAAGTCGATCAGGCTCTCACCGTCCAGCCTCGGACCCGGCAAAGCCAATTCCGCGCCCACGCAAGCGGCCATGAAGGGCGAGCCCCAAGCGTTCACATGAAACATTGGCACAACCATGAGCAAACAGTCAGCGGCGGACAGGCCCATCCCATCTGGTTGGTTACACGCCAGCGTGTGAAGAACGGTGGATCTGTGAGTATAGACCACGCCTTTCGGGCGCCCTGTCGTCCCCGATGTGTAACACAGAAACGCAGGCGCCCGCTCATCAAGTTTGGTCCATGCAAAATCATCAACTGTGGCGGCGATGAGATCATCATAAAAGACCACACCATCGATTTTCGAGGCAATCTCGGGATTTTGGCGGGACAGGGCGACGAATGTCCGGACCGAAGTCAAACGGGCTTGAACTGCGGCCAGCCGATCTGTCTGATCAATGTCGAAGAACAGGATCTCATCCTCGGCTTCGTTCAGTATGAAGACCAACTGGTCATCGTGCAGCCGGGGATTGAGCGTGTGACACACACAGCCCGCCCCAGGCACCGCGAAATAAAGTTCCAGGTGACGGCGAGTGTTCCAGGCCAACGTTCCGACGCGCGCCCCGGTTGCCAAACCCTGATGATCGAGCCAGCGGGCAATTCGGCGCGCGTTGCGGGCAACCTCCGCCCATGTCGTTGTCTCAGCGCCGCCAACCACTGGGACCGAGGTGATTTTCGTTTTGCCGTGGAACCGTTCCGCATGGTCGATCAGGCTCGTAACCGACAATTCGAAATCCATCATATGCGCCTGCTTCACGTTTCCTCCCCCGTGTTCGCCCGGCCGTTCGTGCGTCTTGACATTGAGGTTGAAAGGCGGAACGGTCAACTATGCTGCGAAATTGATTTCGCCACGCGGAGCAACCGCATGGGTTGGGAGGGTCATGTGAACGTTAGCGAACTGTTCGATTTATCGGGCAAAGTCGCACTCGTGTCCGGGGGCGCGACCGGTATCGGGAACATGGCGAGCCGCGCACTTCTGGCAGCAGGGGCAAACGTGTTCTTGTTCTCGCGCAAGGAAGGGGCATGCGCTGCGGTGGCGGACGATCTTAACACCGAAGGCCATGCAGGGCAGGCCACCGGGTTCGTGGGAAATGTCGGGACAGAAGAAGGCCTGGACGCCGTTCTGAGCAAAATCAAAGAACGAACTGATCGATTGAACATTCTCGTCAACAATGCCGGGGTCACTTGGGGCAGCCCGCTTGGCTCCTTTCCCTATAGTGCTTGGGACAAAGTGATGTCCGTCAATGTGGCGGGCTTGTTCCACCTGACCCAAGGCTTGCTGCCCATGTTGGAGAGAACCGGCACCAAAACTGACCCGTCCCGGGTGATCAATATTGGGTCGGTGACGGGGGAACGCGAGATGGGAGACCAAGCCTACAGTTATGCTTCCTCGAAAGCCGCGGTTCACCATTTGACCCGTATCCTGGGCAAAGAACTGGCGGACCGGGCGATTACGGTGAACGCACTGGCACCAGGGCCGTTCGTTTCTCGCATGACCGCTTTTGCCACCAGCACGGATGACGATTGCGATATGGTCGCCAGGCAGGTCCCGCTTGGCCGGGTGGGTACCGATACCGATATTGCAGGCTCTGTATTGTTTCTTGCCGGCCGTGGCGGCGCTTATGTCACTGGCGCAATCATACCCGTTTCCGGCGGGATCAATGTGATGTCCGGCCCAAGTCTTTTTGAACATGCAATGGGATGAAGAATGCGGTACCCGGTTAACCATTCAGACGCGATTGCCCGGTAAAAGACCGAAACGCTAGAAATGAATACGATCGCTCATACTCCAACGGCCGCCGCGACAGATCGGAAATTTGTCACCGCATTGGCCCGAGGTCTGGATGTGCTGCGCGCCTTGAGCGCGCATCCGAAAGGCCTGGGCAACACGGCACTTGCCAAGGCAACGGACCTTCCCAAACCTACCATTGCGCGGCTAACGCATACCTTGATCGAGCTGGGTTATGTGCGGTTCGATACGGTGACGGGCACCTATTGCGTCACGCCGAAGCTGCTTGCGCTCGGGGCCAATGCGGCGGACCGGCTGGATATAGCGGCCCTTGCCGGTCCGGAACTTGCAACTTTGCGCGACGGCCCGAATCCCGGCATCACCGCGTCGCTCGTTGAAATTGTCGGCGCGCGTGTTGTCTTTCGCAGCGTGGCCCAGTCTCGCCAGCAAAATGCCCTTTGGATGCAGGCAGGGATCATGGCGCATGTCCTGGAAACAGCCGTTGGGCGCGCAATGTTGGCGGCCAGCGATCCGCTGCAACAGGAACAGCTACTGGAAGCCATCAAAGCCGTTGATCCCAGAGAAGATGACACCGTATTGGCTGATTTCCACACCGGCCAGACAGAGTTCAAAACCCAAGGCTATTGCACCGGGTTTGGCCATTGGCGTGCGGATGTAAATGCCATTGCCGTACCAGTCCGCGTTCCCGGCGGAATGCAAGTTTGCGGGATCAGCGTAGGTGGCCCCACGATTTACGTCAGCCGGGAAGAGTTGCTCGAAACCTACGCCACTCTGCTGAAAGCCGCAGCGAGTAGGATATCTGGCGATGTTTGATCATGTTGACCGCTTTTCCTCACTTGGCGGAAAGCTCGTCATAAAATTGGGGGCCGTCGCTGTCATCATCATGATGGTCGCCATTCTGGTGCAAGTCATTGCAAGCCGTGTCGGCGTGACCACCATCCTTGATATCAACGGGGCCTGGCCGGTATTTGGGCCAGCGGTCACACTAAATTCCCTGACCGATCTTCAGTGGTATCTTTTGGCGGCTGTCGCACTTTTGCCAGCTGGCGTGGTCTGGCTGCGGGGTGTGCATGTTCGGGTCGATTTTGCCTATTCCGCCATGCGCCCACGTGGGAAGGCTGCCGTCGATCTGGCGGGCCACGCGATCTTCGCCCTGCCTTTTCTTGTCCTTATGATCCCCGATGCGTGGGAATTGGCGGCGAGAGCCTTCGCCCGTGGCGAGGCCTCGCCAAATGGCGGTCTAACCGACCGATTTCTGCCGCGCGGGGTAATCCCAATCGGATTTGGTCTGCTGCTTGCCGCCATTCTCTTTGAAACCTGGCTCATTCTCCGCAATTGGAAACGTACGGATGATTGAGCACAGCGTCGCCATTCTGATGGCGGTCGTAACGCTGACCGGTATCCTGATGGGCTATCGGGTGGCGATGGTCTTGGGGGGCGCAGCGGCGTTGTTCATCTTGTTCACCGACACGCCTGTGTCGTTCTTCAAGCTTCTGCTCAGCCGGATCTATTCGAACGTTTTGTCAAACTGGTTGCTGGTCGCAATCCCCATGTTCATATTCATGGGGCACATCCTCGAAAAATCAGGCGTCGCTGAAACGTCCCTGAAAGCGGCACAGCGCGCCCTTGGCGGAACACCGGCCGGAATGTGCGTTTCGGTGATGTTAATCGGTGTGCTACTGGCTGCATCTTCGGGCATCGTTGGGGCGTCCGTCGTCTTGCTTGCACTATTGGCCCTGCCACGCCTGACAGAGGTTGGGATCAGTAATAGTGTCTCTGCAGGGCTAATCACTTCGTCGGGAACTTTGGCAATCCTTGTACCGCCATCAATCATGTTGATCGTCTTGGGCGATCAACTGAAAGTACCGGTGGGTGACATGTTCGCGGGCGCGATCCTGCCCGGGCTTTTGTTGGTCGGGTTGATTACGATCTATATGTTGGTCCGCACGCGTGGCCTAACAGGAACCGCCACGATAGAACGGGCGCCCCTCAGCCAAACGCTTTGGCGCCTTGGCCCGCTGATATTGCTGATCATCTGTGTCTTAGGCTCGATCATTGGCGGCCTCGCCACGCCGACCGAGGCCGCAGGTGTGGGCGCATTCGGGGCACTGGTCATTGCGCTGCTCTATGGCAAATTCAACGGAACGCTTGTGATGGAAGCCGCCGAAGACACGGTCATTGCGACCTCAATGATCTTCGTGGTTTTGGTTGGTGCCACCTGTTTCTCAGCGGTTTTCCGAAAGGTTGGGGGCGAAGACGCGATCCTTGACCTGATCGGGCTTTTCGGGACCGAAGCCTGGACCGTGATCTTCGTCGTGATGGGAATGATCTTCCTGCTTGGCTTCGTGCTCGACTGGTTGGAAATCACGCTGATCTTGATGCCCATCTTCGGCCCTTTGGTCGCCACCCTGGATTTCGGGAACGGTTTGTCAGGCAACGATCTGATGCTCTGGTTTGGCATCCTTGTTGCACTCAACCTGCAGACTTCGTTCCTGACCCCACCTTTCGGTTTTTCGTTGTTCTATCTCAAAGGCGCGGTGGGCGACAAACTTCAGACCACAGAAATCTATCGCGGGGTTGTGCCATTCATCCTGCTGCAACTTCTTGCACTCGGCATCCTGCTCTTGATGCCAGGGCTCGCAACTGGGCTTCGGCCCTAAGAAACAGTCCAACGGGAGGACGGACATGAACATTCTTAGACCCTTGGCTCTGGCATGCCTTGTCAGCGCGCCAGCTTTTGCCAACGAATACAGCCTGCAGAACGCCTTTCCAAAGGGCCTGCCCATGCTTGGCCCTTCAGCGGACTATTTCGCGGCCCTGGTCAAAGGCGCAACCGACGGCGAGATCGACTTCACCCATTACGGGGCTGGCGAACTCTCTCCTCCGGGCGAGATTTTGGACAATGTGGGGGCCGGTGCAATCGATGCCGGCTGGTCCTTTGCACCGTACAATGCCGGAAAAGTGCCGGCCGCACAGTTATTTGGTGCGATCCCGTTCGGACCCGATCCGGTGAAATACATGGCGTGGATCCATCAAGGCGGTGGATTGGAGATCTGGGAAAAGATTTACGAGCCTTTTAACGTCGTACCCATGCCATGCGCCGTTGGTCTGCCCGAAGCGGGGGGCTGGTTTAACAAAGAGATCAACAGCCCTTCGGATTTTGAGGGCTTGCGCATGCGGATCGGTGGCATCGGCGGTCAGGTCATGGCCAAGCTCGGGGCATCGGCCCAGTCTCTGCCAGCGGGCGAGATCTACACCTCCCTCGAAACGGGACGTCTGGATGCAACAGAATTTGCCTGGCCAGAAATTGACAAGCTGCTGGGCTTTCAGAAGATCGCCAAGCACTACTACTTCCCCGGCTGGCACAATCCCGGCGGCTTGGTGGAACTGGTTGTAAACAAGGATCTTTGGGACAGTTGGAGCGATACTGACCGCGACATCATCCGCAATGCCTGCCGTGCCACCGCTTCAAACTTCCTGGAAATAGGATCGGCGTCTCAACCGGCTGTTCTGGCCGAATTTGAGGAAGCTGGCGTCAGCATCAAACGGTTTCCTGAAGAGGTGCTTGAAGCCCTGGAGGCTGCGACGGATGAGGTCTACGCCGAAGAATCCGAGAAGGATCCGTTGTTCAAGGAAGTGATCGACAGCTACCGGGCATTTTCCGAGCAGTACGACATCTACCAACAACTCAATCAATAAAGCGCGTCGGTGTCCCTTCAGTTTGACAACCAGGTCGCCGTGGTGACCGGGGCGGGCGGCGGTTTGGGCCGCTGCCACGCCTTGGAGCTTGGCCGCCGCGG
This sequence comes from Pseudomonadota bacterium, assembly GCA_038526275.1. Lineage (GTDB taxonomy): Bacteria > Pseudomonadota > Alphaproteobacteria > Rhodobacterales > Rhodobacteraceae > 188UL27-1. The sequence continues at coordinate 12,117 of JBCBGY010000056.1, read as the reverse complement.
GGCCAAGGTGGTGGTCAATGATCTTGGCGACAGCGCCGAGAGGGTAGCCTCAGAAATCCGGGATACTGGCGGTGAGGCCATAGCCAGCACCGCCAACGTCGCCCGTTTTGCGGATTGCGAAGCCATGGTCACTGCTGCCGTGGATCAGTGGGGCCGGATCGACGTTTTGATCAACAATGCCGGGATCTTGCGGGACAAGTCCTTTGGCAAGATGGATATGAGTGATTGGGCCGCCGTCGTCGATGTGCATCTGAACGGATCGGCCTACTGCAGCCGCGCTGTCTGGAACGTGATGAAGGATCAAGGCTATGGTCGTATCCTTATGACCACCTCAAGTTCCGGCATCTATGGGAACTTTGGGCAGGCCAATTATGGTGCCGCGAAAATGGGGCTGATCGGCCTGATGAATACCTTGGTCATTGAGGGCGCCAAAAGTGGCATTCGTGTGAACTGCCTTTCCCCTACCGCCGCCACGGCCATGACCGAGGGCGTATTGTCGGACGATATCATGGCCGCGTTGGCGCCCGAGCACGTAACGCCCGCCGCGATTTACCTTGTGTCACAAAACGCACCCAATCGCTGCATCATGTATGCGGGTGCAGGCTGTTACGGCGTCGTTCGCATTTCGGAAAGCCAAGGAGTGCGGCTGGCAGGGACAGATCAGACAGCCGAGAGTTTAGCCATGCAGTTTGCCGACATAGCCGATATGACAGATGCCGATCACTTTGAGATCGGAAGCGACCATGTATTGAAGGTCATCGCGACGGGTGACGGGGCAGGTTAGCGCCCGTTGCGGCATAGGTGTGTGGCGTCTTGCTGCATTTGGCGTAGGCCCTGCCATGGGACCCATTCGTGCTCCCAACCGACTGAGGCTGATTTCCGCTTCAGCAACAACCTGCTCGGGGAAACTTTTTCCTGCAACCGTTGGCCTCATTGTCCTACTGTCCGAAGCCATTGGTGAGCCACCTTGGGAGGGAAAAAAGTGCTAAGCAATTTTGGTCCGGCCGGATTACTCGTTATTCTTGTTGTGGTCGCCGTCCTGGCCTTTCTCCTTTATCTTCCCATCCCCATGGCCAGAAGCCGAGGCAGGAGCGGCTTGGCGTGGTTTGTGCTGGGTTTGTTGCTTTCACCCGCAGTTGCCATCATCGTTTTGCTGGTCCTTGGTCAAAAGCAGCCGACCCACCAAACTGAGTGACGGCGACACGTAAGCCGCCCGTCTATGCTGCAACATTGCGACACAGACAACTGGCGCGGATCGGAGTATCGGTCCGAGCCAGCGCCTGGTCCAGCAACCCTTTGATATGAACGTGTTCCGTCGTTTCGCCCCGTCGTTCCAGACATTCGTGCAAACCGTGCAACGCCCAAACGTTCCGGGGGTGCTGACTGGGACGGGGCAGCTTTCCGTCCAGGCCAAGATCTGCACGATACACAGATTCGGCCTCCTCGAATTGGCCTGCCTCCATCAGTAGAGCGCCCAAGGCATGGCGTGTCGGCTGCGGCCAGGCCCAGGGTTCTTCGTAGCCTAAACCGTCGTCGAGGGCGACGGCTTTACGCAGATGGGCTAGGCCCTCTTCAATTCTGCCCGCCTTGAACGCGACTTCTCCGTGCATCATCTGCTCGGCCACAGCCAGCACGTCAGCGGCGGAATTGTTGAAGAGCATGCGCTTTTCTGGAACCGCCGCAAACGCCGCATCGAACGCTCCGACGGCCTTTTCGGCTTCCTCGTGCCGGCCGAGATTCGCGAGTGCGACCGCCCTTGCATATAAGATCAGTGCGTTGGTGGTTGTGTAGAGTTCCTTGTCTGCCGGAAGCTCCAATTCCAGGATGTCTGACCACATACCGAAACGGATATAGACATGGGGAAATGCCGCGACAAAGACTTCGAACAGGTCGGGATAAATGCGAACAACCTCGTCAGGCACCTCGGCGCGTAAACGTGTAGCTGCGTCAATGGCCTGGGCTCTTTGGCCCAGAAACATGGCACCGTAGAGTGCGAAATGCAGGTTGTGGATGCGATAGAGAGCGTAAAAGTTCGTGGCTCCACCATAGGCCTTGTATTGATCGTCGACTGCCGCTGCGGCGAGGTTACGGGCCAAAACATTCTGATAGTCGCCGCACAGCACATCAATATGGGTGGCCATGTGGACCAAATGGCCAGCATCGGGTGCAAGAGTTGAAAGCCTGTCGCCGTGCCGGAGCGCCCGTTCGGGAAACGGCGACATTTCCATCAAATGCACGTACAAGTGCAGAAGTCCCGGATGATCCCATGCCCCCGGCAGGTGATCGAAAGCGCGCTCCAACACTTGGCGCGCTTCTGGCGTGGAGGCTTCAGGGTTCGGCACGCCCTTACGGAAATCCCAAAGCTGCCAGGGCGTGCGGTTCATAAGCGCTTCTGCATAAATGAAGTTAACTTCCAAGTCGTTCGGATAAGCTTCGTAGACGGGCTTCATGGCCGCGACGAAGTCTTCGTTGAACGGTTTGAAGTCCTCAATGGCAGGATCTGAAGGATAACGGGACGCTAGTGCGTCAAACAGCGCCTGCTCCATCGGCGCGATGCTATCGATGGCACGGCCCGTCGCCAATGCGGCATGTGCTCGGTCAAGCGCGGGCGCTTTTTCTTCCGGTGTGAAGACCTCCCAAGGCTTGTTATAGTTGGGCCCAATGGCGTAGGCGATACCCCAATGCGCCAAAGCGCAATTCGGGTCAGCCGCGACGCTGCGTTCGAAACAGGTAATTGCCTCTTCATGATTATAGCCAAAGAGCCAAACCAATCCGCGATCGAACCATATTTGCGCTTCTGCCACATTGCTTGAGAACCGGCTGTAGGTCCCCAAATCGAAATACTCGTCCATCCTGTCCCTCTCCTTCAGCCCGCGGTCACTTTCATCAGTCTAGCCAGACGCCCTGTTCCCGCAACATTGAGCTGCGTCCACTAGGATCCGGGCCACGAAAGAAAGATGCTTGCGATTTCCGTCTTTGGCCACATTTGCAAGAGTGGGTGAAAAGGAAGGTGATCGGGGCAATGGATCAAGCAGCCGCAAACATAAAGCGCGACGCCTTGATCCGTGTCTTCGTGCGGCAAACGTTTGGAGTTCGAGGAACGCTTTCGCTTCACCGCCACGCCATTGGTGCAGACTTGTTGCGCGCTCCCTTGAACGTTGCCTTGGCCCCGGTTTTTCTGATCAGCCGACTGTTGGCCATGATCGCGGCGCTGTGTAGATTGCGCCGGGTCGCATCATGGCTTTCCAGCCGGAACATCCTTTTGCAGACGAGCGTTGCCACGGAAGTCAAAAAGCGCGTTTTGGTCTTTTTCGACGACCTTGCTGGGCACGGGCTCCATAATGCCGGGCCGAGAGAAGCTTTGGACCAGGCGGTTTCGGATTATGTCGGAATACGCAATGCGGTTTCAGAAATTTTCACCACCTGTATTGTCCTATTTTGCGGCTTTCTGATCTTTCGCACCGCCCTACCGGGTGTCATTTCGCTTGCCGGGCCAGTTGCCGAGATGCAGGCCCATACCCGTGCGGTGGAAAGCTTCTGGGCAGGCGAAAGACTGGGCCGGGCCTATTACGGTGTGTTTTCGACAAGGATTGCCCCGTGGCAGGTTGTTCTGACGGGCGTCGTTCTTGCCATGGCTGCCTCGGTCGTCACAACATTCGCCGGGTTGATCGCCGATCCCTTACAGGTGCTGACGGGTACCCATCGCCGACGGATCGTGCGCCTGATCAACAGAGTGGAACGCTCATCTCAAAGCGTGGGATTAACGAAAGAGCATTTCGCGGCGCGAACGGCCGATTTTGTTGATATTATTCTCTCCATCTGGCGCAGTCTTCGGGGTTAGAGCCTAATTATTGTGCTAAGTGCCCAGCCGCCGAAGAACAAAATGTCGGGAAAGGCCGAGGCTTAAACGATTCTTAGGGCAGCGAACCTAGGGCTACTCACGCAAGTGGGCTGGTCCCACCCATCCGCGTCATTCCGGTAAGAGACAAGGAAAAAGTGATATGAAACCAAGTGTTCGAGTGGCCCTCGCGTGCCTCTTTTGCGCCCTGTGGGGAACTGGGGTTACGGCAGATTACCCAGAAAAGCCCGTGACGTTGGTTATTCCTCTCAGTGGTGGCGGATCCCACGACCTGAACGCGCAAATCATTACATCTGTCATCCCGGCATACCTTGAACAAGAAATGGTTGTAAGCTTTCAACCGGGCGACAAAGGCGTCAAGGGCACGGCAATGGTCGCAGACGCCACGCCGGATGGCTACACGTTGTTATTTTCCCAAAACTACATCGACATGATGCTGCCTCACGTTGAAGATCTGCCGTACGATCCGTTGGAGGATTTCGTACCGATTGCTCGGATAAATTATGCCCCAAGTGTCGTCGTCGTGCGCGCCGATAGCCCCTATCAGACCTTTGAAGACCTGATCGATGCGGCGGGAGCAAATCCCGACACAGTCTCTGCATCGCATTCCGGCGAATGGGGTGCCATTTTTGTTCCCATAGCCCAAATTATGAAGCAGTTCGGAGTGAAATTTGAACTTCATTCCTACCAGGGTGGAGGTCCTTCATTTGCCGCGCTGCTTGCTGGTGATGTCGACTTCACCTTGGCCTTCCCGGCAAGTGTCGCGGATCTTATGGAAAGTGGCGCTGTCCGTGTCCTGGCCACTGCAGGGTCAGAACGGCTCTTTCTTGATGTGCCCTGTTTTCCAGAGGTGGGCATCAAGGGCGATGTCGGTTTTATGCACCGGATGATCCTGGCCCCTGCCGCGACCGATCCTGCGGTTGTTGATCGACTCAGTTCCGCCTTCGAAGCGATGTTGGACGACCACTCCTATGTCTACCTGATGGGCAATCTGGGTGAAAACGTGGATCTCCTTGGGCCACAGGACTACCAACAGCTTCGGGTCGAACAGCACAGGGCGTATAAGGCTCTGTTTGAGGCGACAATCAACTAGCGAATTCAGGGCTCGCACTGCGAGTCCTGAAAAGATCGTGTTGCCATAAACATTCCTTCATCTCTCGCACTTACGTTGTTCGACGTGTTTGTACCTGGGGAGTAACAAGATGAAACACTTCGCTTATTCGCTTTTTCTTTCTTTTCTGGCGTCACTTGCTCAAGCGGGTAGCGGCGAATTCGGATCGCTGGAAGAGGCCCGCGATTATGCCAATCAATTATCTACAATCATCCGCGAAGACAGTGTTGAAGCCAGCATGCTTGCAATGCACAGTCCCGACCATCCGTTTCAAAGCTCCCCGATGGGCATCCACGTGTTCGAGCAAGGCATTATTGTAGCCGACAATCGCGAGCCCGAGTTGATTTCCGTCTCATATGAGGATCTTGCCGACCTTACGGGCGAGAATATGTGGCCCCGAATTGTCGAGGCAGCCAATTCAAAAAGCGAAGCTGAACTCGAGTGGTACCACTACGATACAGGAGCCGAATACAGCTTTGCTTGCTATAGCGAATGGGCCGTGCCGGACGAAGTTCTCATTATGGTATGCCGGTAATCAGATCACTGGGATCAGTTAGATGATCAAGCGAATTTTTAATTCTCTCGTTGGCAAAACAGTCATTGCTGTTCTGTTGATTTTTTTCCTCTCCATGGCAGCACTTCTGTTTACTGCACGGGAGATGATGCGCGAGCAGGCGCTTGGTACTTTCTACCGCGACTCCCTTGTTCTGACGAAAATGCTCTCCGGCGAGATCAATACAGGTACGCGCTTGAAACGAGGCGCGATGATCACACCTCAAATCGACGGATTCTTTGAGGGCGGATTTTCTGTGAAAGGCGTTCGAGTTATCCATTCTGAAGGAGTGGAAGTGCTCGCAAAGGTGGTAGAGGGTCAAGATCCAGGCATACTTGCAACATTGCCGGCTGCCTCGTTCGCCTCAACGCCCAGAGCCGTCACAATTGGTGATGAGCGGATTGTATCTGTACCGATCCTGCTCGGCGCCGGTGACGCTCAACAGACCGTGGGCGAACTCACGGTCATCTGGGACGAAGGTGTAATTCGCTCGGAGTTAACTAATATCCTACGGGCCATTGTGCTTGTGTTCATGTTGTGCAGCTTCATTGTAGCCTCTTGTGTGACACTAGTTTTGGTTCGGTTGGCTCAGGTACCTCTCCGGAAGGCAATTCTTGCCATTTCGTCCGTCGCTGACGACAAAGTTCCAACGGAAATGCCGCCCAGAACTACGACGGAACTCGCGCAAATCTCGGATGCTCTAATCGCCTTTCAGCACCGAGCCGAAGAACGCCGAGCGCTTGAGATTTCTGAGCAAAAGGCGCGGCAAGAGGCTGAAGCCGAACGTGAGGATAATCGGCGACGCGCGGAGAAGGAAAACGCTAGGAAGGCGGAGGAGGCTCAGCTGACCGCAGAAAAAGCGCAGCAAGATGCACTTGCCGCAAAAGCTTTGGTGAAAGATCTTTCGCAGGTGCTCAATGCCGCGTCACATGGCGATTTCTCTGTTCGTATGCCGAAGGCTGAAGAATGGCCGGAACAATCGGAACTGCGCCGGATGGTAAATGAACTGGTCGCATCAGTTGAGGCAGGAGTCGGAGCGACTATGTCAATGCTCGATACTTTGGCGACCAAAGACTTTACCGCTCGCATGGACGGTGTCTTTGCCGGATCGTTCCATGAAATGCAAAATAGTTCTAATCGCTTTGCCAAACAGCTGTGCGACGCATTTTCCCAGATTTCTTCCGGCACAGAAGGCATCTTATCCAATTCAAGCGAAATCTCCCAAGCATCGAATAATCTGGCAAAGCGTACTGAAACAAATGCCAGCACCTTGGAAACGACATCCCTAAAGCTACGCCAAATCAGCGAACGTGTTACAAAAACGGCGTCGGAGTCAGAGGCGGCGCGGGAGGTGGCGAAAGGCGCAACCTCCGAGGTTCAACGGACCGTGGAAACGGCACAAAACGCAATTACCGCCATGGACGAAATTCGTCAATATTCCGATGAAATGGTTAAGATTATTGGCATAATCAACGATATTGCCTTTCAGACCAACTTGCTCGCGCTCAATGCGGGCGTTGAAGCAGCAAGGGCGGGCGCGAGTGGTTTGGGATTCGCCGTTGTTGCTTCGGAAGTTCGCGGCCTGGCACAGCGCGCCTCTAATGCATCTGCCGAAATCTCTACGCTAATCGAACGATGCTCTGCACAAGTGCATGTCGGAGCCAACGCAATTGGTGAGGCTGGGGCAGCTTTCGAGACAACCGGAAAGGCGATTTCAAGTATTCGCGCTTCGATCGATGACATCGCCAAGAATGCGCGTGCCCAGGCCGAGGGGCTTCGCGATGTGGATCAAGCAATAGCCAAACTCGACGGCTCCACTCAAGAAACGACCGCCCTTTTCGAAGAGACAACGACTTCCAACCAGGATCTCACGGCAGCAGCTAGCCAACTTTTTGAATTGGTCCACTCCTTCCGCTTCAAACAGGATCAAATCAAGAAGCGCATGGCCGCTTAAGCGCAAAACTTCAGGCATGATCTGACAGACAGCTTAGCCAGCAGGTCTGGTGTTCCGCGAACCGGATGAAAGGGACCAAAAAAGTCATTAACAATGTTCCGACAGAAGAAGGCCGATTGCCATACGAGGAGACGTCTGACTTCTCAATGAAGATCGAGCGCGAGTTTGCCAGCAAATTGAAAGAAGACGAACCTGCCCGTCTCTAGGATCTGCTGCAAACGATTTCTAAGACAAAGGGGCCCAATTCAAAATACCTTGATTGCGGCGGTACTCTCCGCAGGGATGGCCAGAACGTTTGCTTCCCGATCCATTGTTGCAGCGTAAGACCAGGCCGCCAGCAGCAAAGCAGCGGCCCAGCGTCTCGGCATCATCGCAAGGCGTATGGGCGTGGGCCTCGCCCCCATCTGACACCAGAATCCGGGTCAGAATACTGACCATCCCGTAGCCTTGCTTAATCCTGCGGCGGCTTCGGTTCCAGCCTTTGAGTTGCCATAGCGATCGAGGCCGGGCGACCAGATGCCAATAGAGGCTTTTTCGGGTGCTATGACAAGTATGCCGCCGCCGACACCCGATTTTCCCGGTAGCCCAACACGGAAGGCAAATTCCCCCGAACCATCGTAGTGCCCGCACGTCATCATAAGAGCATTGACCCGCCTTGCCCGCTGGCGCGACAAGAGTTGCGGTGCCCCCGGCAATCCGGCCAAACTCCGTCCCGCCATCGCAAGTTGACGAACATTCATCTCGATGGCGCACTGATGGAAATAAGTTCCAAGGACCAGTTCGGGCTCGTTTGCCAAGTTACCGTGACTATCCAGATAGTGGGCCAGAGCCTTGTTCCGCGCACCAGTAGATTGTTCAGAGCGTGCGACGTTGGCGTCTATGTGAATGGCCTCATCTTCGGCGAGGGCACGAACGAGGCCAAGGACCTCGGCCAAGGCCAGTTTGGGTTCGCGACCCGCAAGCAAGGCGTCCGTCACAACCAAAGCACCGGCATTCACGAAGGGATTCCTGGGGTGCCCTTTTTCATTTTCGAGCAAGACAACAGAGTCAAAAGACGTTCCGGAGGGTTCCCGACCGACACGACGCCACAACTGATCCCCGACACGACCCAATGCTGCGATCAGTCCAAATACCTTCGAAATGCTCTGGATCGAAAAACCCGTCGACGCGTCCCCAGCGACATGGCATTGCCCATCGACCGTGCACACAGCGATTGCAAACTGGTTCGGATCAACCTGCGCAAGTTCGGGGATGTATTGTGCCGTTTGTCCCCAGTCGGCGGCCTTTCGCAGACCGGAATTCAGCCCCGCTAGCACGGACGGTAGGTCGATCGAACGTCGGTTTTGCAAAGCAAGCTTCCTGATGCTGCATGGGCTAATCTAATCACAAGGCGGGGATCCACGGAACGGCATCCGTATTGGGTTGAAACATATGGCCTTTGACCGCCTGGCACTCGGTTTGCAACCGCATCCCAAAACCCGGCAAAGGGTCCATTTAAACGAAAACCCGTGTTGGCGCCGCAAATGACTTCTTCTCGCGACCCAAGCGTGCTACCTAATCACCTGCATGTCAGGGTGCAACCGATCCGCGGGAAGGGCTAAGCCCAACTGAGCAAAGCGAAGACAAACAGACTTGACCTTCTTTCAGGTCCGAGGGCGCGGATACCGGACGATGAGAGGAGGCAAAGATGCCAAACCTTCCGACGAATCCGTCTGTTGAAAACCTGAAAAAGCAGGCCAAGCGTCTGTTGAAATCAGCCCGTTCCAGCGATCCCGAAGCCCTAGCGCAAATCGGGCCCTACTTTGGCGATCCTTCCAAAATTGTCCTGCAGCAGGCTCAGCTTGTCATTGCACGCAGCTATGGCTTTTCCAGCTGGACCCGATTGAAGCGGCATATTGAGGCGGGCGCGGGAATGACGGAAACCACCGAGCAACGCGCAACCCGTTTTCTGGATCTGGCCTGCATGCATTACGGCCCGGATCCAAACCGCGGGCCGGCGGAGTTTGAACAGGCGGCGGCGCTCTTGGCGGCCCACCCAGAGATCGCCAATCACTCTTTGCATACGGCTGCGGCCGCGGGCAATGTGCAGGCCGTACGCCGCATCATTCGGAACGCTCCCGGTGCCGTTGACCAAAAAGGGGGGCCATTCCAATGGACCGCGCTGATGTATGCGGCATATGCCAGATTGCCTGGGGTTTCGACCTTTCCAGCGGGGCAGGAACTGCTAGATGCCGGAGCTGACCCAAACGCCCACTATATGTGGGACGGCACCTACCGCTTTGCCGTTCTGACCGGTGTTTTCGGAGATGGGGAAGCGGGTTTGGTCCGCCAGCCCCCACACCCGGAAATGGAGCCGTTCGCGCGCGCTTTGCTTGAAGCCGGGGCGAACCCGAATGAGTGTCAAGGCGCCTACAACCGTTGTTTCAGCCCCGACGACACACATCTGAAACTGATGCTGGAATTTGGGTTGAATGACGATGCTTCGTCTGACTGGATGCTGGCCGAACCCGGGCACAGTCCGGACAATCATCGGACGATGCATTTCCAACTCATCATCGCCTTGGGGAACGGATTTGAAGAACGCGCGCGTTTGCTGATCGAACATGGCGCGGATCTCAATGCGCCAGACCGCTACTATCAGACTTATACATCCGGACACACGCCTTACCAGGTGGCCCTCATGCGCGGATTGCCTGACATCGCTGCTCTTATCAAAGAAAAAGGGGGGAGGGCTGAACCGCTTGGCGACCGCGAACTGTTTAGGGCCGCCTGCATGCGTGGAGACCTTGCGGCGGCAAAGGCCCTGGCCGGCGATCACATGGGCGTCGAGCCAACCAGGGACCTGGAACTGCTCTGCGATGCTGCGGGCGCCGACAATCTGGCCGCTGTTCAGACGATGATCGCACTTGGATTTGACCTGAGCCCCCGTGGCACCCGCACACCCTTGCATGTCGCTGCGTACAAAGGGCATCTGGATGTCATGCGTGCACTCATCGACGCGGGTGCGGACACTTCTCTTCGTGATCCAACCTACAACACTCCGCCCTTCGCCCACGCAATGCACAATTTCCAAGATGAGGCTGTCGCACTCTTGATGGACCAGCCGTTAGATATATTCGCGGCAGCGGCGCTGGGGCGAATTGATCACATCATGGCCGCACTTGATGCGGATCCGGCCAGTGCGAACGCCCGTTTCCGCTCGGTGCGGACCGGTCCACAGGACACCTATGTCAACGATTGGGCCCCGCCTCTTTGGTTTGCCGCCATGAACGGACAAATGGAGAGTATCCGCGTACTTTTGGCCAGGGGCGCAGACCCAAAGATAACCTGTGCCGAGGGGCGATCTATCGCGGAGTATGCGCGCGACGCCGGCCACGCGGACGTCGCCGATATGCTCAGCAGCCCCAACTGAAGCACGAGCTCAGGTGCCTTGCAAATATGTTCGGAGGCTTGGCAATCAGGTTGCCTGGCCTTCGCATAAGACGCGATGCGATTACTGAACGGTCTCCCAATGAACGATCCGGCGACTGGCGAAAACGAAAAAGGCATCTAGCATCGCCCCCAAGAGACCCAATTGGATGAGCCCCACAAACATGCGGTCGACTTGGAAATACTGTCGCGCTTCTTCCAGCCGGTAGCCGATCCCTGCGGAGGATCCGGTGAGCTCTGCCGCGACAAGGCTTAGAAACGCGAGGGCCGCGCCAAAGCGCAGACCTGCGAAAATGTGGGGAGCAGCGGCCGGGACGACCACCTCGAAGAACTCCCGCCACCAAGGTGCACCCAAAGATCGCGAGGCACGGATATAGGTCTCTGGCACATGTTCCATACCGTGATGGGTGGCAAGCCAGACGGCCAAAAACACTGTGTAGGCGATGACAAAATACTTGGAGTTCTCTCCGATCCCAAACCAGACAATCGCAATGGGGACCAGCGCAATCGCCGGGATAGGCCGCAAGATGTTGAAGAACGGATAGACCGCAAGACGTACGGCAGCGACCCGCGCCGTCAAAATGCCCGCCAATACGCCAAGCGTGGCCCCAAGGGAAAAGCCTACAGCCGCCCGAGATACGGAGGTTTTGAGGTCTTTCCATAATACGCCGTCGTGGAACAGCTTGACCGAAGCTGCGGCGACCTCGAACGGGCCAGGAAAAAGGTTGCGGTTCGTGAGCCCAAAGGCATGCGCAGACTGCCAAACCACCAGAACGAATAGGATCGAGACAAGCGGACGGAAGGGGCCAAGGTTTAGATTGGGCATCGGTGCTCCTGCAATTTGAGCAGTATTATCGCACCTGAACGCACAAACTGGCTTTGACAACTAATGGACATTCTCCGCCGCTTTCGACCGGTTGCCTGATTATTTGGCAAATCACAGCTTGCAAAACCTAAGAAATGGGCGCTCAAAGTCCTTGAAATGCGGTGATTTTTTTGCACCGCTCCGCTCAGATCATAGCATCAGCATGCAACACTGAACTTGGCCTAAGCTTTGCCCGATTGGCTGGATTGGGGGGCCTGTAACCAGTGGCAATAGCCGAGACCAATGTAAAGGCAGCGCAACGTGCGCCGGTTTCGAAAGATCGAGGCCGGGTAGATATTGCCGGTCTGTCGATCATTTTCCGCAAGGGCAAAACCGAGACCACTGC
>JBCBGY010000055.1:3026-23200 GCA_038526275.1 Pseudomonadota bacterium | reverse complement strand
GCGGCAGCCCCCTTTTGATCCATACGAACAAGGGCGAAGCCGTGGTTGGCGTGCTCTACGGCCGCGGCGCGCTGGATCCGGGCACGTGCGGGATGGTCAACCCGCCGCTTCCCGAGCACCATGGCAGCTACACCCAAACCTTCCGCACGACCGGCCCCATGCCCCTCCGCGACTGGTTCGAGCGGCATTTGGAGTAATTGTCGCTACATGATCAGGTTGGATCTTCGTCCTGACGGGTGAGACTATGCAAACCGACCATGAGCCAAATAGGCATGGAATGCTGGTTCTTTGGGCCTATTCATTCTCAGCGGGCAAACTTCTTGTATTTGACCCGTTTTGGTTCCAACGCATCGGGACCGAGGCGGCGGGCCTTGTCTTCTTCATAGGCTTCGAAATTGCCTTCGAACCATTCGACATGGGCTTCGCCTTCGAAGGCCAGGATGTGGGTGCAGAGGCGATCGAGGAAGAAGCGATCGTGGCTGATGATCACCGCGCAGCCTGCGAAATCTTCGAGGGCGTCTTCCAGCGCGCGGAGAGTTTCGACATCCAAATCGTTGGTCGGTTCGTCCAACAGCAGAACGTTGCCGCCGGATTTCAGCAGTTTCGCCATGTGAACCCGGTTGCGTTCACCGCCCGACAGTAGCCCGACCTTTTTCTGCTGATCGCCGCCTTTGAAGTTGAAGGCACCGCAATAGGCCCGGGAATTCATCTGCGCATCGCCCAGTTCAATAATTTCCGCCCCACCAGAGATTTCCTCCCAAACCGTGGCTTCCGGGCTTAGCGCGTCGCGGGACTGGTCGACGAAGGCCAGTTGCACCGTGTCGCCATAGCTCAACTCCCCCGCATCAGGCTGTTCCACCCCGGTCAGCATGTTGAAGAGTGTCGATTTGCCCGCGCCGTTGGGGCCGATCACGCCGACAATCCCGCCGGGCGGCAGGCTGAAAGTCAGATCCTCGATCAACAACCGGTCGCCGAAGCCTTTCTTGAGCCCTTCGACCTCGATCACCTTGCTGCCCAGTCGGGGACCATTCGGGATGATGATCTGCGCCTTGCCAACCTTTTCGCGCTCAGACTGGCTGGCCAGATCCTCATAGGCCTGGATGCGGGCCTTGGATTTGGCCTGCCGCGCCTTGGCGCCCGCGCGGATCCATTCGAGCTCCTTCTCCAAGGTCTTCTGGCGGCTTTTGTCTTCCTTGGCTTCGTGTTCCAACCGTTTGGCTTTTTGCTCCAGCCAGGCCGAATAGTTGCCTTCGTAAGGAATGCCCCGGCCTCGGTCGAGTTCCAGGATCCAGCCGGTAATGTCATCCAGGAAGTAGCGATCGTGCGTGACGATCAGGCAGGTGCCTTTGTAGTCGATCAGGTGCTTTTGCAGCCAGGCGATGGTTTCGGCGTCCAGGTGGTTGGTCGGTTCGTCCAAAAGCAGCATGTCGGGCTGTTCGAGTAACAGTTTGCAAAGCGCCACCCGGCGGCGTTCCCCGCCCGACAGGTTCCCCGGCATTGCATCGTCCGGCGGGCACCGCAGCGCCTCCATCGACACATCGATCTGGGCGTCGAGATCCCAAAGGTTCTGCGAGTCGATTTCGTCCTGCAGCTTGGCCATCTCCTCGGCGGTTTCGTCCGAGTAGTTCATGGCCAACTCGTTGTACCGGTTCAGGATGTCCTGCTTTTCCTTGACCCCCAACATGACATTTTCGCGGACGGTCAGGCTTTCGTCCAAGTGCGGTTCCTGCGGAAGGTAGCCCACATGGGCACCTTCTGCGGCCCAAGCTTCACCAGTGAAATCCTTGTCGATCCCGGCCATGATCCGCATCAGGGTGGATTTACCCGCGCCGTTTACGCCCACCACACCGATCTTAACCCCGGGCAAGAAGCTCAAGCGAATGTTTTCAAAGCACTTCTTGCCGCCCGGATAGGTCTTGGACACGCCGTCCATGTGGTAGACATATTGATAGGCTGCCATGGGATCCTCCGCCGCTCTCGTTGGTATGCGTTTAACGCAGGCTCCGGACAGGTGAAAGCGAGAAGCGTCAGCGCCTCCCGCCGCAGGATATTGACGAATCTGCGATATTTGTGTACTATAGTATACCAAAATGGAGGCTAATGATGACATCCGAAGATTGCCTGATCGTGGCTCGGGCCGAATTGCAGATGGCCAAGCGCTTGATCCAGGATGAAATCCGCACTTATCCTAAGCCGATTTAGGGATGTGACGCGCAATATAACCATTTGATCGGATTGCGGGGATCAATCCTTGACGCGATCAGCGCATTGGAAGCGCCGCAATTCGTGCCGACGCCGAGAACCCCTTCGCCCATGGCTGGGATTGAAAGCCGGTGAAAGTCCACATCCTTGATGATTGGTTCGATACCCTTCGCGGTTTGCCTTGTTTTGAGCTGTTGGCTGGTCATGACGTCACCGTTTGGACGGACCATGAGCCCGACCCGGAACGTTTGGCGGTTCGGGTTCAGGACGCTGAAGCCTTGGTGCTGTTTCGCGAGCGGACAAAAATCGGTTCGGATCTGCTAGACAGACTGCCGAACCTGCGGTTGATCTCGCAGCGCAGTGTCTACCCGCATGTAGATGTGCCAGCCTGCTCTGCCCAAGGCGTATTGCTCTGTTCCAACATGCATTCTGGTACGCCATCATATGCGGCGGCGGAGCATACTTTGGCATTGATCCTAGCCAGCTACCGGCAAATCCCCGATCAGGTCGCTTCGATCCGGGCAGGCCATTGGCAGGCTGGTGTCGGGCGAACGCTGCGGGGACGGACCCTTGGGCTTTATGGATATGGTCGGATCGGGCGGGCTGTGGCCGAATATGCGTCGGCCATTGGTATGAAGATCCAATGGTGGAGTTCACCGGATGGACGAGCCCGGGCCAGTGCAGACGGTGCAAAGGTCGCAGACAGCCGAGAGGCGTTCTTCAATTCGTCTGACATTGTCAGCCTGCATGTCCGCTTGAAGCCAGAGACACGCGGTATCGTGACAGCGGAAGATCTGGCCCAGATGCGCGACCGTGCCTTGTTTGTGAACACGTCGCGATCCGGGCTGGTGGCAGAAGGCGCGCTGGAGGCCGAGATTGCCCGTGGCCGGATCTTTGCTGCCGTTGATGTCTTCGATAAAGAGCCGCTGCGCGATACCGATCATCCGCTTTTGACCCATCCGAATGTGCTTCCAACGCCGCACATTGGATACGTCACGGAAGACGAATTTGATCTGCAGTTCACCGATATTTTCGAGCAGATCAATGCCTATGCCGACGGAGCCCCGATCCACATGATCAATCCTGAGGTTTGGTCGCAAACAGCCTGACGGCCACCGGCGCCCCGAGGATCACGACAAACAGCCTCAGCACATGGTGCGCGACAACGAATGCCACATCCGCCCCAACGATCAAGGCCAGAACGGTGAGTTCGGCCTGCCCGCCGGGCGCGAAGGCAAGAAGCGCCTCCATACCCGGAGCAAGATCCGCTAGTACGACCACTTCGACCACAAGCACCGTTAGGATGATGAGGATCAGACAAAAGCCGAACCCGGCGGTCAGGTCGCGGCGCACTTCGGCCATGGTTACACCTGCATAGCTTGCCCCTATGGTCATGCCGATGAAGAACTGCGCCGCCCAAATTGCCTCTGCCGGGGGCCGAAAGTGGAGAAAGCCGGCAAGCGTCACTGCCGCCGTCACAATCAAGGGGCCAAGGATCGAGGCCCCGAACAAACCAATCCGCACCGCGCCCCACCATCCGATCAGCCCGCACCCGACCATGAGGGCCAGTTCATGAAGCGGAACAGTACTGATCGGAACGCCGGGCGGGTTGTGCAGATCGGCGTCCCACACCATGCTCAACAGGACCGGCATTGCAACGACGATCACCATCACGCGGGTGGCGTGGACGAGCGCCAGGGTGCGCAGGTTGCCGCCCGCCTCCTCGCCAAAGGCCAGCATGTCCTGCAATCCGCCGGGCATGGCCGAGTAGTACGCTGTTGGAAAGTCATACCCCCAGAACCGCCGGAAGTAGGGCACACCGATCAGGCCGATGCACAGCACCGTGACGGGCAGCAGCAACAAGGTGGGCCACATGGCCGGGAAGGTGGCCAGCACCTGAGGTGTCAGCGTTGCTCCCACGGCGACGCCCAGGATGGCCCGCATTCCATCGTTCAACGGTTTCAGCCCTTTGAGCGGAACACCTGCCAGGGCCGCAGCCAGGCACGCGCCAATTGGGCCGAGCAGCCAGGGCAGGGGAATGTCCGCGACATGGAAAACCGCGACCCCTGCCAGCGCAATCAGCATGGTTTGCAGGATATGTCTCAACGGGCCAAAGCCTTGAGCCGATGGCGCAGGGACGTTTGCAGATGTGCCTCTGCGGCGGCACCTGCAGCTTCGACATCACTGGCGCGCAGAGCTTCGATGATCATCTGGTGCTGCCGGACGACCGTATCGATCCGGTCGGCATCGGTGAATGTCGTGGGCCCGAGCAGCAGCAGGGAATTGTTCAGGGCGCGCGCAGCCTCTAGCAGAAAACGGTTGCGGCAGGCCAAGTAGAGCCCCCGGTGAAATTCCTGGTTTATGGCGGCGGCCCGAGATGGGTTTTCTCGTTCGTCGCAGATCTCTTGGTTCAGGTCGTCCAACGTGTCGAATTCGGCATCTGTTCCGTGCCGCGCAGCCAGTTCCGCCGCGGTTCGCTCCAGGACAACGCGCATCTCGTAAAGCTCAACAAGCTCGGCATGGTCCAGCTTTCGGACAACGGCCCCCATGCGGGCGCGATGTTCGACGATCCCTTCCGCCTCCAACCGGCGCAGGGCTTCTCGCACCGGGGTTCGGGAAAGTTTCAGGCGCTCGCCTACGTCCTCTTCCCGCAGCCGATGGCCGGGCAGATAGACACCGTCCCGGATCGAAGCGATCAGCGCCTCGTAGGCCGTCTCACCACTGGATTGCTGGGCCATTTACCTTCTTTCCAACGACTCGCTTGTATTTTGTATCCAATCGGATACAAAACTGCCAGAGCAAAAGAGGAAAGCATTATGTCTGTCGGGTCAGTTATCGTAGTTGGGTCTGGAAATGCGGCCATGTCCGCAGGTATTGCGGCGCTAGAGGCTGGCGCAGACGTGTTGATGGTGGAAAAGGCCGGGCCTGAGCTTGCGGGCGGCAACACCAAATACACCGCTGGTGCCATGCGGATCGCCTATGAGGCGTCCGATGATCTGCTGCCCCTCTTGGCCAATCCCGATGATCCGCGGATCCCGAACACCGACTTTGGGGCCTATCCCGCATCCAAATTTGCCGACGACCTGTTGGGCTTTAACGCTGGTCGTCCATTGAGTCCGGAACAACAAACGCTGGTCACGGAATCCTATGATGCCGTTCGGTGGCTTGCGGGCCACGGAGTAACCTATGAGCCAATTTATGAAAGGCAGAGCTTTAAAAAGGACGGGCGCCACATTTTTTGGGGTGGCCTGACCCTGGCTGCAGAGAATGAAGGTGTGGGCCTTTTTGAGATGGAGCGAACGGCCTTTCAGAAACTCGGCGGTCGGATCCGGTATGAGGCTGGCGTCACGGATTTACTTCACGATTCAGGCCGCGTGACCGGCGTAAAGATCGGTGATGAGGCTGTGGAAGCCGATGCCGTGATCTTGGCCTGTGGCGGGTTTGAGGCCAGCGATGCCATGCGCGTTGAGAAAATCGGGCCAGATTGGGCGGCGGCAAAAGTACGGGGAACTCCGCACAATACGGGTGACGGCCTGCGGATGGCGCTCGGCCTTGGCGCGCAAACGTATGGCAGTTTTGAGGGTTGTCATGCGACGCCGATGGACCTGCATATGAAGAACTTCGGCAATTTGGATTTGCCACCAAAGGACCGCAAGAACTACCGCAAGATCTGTTACTTTCTTGGTGTCATGCTGAATGCGGATGGTGAACGGTTCGTTGATGAAGGCATTAACTTCCGAAACTACACCTATGCGCAGTTTGGTCGGGCCGTGTTGGAACAGCCCGGACATTTCGCGTGGCAGGTGTTTGATGCCAAGGTGGCCGATCTCCTCTATGCAGAATACAGCTTCCACGATGCGAGCTTCGTCGAAGCAGACACGTTAGAAAGGTTGGTCGACCAAATGGACGGTGCAAACAGCTCAGCCGCCCTGAAGACCTTGGAATCCTACAACGCAGCGGTGGACGACACCGCACCCTTTGACCCCACAATTCTGGATGGGAAGCGAACCAATGGTCTCGCGCTCGACAAAACGAACTGGGCGCAGCGGATCGATCAGCCCCCTTTCAGAGCCTACCCTGTAACCGGCGGCATTACCTTTACCTATGGCGGGCTGAAGGTCGATGAGGATGGTGCGGTCATCAACAGTGAAGAATCGGCCATCCCCGGTCTTTTCGCGTGCGGCGAGTTGGTTGGCGGGGTTTTCTTTGGCGGCTATCCGGGCGGCTCTGGGTTGACGTCAGGGACGGTGTTCGGGCGCCGCGCCGGTGTCGGCGCGGCCCGGCATGCGTCGGTTGCCAGAATGGCCGCCTACATGTTCTGACGACGGCACCTAAAACCGATCTTAGTCTGTCCGGAGTGGACCGACCTTTTGGCCCGGTGCTGGGCAGACGAAGGTGTCGGCCTATGCGCTGTATGTTTAGGAATGGTCGAGGCCGGATTCCGTACGCAGACCGGAAAAGTAAGCCCAGAAACTCAGAACAACCGCGGCAGTAGAAACGATTGTCATCACGGTTCCGGGGACGAAATGCACAAAACCGCCTAGATCCATGAAGATGAAATACCCGAGATCGGTCACCCATCCAACGACAGCTGTCATGAAAATGAAGGTGACGGACTGCCGCCAAATGAAAAAAGCCCCGACAACGGTGAACGCACCGATCCATAGCAGGTTGAATCCATGTTGGTTTAGAAGAGCGCCAACGGCCGGGTGAAAGTCGCCCGTGATCAAGGCAGGGTCGACAGCATCCGCAACGGCCGCGACTGCCCCCGCCGCATCCGACGATATGATAACGGTGCCGGCAAACATATGGACCAGACCCCAAATGACCCAAAGGACCGCCGCGATCTTTAGCAATAGACTATGGATGTTTGTCACTGATATTCCCCTCGGTGCCGGATCACGTGAGACGGATCGCAGTGTGTTAAGTGGATATAGTCCACAATTTCGAATTTGTGGATAAAGTCAACAAAAAGTCGTATGTGATGCAAGATGCGGAGCTCGCCCTACTCATCGATCGGTTCATGCGCAGGATTCACTTCGGTCTTCAGGCAAAGGCACACGAGTTTGACACAGCCAAGGTCGGTCCGGGCGGAGGAATTGTGCTTCTGACACTCGCTGAGATGGGATGCACCAGTTTGCACGAACTCACCCATCGGGTTGCCCGCGACAAATCGCAAATGACCCGCACAATTCGTTCCTTGGAACATAAAGGCTTGGTCGAACGCCAGTCATCGCCCAGCGATGCGCGCGTAAGCCTGGTGAGCCTCACGGATGCTGGAGAGGAGATGGTCAAGGAGCTTCAAAAAGCCGTTGCGCAGACCATCGGAAGTATCCTTGCCCCAATAACAAAGGCAGAAGAACGGGTTCTAAAAGACTTGCTGGTACGTGCCTTGGACGACGAAACTCACAGCTAGCCCCTTTAGGCAGCCTAGTTTTCGCATGACGGGGGCGCCAAAAGCCGTTGTTACAGAAGGCTGGAATTCGGCGGGGTGGTTGGAGAAGAATGCCGGTCCGATGTTCTGGGACGGCGATAGTCAATGACTGGATGCGGAATGGACCCAAATCTCCGCCTCTGGTTCATGCGGAGCCCGACTTCCGTCCGTTGTGGCTCCGAGCCTCCTCGCAACGGCCTGAGAGCGCTTATTGTCCTGGTCAATATAGCTGTATAGGCTGTTTAGCCCCAGATCGTCATAAGCCCATTTCTTCACAGCCATCGCAGCTTCGGTGGCGTAGCCTTTTCCCTCTGCGCCCTCGAATAGATGCCAGGCCAACTCTACTTCCGGCCAGCCCGCATGCTTGATCAAGCCCACACGGCCCACGGGATGCTCCGTCTTGCGCTCAACAACCGTAAAGAAGCCAAACCCGTGCCAGTGCCAGTGGCCAATGCCCGTCAGGAACCCGAACCAAGCTTGTTCTGCCGAAACCGTCTCGCCCTGCGCTGCCATCGACGGGGCGCTGGTCATGAAACGGGTGAATGCGGGCAGGTCACTCCGCTCGGGGCCGCGCAAGATCAATCGCTCAGTTGTCAGGGTCGGTGCAGTCGAGAGCTTGTTCATGTGACCTTTCCAGCCGCCGATTCTCAAAGGGCGGCGCAACAACGATTGGCCCTGGAAGTCCCATCAAACCTGTCTGGAACATGAGGGCTACCTAAAACAAGGCATTGATCAGGTGCGGATTTTGCTACAATGACCTAGTCCGCTTCCCAATGCATCTCTGCGCCAAGAGCCGTGAGGTTCTCCACGAAATGCGGATGGGCGCGGCGGATCGGGTCAGCTTTTAGGATCTTGGACGTGCCCTGAACCTGCATCGCCACCAGCAAAAGCCCCACGACCACTCGGATGATGTAGGGTGCCTCTACTTCAGCGGGACGAAGCGTGTTGTTGCCGAAGATGACCAGGCGGTGCGGGTCGGACAAATGCGCGCGGACCCCGAACTTGGCCAGCTCGGCGCTCCAGGCAAGCGCGCCTTCATAGACCTTATTCCAGAACATCACGTCACCGTGGCAGCCAACTGCGACCCCGATTGCTTGCGGCAAGAGGTCGGCTGGGAAGTAGGGCCAAGGCGCGGCCTCAATCTTCGGGATCATCTGGGCCGTCAGGGGCGGGGTGACCTCCCGGGTCCATCCGGTAACGGTGATCTCGCCTTCGGCCCGTTCGAACTGCAGCCCGAGCTTGGCGAATTGATCCAGGATCAGGGGCATCTCCGCCAGGATATCCGTCTCGACCGTAACACGCCCGCCACTTACGCCGCCAAGGGCCAGAAAGGTGGCCACCTCGTGGTGATCATCCGGCACACGCTGGGATGTACCGCCAAGGCCTTCCGTGCCGGTGACGGTGAGTCGCGATGTTCCGATCCCCTCGATAGAGGCGCCCATGTCCCGAAGCATGGCACAAAGGGCCTGCACGTGTGGTTCCGAGGCCGCGTTGGTCAGAACGGATGTGCCTGCCGCAGCACAGGCTATCATCAGGAAGGTCTCGGTCGCCGTGACGGAGGCATATTCTGCCCAGATGGACGCCGCTTCCGGTCGTTTGTCTAATGACAAAGCCATGGTCGCTCCATTGTCGACCTGGGCGCCAAACCGTTCCAGAAAGCGAATATGCGGATCGATTTCGCGGATGCCGAGCGCGCAACCTTTGGCGTCGATGTCAAATTCCAATCGCCCGGATCGCTTCAGTGCCGGCGCAAGCAACAAGACAGCAGATCTAATGCCGAGCGGCAATTCCGGCATATCTGCGTTCGACCGCTCGACGCGATGGTGCAGGTCCAAAGTGCCTGCCTCGGCATCGTAGCGCACGTCAGATCCCAGATCGTCAAAATAGGCGACGAGTTTTCGAACATCCGTGATTTCCGGTACATTGGTCAGACGTACCGGTTCGTCCGTCAGCAGCGACGCACAGATCATCGGAAGCACCGCATTTTTGTTACCCGACGGGCGGATCCGTCCGTTCAGCGGCTTGCCGCCGTTCAATGTTAGGGATGTCATGGCCCTGGCCCCCTCGCGTCCTGCTCGTTTCTTCTTTTGGTTCCGCTTTTGCTGCGTTGTTCAGGGCGAACGGATGTCTGACGCATCGTCAAACTGCCCCTTGCACCCTCGCCAGCCATGCTTAGCCCTTTCAACCCTTAGGGACCATGCCTATAAACGTCCAAAGCTGCGATCCAGGGACTCAGATACGCAGGGCAGTGGGGTAAGGATAAACAAAACATGTCCCTTTTTTACGGGTTGTTCTCGCAAGACATGGCGATCGATTTGGGCACGGCCAATACGCTGGTCTATGTCAAAGGCCGAGGCGTCATCTTAAACGAACCTTCGGTGGTGGCCTACCACAGCAAGGCAGGTCGAAAAGAGGTTCTGGCTGTTGGCGAAGACGCCAAGCTGATGCTTGGCCGAACGCCGGGTAGCATTGAAGCCATTCGCCCGATGCGGGAAGGCGTGATCGCGGATTTCGACACCGCCGAAGAGATGATCAAGCACTTCATTCGCAAGGTGCACAAACGGACAACCTTCACCAAGCCGAAGATCATTGTCTGCGTACCGCACGGTGCGACGCCGGTGGAAAAGCGAGCGATCCGTCAGTCTGTGCTGTCCGCTGGCGCGCGCAGGGCCGGTTTGATCGCGGAGCCCATCGCTGCGGCGATTGGGGCTGGGATGCCCATCACCGACCCAACGGGATCGATGGTTGTCGATATAGGTGGCGGGACGACAGAGGTCGCCGTGCTGAGCCTTGGCGATATCGTTTATGCGCGTTCCGTGCGCGTCGGCGGCGACCGGATGGATGAGGCCATTATCAGCTATCTGCGTCGGCAGCAGAATATCCTGATCGGTGAGGCGACGGCCGAGCGGATCAAGACGTCCATCGGGACCGCGCGGATGCCCGATGATGGGCGCGGCATGGCGGAACCCATCAAAGGCCGCGACTTGTTGAATGGAGTTCCGAAAGAAGCCGAGGTGACGCAAGCAATGGTCGCAGAGGCCCTGAGCGAACCGGTTCAGCAGATCTGTGAAGCGGTCATGACTGCGCTGGAAACCACGCCGCCGGACTTGGCGGCGGATATTGTGGATCGGGGTGTCATGCTCACAGGTGGCGGCGCGCTTTTGGGCGAACTGGATCTTGCGCTGCGGGAACAAACCGGTTTGGCCATTTCGGTGGCCGACGAATCCCTGAATTGCGTGGCCTTAGGCACCGGCAAGGCATTGGAGTATGAAAATAAACTCCGCCACGTTATAGATTATGAAAGCTAAGGTAACCCGCGCCGGAGACACGTTTGGCCAACGAAACCCGCGCACAAGTTGACTATACCAGTCCCATCCGCCGCATACTTGTGGGGATGCTCATTGTCCTGTGTCTTGGCGTGTTCCTGCTTTGGCGCATTGATAGCCCTAGGGTCGAACGCTTTCGCGCTGCCTTGGTAGATCAGGTGGCCACCCGGTTCGAATGGGTGTCCGTGCCGGTGCAGTCCATGGCGGCCATGGTCGAAGATTTTCGCAGTTACCAACGGATCTGGGAACAAAACCAGGAGTTGCGGCGCGAATTGCAGCAAATGAAGGCCTGGAAAGAGGCCGCCATCCAGCTGGAACAGCAAAATGCCAAGCTTCTGGCCCTGAACAATGTGCGGCTGGATCCCAAACTTACCTCCATTTCCGGGGTGGTGCTGGCCGACAGCGGGTCGCCCTTCCGTCAGTCTGTTTTGCTGAATATTGGGCGGAAAGACGGGATCATGGACGGATGGGCCACGATGGACGGCCTCGGCGTTGTGGGCCGGATCAGCGGTGTGGGTGACAGTACCAGCCGTGTCTTGCTGCTGACGGATTCAGCCAGCCGGATCCCGATCGCCATTCAGCCCAGCGGTCAGCGCGCCATTTTGGCTGGTGACAACAGCGCCGCGCCCCATGTGGATTTTTTGGAAAACCCCGACCTTGTCCGCCCTGGTGATCAGGTTGTGACTTCTGGCGATGGCGGAGTCTTCCCGGCCGGTTTGCTGGTTGGGCAGTTGACGCAGGGCCGCGATGGTCGCCTGCGGGTTCGGTTAAGCGCTGACTATGAACGGCTGGAATTCCTGCGGGTCATGCGAAGCCATCGGGCCGAATTGATTGATGATGCGGGCGCCTTGATCGTACCACCTCAACCCTTGCCGACCGCCGAAGCCACAACGGAGGCCGAAGATGGTTGATCCGGTCGCCGCGCGCCTGTGGGGTTACCGCGGCCTTTTCGCGGCTTTGGTGGTACTGTTGGTCTTTTTCCGGTTGCTGCCCCTGAACACCGTGCCCGGCGGCTTACCCGGCCCGGATTTGATCCTGGCCCTGACATTCGCATGGGTTCTGCGCAGACCCGCCTATGTGCCCGCGCCCCTGATCGTCGCTCTTTTTCTTCTTTGTGATTTGCTCTTTCAGCAGCCGCCGGGCCTATGGGCGCTGCTGGTCTTGCTCGGCAGCGAGTT
Organism: Pseudomonadota bacterium; assembly: GCA_038526275.1. Taxonomy (GTDB): domain Bacteria; phylum Pseudomonadota; class Alphaproteobacteria; order Rhodobacterales; family Rhodobacteraceae; genus 188UL27-1. Next base: position 11,060 of record JBCBGY010000055.1, on the reverse strand, counting down.
CCTGCGGGCGCGGCAGGCTTTGAGCCGGTCGATCCCCTTCTTCCTGGAATGGGCGATGGTCTCTATCGTGATGGTGTTGATGGTCGTGGCAGATCAATTGGTGCGCTCAATCTTCCTGCTCGACACCCCGGCTGTGGGCCAGCAAGGTATTCGCACCTTGTTTACGGTCGGCATCTACCCTTTTGTGGTGTTGTTTACGTCGTCTGTTCTGGCGATCCGTAAGGCTTCGCCAGATGAAGCTTCTGCCTTGGGAGCCCGGCTATGAAACGTCCACAGCGGGAAATCGACGAAAGCGCCCGCCGCATCACGCGGCGTGCTATTGTGTTGGGTGGCGCGCAGATCGTATTTGCCGGAGCGCTGGCGGCGCGCATGCGTTTCCTTCAGGTAGATGAGGCTGACAAATACAGGCTGTTGGCGGAGGATAACCGGATCCGCTATGACCTGATCCCCCCGCAACGAGGCCTGATATTCGATCGGTTTGGCGTGCCTGTCGCGAGCAACGAACAGACCTACCGTGTTGTCCTGATGCCAGAGGATGTGGGTGATCTCGACGACACGTTCGCGATGCTTCAGCGGCTGATCCCACTCACGCCGTCTGATCTCGAAAAGGTTCGGAAAGAGATCCCAAGGGCGGCACCCGGCGCAGCGGTCACCGTGGCAGATCGGTTGAGTTGGGATGATATTGCCGAGGTTGCGGTTAACGGTCCGGCCCTGCCCGGCGTTCACCCGGAAGTGGGCCTGTCGCGGGTCTATCCCCAGAACGGCGACTTTGCCCATGTCGTGGGGTATGTCGGCCCGGTCAGTGACTATTACCTCAGCAAGATCGAAGACCCGGATCCTTTGCTCCTGACCCCTCGGTTCCAGGTCGGACGCGTGGGAGTGGAGGAAAAGACCGAAGCGGTGCTGCGTGGACAGGCCGGCAACAAGCAGGTCGAAGTGAATGCCCTGGGCCGGGTGATGCGGGAGCTTGAGCGCAAGGAAGGCGACAAGGGCGCGGATCTGCAACTGACCGTCGATGCAAAGTTGCAGCGCTATGTCCAGGCGCGGCTGGAGCCGGAAAGCGCCAGTGCGGTGGTCATGGATGTCGATACGGGCGACCTGTTGGCCATCGCTTCGGCACCATCGTTCGACCCGAACAAGTTTGTGCGCGGGATCAGTCAACGGGATTACGCAGAACTGACGGAAGACGACCATCGCCCCTTGGCCAACAAGTCGGTCCAGGGGCTTTACCCGCCCGGATCAACCTTCAAGATGATCTCGGCCCTGGCCGCGCTAGAAGCAGGCGTAGTGACGGCTGGCGAAACCTTCTACTGCCCCGGCCATAAAGAGGTCGGCGGGCGGCGGTTCCACTGCTGGAAACGCGGCGGCCATGGCTGGGTGGATCTTCACACCTCGCTCAAGCGGTCCTGCGACGTGTACTACTACGAGCTCGCCGAACGTGCCGGGATCGAGCGGATCAGCGCCATGGCCCGCAAACTGGGCTTTGCGGAGAAGTTCGACATCCCAATGTCTGCTGTAGCTCAGGGACTGGCCCCTACGAAGGACTGGAAAGCGCGGCGCCATGGGCAGAACTGGGTCGTGGGCGACAGCCTGAATGCCTCTATCGGCCAGGGTTATGTACTGGCCTCGCCGCTGCAATTGGCGGTGATGTCTGCGCGGCTGGCCACCGGCCAAGGTGTGTCACCGCGGCTGGTTAAGTCGATTGACGGCGTTGAGCAGCCTTTGGTCAATAGTGGCCCGCTGGGATTGGGGCCAACGACCATGACACAGATCCGCAAGGCCATGTATGATGTGGTCAACGATCGCGGAGGCACGGCCTATGGCAGCCGCATTGTGGCCGATGGCATGCGCATGGCAGGCAAGACCGGAACCAGCCAGGTGCGCTCGGTCGTGGTGCGAAATGAAGATGTGCCCTGGGACCAGCGTGACCACGCGCTGTTCGTGGCTTTTGCCCCGTTTGACAAACCAAAATACGCGGTATCCGTGGTTGTTGAACATGGCGGCGGTGGGTCCCGCGCAGCCGCGCCAGTGGCTCGGGACATCATGCTGCAGGCGCTTTACGGTGAGCTACCGCCGCTCGAAGCCTACCCGTCGGGCCAGCGCGAAGAGATCGAACAGCGGCAGCGGGCCTTGCCGCTAAACCTGGGCGGCGGACGTGCCGGTAGCGACAGAGCCTGAGATCCGGCCATGAGTTTTCTCGAATACAACGTCAAAACCGTTCCCACGGGCCTCTCCAAGGTGCTTTATCTGAATTGGGTCCTGATCATTTTGCTGATCACCATCGCCTCGATCGGCTTCCTGGCGCTTTATTCGGTGGCGGGCGGCGATATCGGACGCTGGGCCGAACCACAGATGAAACGGTTTGCCCTTGGCTTCGTTGGCATGTTGGTCGTGGCGATGGTTCCGGTTTATTTCTGGCGGAATACCGCGGCCTTGGCCTATGTGCTTTCGCTCGGGCTTCTGGTGCTGGTTGAACTGATCGGCGCGACCGGCGGCGGGGCACAGCGCTGGATCGACCTGGGCTTCATGCGGTTGCAGCCTTCCGAAGTCGCCAAGATCACGTTGGTCATGCTGCTCGCAGCCTACTACGATTGGCTCGACCTGAAAAAAACCAGCCGCCTGATGTGGGTTATCATTCCGGTCGTTTTGATCCTGCTGCCAACTTTCCTGGTGCTCCGGCAACCGGACCTTGGAACGGCGTTGTTGCTCGTCGCTGGTGGCGGGTTGGTCATGTTCGCGGCAGGTGTGCATTGGGGCTACTTCGCGGCTGTCATTGCGTCTGGTGTGGCTGTCGTGACGGCAGCGTTCCAAAGCCGTGGGACGGGCTGGCAGCTAATCGCAGACTACCAGTACGACCGCATCGACACGTTCCTAAACCCCAGCCAGGACCCGCTCGGTGACGGATACCACATTACCCAGTCGAAGATCGCGCTTGGGTCGGGAGGCTGGACCGGCAAGGGGCTGCTCCAGGGCACCCAGTCGCAACTGAACTTCGTGCCCGAAAAGCACACCGACTTCATCCTGACGACCTTCGCCGAAGAGTTCGGTTTTATCGGCGCCTTTTCTCTGCTGGTGCTCTACTGTCTTGTCCTGTTTTTCTGCATCACCTCGGCTTTGCAGAACAAGGATCGTTTCTCGTCGCTTTTGATCCTTGGCGTCGCGGTGACGTTCTTTCTCTACTTCGCTGTTAACATGTCGATGGTCATGGGCCTCGCGCCGGTCGTTGGCGTGCCCTTGCCGTTGGTCAGCTATGGCGGCTCGGCGATGTTGGTTTTGATGCTGGCCTTCGGTTTGGTCCAATCCGCCCATGTGCATCGCCCAAGGATGCGCGCGTGACGATCAACATCCTGTTCTCGGCGGGTGGTGACAAATGGGCGACATACGAGGCACCACTTCGCGCGGCGCTGACCAGCAAAGGCCTGAACCACACGTTGGCCCCCGATGCAGGGCCGCCCGAGCGCGTTGACTACATCGTCTATGCCCCTGACAGCACGCTGCAGGATTTCGCGCCCTACCGGAACTGCAAAGCGGTGCTGAACCTTTGGGCGGGGGTCGAGGAGATTGTGGGCAATCCAACCCTGACCCAGCCGTTAACCCGCATGGTTGATACGGGGCTGACCCACGGCATGGTGGAATGGGTCACGGGCCATGTCTTGCGCCATCATCTCGGATTGGACCGCTATGTCGGCGCGACCGGTGGTTGGCATGATTTGCGTGTGGTGCCACCGCTGGCCAAAGATCGTCCCCTGACCATTTTGGGGCTAGGCGCGTTGGGCGCGGCTGTGGCGGAGGCGTTGGTTGGATTGGGTTTTCCTATAACGGGTTGGAGCCGGTCGCCAAAGACGTTGAACAATGTCCGTTGTCTGGCGGGAGATGATGGGTTGCGGGAGGCCCTTTCAACGGCAGAAATCCTGGTCCTGCTGCTGCCGGAAACACCCGACACGACCAATTTGCTGAATGCCGAGCGTCTAAGCTGGCTGCGCCCCGGAGCCGTGGTAATCAATCCCGGGCGCGGCCCCCTGATCGACGACGAAGCGCTACTGGCGGCGCTGGATGAGGGGCAGGTGGGCCATGCCACGTTGGACGTGTTCCGTGTCGAGCCATTGCCGGACGATCACGCCTTCTGGAGCCATCCGCGGGTGACGGTCACGCCGCATATTGCGTCCGAAACACGGCCCGGCACGGCGTGCGACATTATTGTCGAGAACATACTGCGATCCGAAAATGGTCAGCCGCTACTGCACCTGGTTGACCGATCTGCCGGCTATTGACGCAGGAACGGTCGGTTAAGCGACAATGGTAACCGCGTGGGCGACCAAGCCGCGACCGGTTCTTGTCAAGGGCGGAACGGTCGGGCAAAGAGCTGCCATGAGCGCAGGATATGTCTTTGGATACGGCTCGCTGGTGAACGCGGCCACACGTTCCTTTCCGTCGGCAGGACCGGGGCATTTGGCGGGTTGGCGTCGGGTTTGGCGGCATTTGCCGGGTCAGACCGTGGCAACGCTGAGCGTCGAACGCGCGGATGGTTTTGAGATCGAGGGGATGGTGGCAGAGGTTGCCGCCGAGGACTGGCCCGCCTTGGACGAACGCGAGGCGCTCTACCGCAGGGTTCAGGAACGTTCCCGGGGGCATACCGAACTGGATGTTACGGTCTATGAGGTTCCCAAAGAGCACCGGGATGCGACCGACCCCCAGCCGATCCTGCTGAGCTATCTCGATGTGGTGATCCAGGGTTACCTGACGCTTGGGGGCGAGGCTGCCGTTACGGCCTTCCACGAGTCAACGACAGGCTGGGGGCCGATCCAGGATGATCGCAGTGCCCCGCTTTACCCCCGCCACCAGATCCTGACGTCGACCGAGCGTCGGGTCGTTGACGACCTCGTCGCCCGGTTGGGCTGAACAACGTAAAGCTACAATTGCGGGCGATGCTGCAGCAACGCCATGACATCGGCCATCTCGGGCCCGCGCTGGCGCCCGGTGATCGCATGGCGCAGAGGCATGAACAGGGATTTCCCCTTCCGTCCCGTCGCGTCCTTCACGGCTGCCGTCCAGGAGCCCCAGGTCGAGTTGTCCCACGGCTGATCGGGCAACATGTCAAAGGCCTGGGCCACGAAATCGCGGTCTTCCTCCGCCACCATGGGCTTTGCGCCTTTGGTGAAAAGCTCCCACCACTGGGCCATGTCCCCGCGCGTCTCGATATTCTCGCGGACGACGTTCCAGAATGCCTCGGCCTGGTCGTTCGGAACGCCCAAGGCTGCGATATCATTCTGAACCGCGCTGAACGGAAGGGTGCCCAGATAACGGGCGGTCAGCGGGCCGAGATCGGCCTGATCGAACTTGGTGGGCGCCGCGCCGAAGCGTGAAAGGTCGAACCCATCGATCAATTCCTGGTGAGAATTGCGCAAGACAAACGGGTCGGATGCGCCAAGCCGTGCCAAGTGGCTAAGGAGCGCCAGAGGCTCAATGCCCTGTTCGCGCAGGTCCCGCAACGCCAGCGTGCCCAGCCGTCGTTTTGACAGGCCCTCGCCTTGCGGTCCGGTCAGCAGGGAATGGTGCGCAAAGCGGGGCGGTGTGGCCCCCAACGCTTCGATGATCTGGATCTGCGTTGCCGTATTGGTGACATGGTCAGATCCCCGCACCACGTCTGTCACACCCATCTCAGTGTCATCAACGACCGAAGCCAGGGTATAAAGAACCTGGCCGTCGCCCCGGATCAGAACCGGGTCACTGACGGACGCCGCATCAATCGAAAGTTCGCCCAAGATGCCATCTGTCCATTCGATCCGCGCAAGGTTCAGAAGGAAACGCCAGTGGCCGTTTCGCTCGGCGCGCAGAGCGTCTTTCTCGGTGTCCGAAAGGCTTAGGGCCGCGCGGTCATACACGGGCGGTTTGCCCATATTCAGTTGTTTTTTGCGTTTGAGATCCAGTTCTACCGGGGTCTCAAACGCTTCGTAGAACCGCTCCACACTGCGCAACTGATCAGCCGCCGCCGCATAACGGTCGAGCCGTGAGGACTGGGTTTCGACCCGGTCCCACGTCAGGCCCAGCCATTCCAAATCTTCCCGGATCGCATCGGCATATTCCGGTTTCGACCGTTCCGGATCGGTATCATCCAGGCGCAGGATGAAGGTGCCACCGGATTGTCGCGCGATCAGCCAGTTGAACAGAGCCGTCCGCAAGTTGCCCACATGCAGATAGCCGGTCGGTGATGGTGCAAATCGAGTGACTACAGACGTCATCTTCAGACCTTTCGCGTGGCAGAACTAGCGCCATATGGGCAAGCCCGTCACCAGTTGCAATGGTGAACCTTGTCTCTGGAGCCCGTCAAAATTGACCTAACAACGGGTCGTCCGCTGGCTTGAGCCGTTTCAGGGCATTGTGAAAAAGCCCCTTTTCCTCCGGCGAAACCCCGCTAAGTTCCGCCACAAATACCCCGACAGGAGACTCTCCCATGACCCTTTCCGTAAATCGCCGGCAGGCCCTGATGGCGTCTGTAGCTGCGCCCGCAGTGCTGACGCTTCCGACAGCGACGCAAGCCGACGGACATTCTGCGGCGGCACCGATGGAAATTGCACGCTCGATCACGCTTGGCGATATGAAGGTCACGACGCTGCTGGATGGCGTGCGCAATGGCGTGGAAGAGCCCCAGGGCACGTTCGGCATGAACGTCTCGGCAGAGGAATTTGCCGCCGTCTCCGCCGAAAACTTTATCTCTGCCGACAGCACCAGCTTCTTCTTCACGCCGACGCTTGTCGAAACGGGCGAAGAGACCGTTCTGTTTGACACTGGTCTTGGCCAGGGTGGCCTGATCAAGGCATTGGAGGCTGCGGGCAAGACCCCCGCCGACATCACGACCGTTGTGATCACGCACATGCACCCCGACCATATCGGTGGCATGATGACAGATGGCGCCCCGACCTTTGCCAATGCCAAATACTTCGCCGGTCAGGCCGAGTACGACTTCTGGTCTGTCCAGGAAGAAGGCAACCGGGTTGGCGATCTGGTGAAGTCGAACGTCACGCCTTTGGTGGAGCAGGTGACCTTTGTTGGTGACGGTGCGAGCGTTGCCCCTGGCATCACCAGCATGGCCGCCTTTGGCCATACGCCGGGCCACATGGTCTACATGCTGGAAAGTGGCGGACAGCAGTTGGTTCTGACCGCTGACCTGGCCAACCACTTTGTCTGGTCCGTAGGCTACCCGGATTGGGAAGTGCGGTTTGACATGGACAAGGAAGCCGCTGCCACGTCGCGCAAGACCGTTCTTGGCATGCTGGCCGCCGACAAGATCCCGTTCGTCGGCTATCACATGCCGTTCCCGGCGCTAGGATATGTCGCACCCCGGGAAGACGGTTTCCGCTATGTACCGGTGTCCTACCAGTTCAACAGCTGATCCAGATCGCATAGAGCTTTGGCCGGCGTCCTTTGAGGGGCGCCGGTTTTCATTTGCAGGGATCTCACCGGCCATGGACATCGTCATTCATCACAATCCGGACTGCGGGACGTCGCGCAACGTTCTGGCGGCCATCAAAGCGGCAGGCTATGCCCCGACCGTTGTGGAATATCTTAAGTCGGGCTGGACCCGCCCGCAGCTTCTGGCGCTTTTCGCGGCGGCGGGCCTCACCCCACGGGCGGCCCTGCGCACGTCAAAAAGCCCCGCCAAGGAGCTCGGGCTTTTGGATGAAACCGTGTCTGATGAGGTTCTGCTGGATCATATGTTAGTGCATCCGGTTCTGGTGAACCGGCCGATCGTCTGCACGCGGAAAGGCGTTCGGCTCTGTCGCCCAAGCGAGGCGGTGCTTGACTTGTTGGAAGACTGGCCAGCCGCGCCCTATGCCAAGGAAGATGGCAGTTTGATGATCGATGCCGATGGGCGGGTGGTGACGGGCTAGAGCGCCGCGTTCGGTGTTATGCATGTAGGCCGGGGATGGGGGCGCTGCCCCCGCGGCCCCAGTGCCGCTCCCCCGAAGTATTTTGGCCAATAAGAAAGTCCTAGGTTGGGGCTTTGACAGTGGCTTCGCGCCAGGCAAGGAGCCC
>JBCBGY010000055.1:0-2926 GCA_038526275.1 Pseudomonadota bacterium | reverse complement strand
AGATAGTAGAGTACCCAGGCCGTTATTGATGAGCAGGATTTGGAATGGTCCTTCGATGGCCGACAGCCGTTTGATCAGTATTATCTCAAACCCGAGCACGGCAGCCGATCCGAGCGCCAACAAAGCTGCTGGTTGAAACGTTCCAACCCCGGGACGCAACAGAACCAGCGCCCCAAGCAACGCGATTGCGGCGGCAGACCAGCGGATTGGGCCCACCCGCTCGCCGAGGAGCGGAATGGCCAGCATCATGGCGAAAACTGGATTGAGAAAGCTTATCGCCGTCGCGTCGGACAGGGCGATATGCGCCGTCGCTGCGAACATCAGTGTGACGCCCGCCCATCCGAATGTGGTGCGCGCCAGATGGAGGGGCCATCGGGGGCTCTGAAGTTTCGGTCGCAAAACCGCAGCCGCGATGCCGATGCCAAGCAGAGCAAAGACGAACCTGCCGTGACTGACCTGAAACGGGTGCAGCGGCGGGCCAAGCGCATCGGTCCCGAGCGATTTCGCCAGCAGGGTGGTTCCGGCGATGAAGGCGGTGGCCGTCAGCATGAATGCAACGGCCAGGCGTGGATTCTGTTCAGTTCGCATGGGGCTGCCATACGGGGCGCAGGCAAGGGTCGCAACTTCGTCTTTTCATCGCGGCGCGCCTATGCTACGCCCCGCCTATGACCAGAGCTTGCCCATACCGACGTCGACGCGCCTGAAGCCTGCGCGCGCCCGTCTGCAACTCTGCCATTACCTTTCAATTGACATGACTGTGCCGTGACTGGCACTCCTTGCACTCCGATCCAAGAGGTGGACCCATGATCCCGTCGCTCCTGCCGACCTACAACCGTGCGCCGCTCAGCTTTGTAAAAGGCGAAGGCACTTGGCTGATCGAGGCAGATGGGCGACGTTTTCTGGATATGGGCGCGGGGATCGCGGTGAACATACTGGGACATGCGCATCCCGGGCTGGTCGATGCCCTGACGGACCAAGCGAGCGCGATCTGGCATACGTCGAACCTGTATCAGGTGCCACAGCAGCAGGCTCTGGCGGACAAGCTGGTGGATCTGACCTTTGCTGACACTGTCTTCTTCACCAATTCTGGCACGGAAAGCTGTGAACTGGCCGTCAAGATGGCCCGCAAATACTGGTTCGACAAAGGCCAGCCGGAGCGGACGAAGATCATCACCTTCGGCGGATCGTTCCACGGCCGGTCTTCGGCGGGTATTGCCGCCGCAGGGTCCGAAAAGATGGTGCGGGGCTTTGGCCCGCTGCTGCCCGGTTTTGTCCATCTGGACTTTGGCGACCATGATGCGTTGGCCAAGGCCATGGAAGATCCAGAGGTTGGCGCCGTGTTGGTCGAGCCCGTTCTGGGGGAAGGTGGCATCCGGCCTCTGCCCGACGCCTGCCTCAAGGGACTGCGCGACGCGTGCGATAGCACTGGCGCGTTGATGATCCTGGACGAGGTGCAGTGCGGCGTGGGTCGTACCGGTAAGCTGTTCGCCCATGAATGGGCTGGCGTGACACCAGACATCATGATGGTGGCCAAGGGCATTGGCGGCGGCTTTCCACTCGGTGCGGTTCTGGCCACCGAAGAGGCAGCCAGCGGCATGACCGTGGGCACCCATGGCTCGACCTATGGCGGCAACCCTTTGGGGTGCGCGGTGGGTCTGGCGGTGCTGAACGAAGTCGCCGACCCTGCCTTTCTGGACGAGGTCAACCGCAAGGCGGGTACGCTCCGGCAAAAGCTGGAAGGGCTGGTCGCAAGCCACCCGGAGGTTTTCGATCATGTCCGTGGCAGCGGCCTGATGATGGGGCTGGTCTGCAAGGCGCCGAACACCGCGGTTGTCCAGGCCGGATATGAGGCGCAGGTGATCACAGTGCCCGCTGCCGAAAACACGATCCGATTGCTACCGCCACTGAACATCTCGGATGAGGAACTGGGCGAAGCGGTGGACCGGCTCGACAAGGCCGCTGCGTCCATGACAGCCGATGCAAACCTATAGGTTCGCTCCCGTCAATCGGGCGGATTTCCCCTTGCTGCGGCATTGGTTGTCCCAGCCCCATATGGCTGGCACCTGGGGAGATCCGGACGAAGAAATCCGCCTGATTGAAAGCGACATGGACAAGGTGGACATGCGCATTGTCTGGGCCGATGCGCCGTTCGCCTTTGTGCAGGACTATCCCGCCTTCCAATGGCCTGCGCCCCAATATGCCGGGTTAGACCCGGATACGCGGGCCATGGACACGTTTCTGGGCGATCCGGCCTACCTGGGCCAAGGCCATGGCAGCGGATATCTGCGCCAACGCGCAACGGAGCTTTGCGCCGCAGGTGCGAGCACCGTTGCTGTCGACCCCGATCCGAATAACAGCCGCGCCATTGCTGCCTATCGCAAGGCCGGATTCACGCCGCTGCAGGAACGCCGTGCTGACGATGGTAAACCTGCATTGGTCATGACTTTCTCATGCGGACACGAAGAAGAATGAAGCACTTTCTTGACATCGACAAAACCGATCCGGCCGACCTTCGGCATATGTTGACCGAGGCGAAGCGCCTGAAGGATGCCCGTGCGGGCCGGCCCAAGGGTGCGCTGGACGCTGAAACCCCGCTGACCGATCACATGGTGGCCTTGATCTTTGAAAAGCCCTCGACCCGGACCCGCGTCAGTTTCGATGTCGGCGTGCGTCAGATGGGCGGGCAAACCCTGGTTCTGTCGGGCACCGAAATGCAATTGGGCCATGGCGAAAGCATCGCGGACACGGCCCGGGTGCTGAGCCGCTATGTCGATTTGATCATGATCCGGACGTTCGAAGATGCCTCGCTCCAGGAACTGGCAGAGCATGCGACCGTACCGGTGATCAACGGTCTGACGGATCGCAGCCATCCTTGCCAGATCATGGCGGATATCCTGACATTTGAAGAACATCGCGGCCCGATCGC
>JBCBGY010000054.1:0-23254 GCA_038526275.1 Pseudomonadota bacterium | reverse complement strand
GCATAATCCGGTGTTTCCAGGATCGAGTTAAGATCCGTTGGATTGCTCAGTTCAGACCAGCTTTCCATATTGAAAAGGCCGGGGCTGATGGACGAGATGAATGGCGCACAAGACGCTTCGGCAATCTTGCCGATGTCCCGCAGCAGGCGCACATCTGCCGGGCTGTGATCGAAGTAAAAGTCGCCGACCAACGTACCGAACGGTTGCCCACCAAGCTGACCAAATTCAGCCTCGTAGATCTTCTTGAACAGCGGGCTTTGATCCCACTTCGCGCCCGGGAACCGGCGCAACTCTTTCTCCAACTCGGCCTTGGAGACATTCATGACCTTAATCTTCAGGTCAGTCCCCGTTTCCGAGTTGTTCACACAGTAATGCAGCCCCCGCCACGCGCTTTCCAGTTTCTGGAATTCCTCGTGGTGGATGATCTCGTTCATCTGGGCGGTCATCTTGGTGTCGATCTTCGAAATCATCTCATCGATCGTATCGAGGATGTCCGTTTTGATCAGCGTACTGTCGTCCAGCGCCTCTTTTACGAGCGTGTTAACGGCTTTCTCAACTTCGGTGGCCGCCGTTTCATTGCGCGGCTTGAAATTCTGCTTCAGAAGGGACGCAAACTCGTCGACTTCCGAAACTGCACCGCCGTCTGCGGCTGCGTCCTGTTGGGTTTCCGTGGCCATTGTTCTCTAAAGCTCTCGTTCAATCACTGTGATAACGCGCGCGGGTCGCGTTTTATTCGCTATCTTCGGCTTTTTCTTCAGCGGCATCATCTGCACCGCCAGACTTTTCGTTGATCAGGGCCATCAACTTGGGATCGGATGTCAGCTGGGCCAACTGGTCCTGAGCTGCCGACTTACCGTTCATGAACCGCTGAAGGTTGGCCAACTGGTCGCGCGCTTCAAGCAGCTTCGCCAGCGCCGGAACCTGCTTGGCGATCTCGCCCGGATCCAGATCTTCCATCTTGGCGAAGTCCAGCTTCACAGCCAGCTTCTCGCCTTCATCCTCGGACAGCTTGTTGTCAACGTTCATGCTGACGCCAGGCGCAATGGCAGACATCACGTCATCGAAGTTTTCGCCATCAATCTGGGTAAAGCCGCGTTCTGCCATCGGGTCCTTCTCGACCTCAGAGGCGTTGCCGGACAGGTCAGACATAATGCCCATGATGAAGGGCAGCTCAACATTCTTCTCAGCGTCATAGGGATCGGCATACGCAATCTGTACGCGAGGAGGGCGATTCCGGCGAAGGAAGCTGGAGCCAGAGTCTGAAGCCATTTTTTGTCTCCCTGGTCGTCACGGGAAGAGTAAATTCGCCGCGACCAAAACATTTTCAAATCTCAATGATCCATAGATTGGGCATTCGATCACGCCGGGTCAAGACCCCTCTTGCACATGTGCGAAAAGATCACTGATGATTGCGGAAAAATCCCTATTTAAGAAGGTCTTAGCTTTGAATAAAAGTATGGGAACCGGGCTCGACGGTTCGGTTTGACGGAAAAAAGCTTCAACATTCGAGATCAACGCAGAGGCTTGTTCACGGTTTTCGGCCTTGATCGGTTCGCTTGTTTGGCCATCAACCGGTGGCGCATCGCCTCCGACGCCCTCGGACAACATCTTCATTCGCGGAGTTGTCATCCGAAAACCGGTCTCTGATCCGAAGTCGATTCGGGCTTTGTCGGCCATTTCAGGCAGCAGAACTTCGAGCGCGACCATCAGAGGTTTGCCGATCAGCAGCTTGGCTTGTTTGATCAATATCAACCCGGGCGAAGAAGGTTCGTATTTGGCGAAGTATTCTTCGACGGCTTGCAGCGCCAATCGGGCCTCGTGATGATTGGCGATGGCACCAACAGCGACCGGTGGTCCGCCAGCCACAACCGACGTGCCGTCACCTCCTTCTCCGCCGTCTGCACCGTCCTCTCCAGCGTCTTCACTGGTCGCGTCTTCGTCGCCTGCGGCAAGGTCGGGCCGGGCCTGTTCTACAAATCCGATGAGATCGGACAGGATTTGCTTCAGCCGATCGGTTTGGGGCGCAAAGGGCGTTCCGCTAGAGGTTTTGCAGCGCAGATCAATGGATTTCATCGCTGCCTGGGCCGCCGTCAAAGCCTCGTAAATCTTGTCGATCTGCGGTGCATTCTCGGCGGTCTTCATCGCGCTTTGGATCGAGCCGGCATCGGGCGGGTTCTCGCCCTCACGCGCATCCTTCTTGCCCGACGCAACCAGATAGTCGCGGAAGGTTATTGTGTCGATCCGGTTGTCCTTGAACAGCGGTGCATGCTCCAAGGGCATCACCACGGTTGAGATATCGTCGAGCAGTTCGAACTGGTTTTGCCGCTCTGTCACATCGCCTTCGGACATGCGGGGATGGATGTCGTCCCAGTAAGCCTCTGACAGCGCGTTGCAGGCTTGGACGCATTCGCTAAACCCGACGATATTGCCCGCGAGCGCCTGGAACTTGGCCTCCAGCACCAGCAACCGCAAATCGCGGGACTGCTCCAACAGTTTGGAGATTTCCGCCATCTCGGATTTCAGGTCGATCGACTTGCGATCAAACGGCTGGCCGTCGGTTACAAACCGTTCCGGCACCCGTGCCAAGGCTTCGTAGTAATAATCCAGATAGGCGTCGTCGCCCTCGGCTTCCAGGTCAGGCCCACAGGGCTCATCGTCAGAGATTGGATCCAGTAGGGGGTCGAAACGCATGATGTACCTGAATTAAATTGCCGCCCCGGAAAGGGACGGCATTCAGGCCAAAGGGTCAAGACCGCTGTTAGGCGTAGAATTGTTTTACTGGATGGCTATCCGCAATTCGACACGGCGGTTTTCCGGGTCCAAGCCATTCTCGGTCCGCGGCTGCGTCTCGCCCAGACCGATTGCCTCCAAACGTTCTTCGCTGACACCAAGTTCGATCAGATAGGCTTGAACGGATGCGGCGCGCGCGCGCGAAAGCTCCTCATTATAGCCATCGATGCCACGGGCATCAGTGTGACCTTCCACAACAAAGCTGGAATCCTTCAGCCGTTCGTCCTTCAGCGCATCAGCAAATACGGCCAGGTTTTCACGAGCGACTGACGTCAGATCCGCAGAATCAAGTTCAAAGTTCACCAGCATGTCCAGACCTTCTGGTTCCGGCTGGGCGCACTCGTCTGCGGTCCCGACGCAAATCCCCCGGGTCTTTCCAAGTGCGGCGGATTCAACAAAGAAGTCGACCACCGCCTCGCTATTCAGTCCGGTCTCTTCGGCGTGGACAGGCAGAGTGGCTGCCAAGGCAATGGTTGCGATGCAAAAAATGCGTTTCATCATAGGTCCCCTAGATACTTAAATGTACATGGTATGTGAGAATCCCTGACATAAAAGTCAAGAATTTTGGACGTGCTAATCCCCAACCTATCCGTCGGGGCCGAAATCACTTCCTCGCTGGCGTGGGGTCCTGGCGCAAACACGGCAAAAGCTTGTTCCCCTACGTCAACTTTCCCTCAAAAACATTTCAAAACAAACATCTTTTCGCCCGGAGCGGTCTCCATACGATGTCCAAATTTTTGGATACCAAGGAGTTATGCTATGAAATCCTCTAAGACCCTGGCTCTTGTCTTGGGCTGTGCGGCATGGGCCGCTTTGGCCACCGGCGGACAGGCTGCAACATTGACCAACGATGTTGGTCTTCAGAACCCGCTAACTGTCATAGATTTCGAAGGGACGTCCTTCGTGTCGGGTGAGAGCATCACCAACCAGTTCCAATCGGATGGTGTGGTTTTTTCAACCGGTCTTGTCTTTACACCGCAGACCGGAAGCTTTCCCGGTGTGGTCGACAACACGCTGGGCAACTTCAATGGTGGCAGCGGAAACCAGTTCACTTTGAGCTTTGGCTTTGATCAGACGGCGGCAGCCTTTGGGTTCGCGTCGAACCCGCAAAGCACAACGCTCACCGCTTTTCTGGACGGTGCGCAGGTCGAAACATTCACCTTGGCCACCACATTCGACGATGCCAACACGGCGTTTCTTGGCTTTACCGGAATCACGTTCGATCAGATCCAAATTGACTCACCTGGCGTTTTCCTGATCGACACTATTCAACTCGGTACGGCCATAGCCCCGGTTCCGCTGCCCGCCAGCGCGCTACTGCTGATTGCCGGTATCGGCTCGTTGGGAGCCTATCGTCGGTTTTCCCGCACGTAAAACCCGTGGTGCGCCATCCGAACTGCGGGTGGCGCCTATTCACCTGGTGCGCTTTTGATGAGCGCGCCGGTTCGCAGTTGCGCGCGTAATCTTTCGCCGAACACGGCCTTGCCGCTGGTCACTTCGCCCCGCAACGCCGCAATATCGCTGCCGGACTTGCAAGAGAGAAGCGTCTTGATCAGGCAAATGACCCTTTCTTGATGGGCCTGATTCCGGAAACCGTCGATGCCGCCGATCTCGACGGTCGGCAAAACGTGAATTGATGAGACCCACGGATAGCTTTTGTGATCCGGGACAGAGAACCGTCGAAACAGTTCGTCCACCCGCCAGATCTGCGTCCCATCATCAGTTTTGTCCGCAAGGTCGCGACTGAACCGAACTTTAGCCTTGCCTTTGCACTGCGAGGTAATGGTGATTTGATCCTCCCCATCATGCAACATCGCATAGCTGTGGCCTTCGTAGCCATGGGCTCCCCATGCGTGGAACGACATGAAAATGGACGGGTCTGAGGTCAGGATTTTAGGTCCTTCGACTTCGATCCAGTAGTCAAAGCCGAATTCTTCAGCGTGGTAGCGCGGCGGGACCTTTCCGGCATAGGCCGGTGCGGCCTTGATGCGTCGCCACTGTACCGAAAAGTCTTCCCAATCCTCTGGTTTTTCCAGGGGGCCTTTGGGGGCCGTCATTGAACCACTCAGCGCAGCAGGAGATTTTGCCAGGCCGCCGCCAGGGCGAGGACAGCCTCAGACCCAGATTTGTCTCCGGTGGCAACATCCGCCAGCAGACCATTCAAATCAGACCGGATCCCCGGGCCCATGGCCATATCGAGGTAAAGCTGGTGGTAGGTGCTTTGCAGAAGATCTTCAGACACTTTGGCCATCAACGGCGCATCCAAGCCAAGATCTGCACCGGACGAAGCAGGCAGCTTGGACGTAAGCTGGCTCAACCGGGTCTGCACCTCGATCGACGTCAACCGCTCGACAAAATCCACGGCAATGTCAGGTGCCTCCACCGAAACGGCGAACCCATCGGCGCCGCCGTAGGTCTGGCGTGTGATCGTATTCGCAATGCGGGGCATCGGCAGGATTGCCATCTCTTCGCGCATCGCGTCGCGTCCGCCCGGCCATTTCCACTGCATTTTGTCGATACGCCAGTTGCCGGCCAGCATCATGGCCGTCTCGCCGGATGCGAAAATATCGACCGAGTTGCCTTCCTTCGTATCGGCAAAACCAGGCTGGAATGGATCCAGATCTGTCAGCCTGTTGAATTCCAGACCGGCATCAACGAAGGGGGCTGCGGCAAAACCTTCACCGTCACCTGACAGGGCGGTTTCGAACCCGGCTGCGCCCGCCATCTGCTGCGCCAACTGTCCGTAGATCAGGTGATAGGTCCAGGGGTCGGCGCCGCCGGTGGAGAGCGGTGTGACGCCCGCAGACTTGAGTTGCTCCACCGCATCCAAGAAACCGCCCCAGGTTTCCAATTGGCTGAGCGGGATACCGGCGTCCTCCAATATCCCCTTGTTGACATAAAGCGACGCAATGGAAAGATGCCGAGGCGCGCCATAGACCCCGCCGTTCAGGGTGTAGTTCTGCAGGGCACCTGGTTTGAACTGGAACGCCCAGTCATCGCGCATCTCTGGCGTCAGGTTTCGTGCAAAACCCGCATCCCGGAGGGCCCGCAAATGCCCGCCGCCCCATGTGTAGAGTACGTCTGGCGGAGTTTCGGAGCCGAGGATCGCCATCAGCTGCGCATTATATTCCGGCCCGCTTCTGCGGTTGAATTCCACAAGTGTACCGGGACGTTCGGCTTGGAAGTCATCGGCGACGTCGCGGATATAGGCATTGACCTCCGGCTTATAGTCGAGCGAGGCCACCCGAATGACCGTGGGCTCGGCCCCGGGGCCGCGCGCTGCGATCGCCGCCACATTGTGGATATTGGCCTCAATCGCAGCTTCGGGATCAGATTCCAGAACGGCGCGCGCGACGCGCCCAACCAACTCTCTCAGGTCGCGTTGGGTCAAATAGCCGGTCGCCAGCAGGTCCCGATCGCGCTGGAAATCCTTGATGGCACCGCGTGTGCCCGGCCCATAGCTGGCATCAATCGCGCCATTATAGTAACCCGCAAAGCGTAGCAGCACCTGGATCGCGGCGAGTTCTCCTTTGTCAAGCGCGAGGTCGAGCTCGGCCTCCGACGGCGAAAGGCTTGGCCCGCCGACATTTACATTCGGTCGCTGGTCCGTCGTCTGGGCTTGTGTATCGACCAAACCCCCAGGCGCGCCGGGGCGCACCGGGTTTTCTTCGTTAAATCCGGTAATGGTGAGCGTGCCGGAACTGGGTGCTCCCACCTGGATCGGTTCCAGATCCGCCATCCAGTCCAAAGCCTCGGGCGGCTGTGAAACGATCGCATTCAATTCGTCCAGCCGGACTTTGGCCTGTTCGGCGAAAGACCCGTTCGGAAACTGGTCAAGGAACTGACGGAAGTGATCGGGATTGTCGCTGCGCCGGATGCCCAGCCAGATCAGCCCTTCCCGGACCAGTTGTTCATCTTCATCGCGGGATTGGTCGGGCAGGGCGCGCGCCTCGGCGCTGGCATCGACCAGGTAACGATCATAGAACGTTTGAGCGGCCTGTTTTTCGTCGGTCGAACTCAGGCTTTCGATCTGATCCAGCAGGGCCACTTCGATTGTGGCGTCAGGCGCGGCAGGTTCCGGCTCCGGATCGGTCAGAAACACATCCCGAACCAATGCCTCTTCGACCCAAGGAATTTGATTGCCATTCGTGAGTTGAACAACCGTTTCGCGCACACGACGGAGCATGGTCGCGATTTCTAACCCTGGACGGTCCAGCCATTTGAGCAGGGCAGTTGTATAGGGGCTGTTGCCGTCGACCCCGTCATAAGCCACTGCACCGGGTGCCGCTGCAAAAGCAATGACGATACCCGCGGCATTAGGGCGGGGCGATATGGCCCCGGCATTGCCGCTTGTCAGACCCTGGTTCACACCGCTGCCGCCGGTAAAGGGATTGTCGCGGCAGGCATCAAGTATCAGGATAGCCGCGTCCGGCCGTGCCTTGTTGAACGCGTTGAAAAGCTCCTGGACCCCCAGCGCACTGGACTGCAACTGTTCCTGGCGTTCCAGCCGCAAATCCACGGGCAGAAGGTAATTCTGTCCCTGCACCTGCAGCCCGTGCCCGGCAAAGAAAATAAGGGCCTGTTCGGCGCCGCTGGCCCGGACAGCAAAGGAATCAAGCCGTGCCCTGATGGTTGGCAGATCGCCATCGATCACCGTATCAACATCATAGCCAATCGAGGCCAGTTTTTCCGAAATTGCGCTTGCGTCATTGGCTGGGTTCGCAAGGGCGGGCAGATGCGCATAGCTCGCATTCCCCACGACAAAGGCGACCTTGCCGCCTTCAGCCCAGGCGACCGACGTAAACAGGACGCACACCAAAGTGGTGAGCCCGCACCGTGAGGCAAAACCTATACTGTTCACTGACCGTCGCATCGAGACTGACCCTAGGTGATTTAACCGGTTGAGTAAATGTCTTGCGTCCGCTGGATAAAAAAAGGGCTAGCCAAGAGTGATTAGCAAAGTTACCTAACGGAACGAGTTTTAAATTTGTATATGGTGGAAAATGGCGCAGTCGAAAAACCTTTCAAAGCTAACCCGGTCGTTGATGGTAGGTGCAGCAGGGACCGTTGCGTTGGTTGGCTGCGTGCCCGCAACACAGGGTGTTTCAACCTCACCGAATGGTCAGGTCCGGATCTCTGTGCCAGCTAGTCAGAAAGACGCATGTGAGACCGTTGTCCGGTCTCGTTCAGCCTCGGACATGAACAGGCTGATGCGGACCTTCCCGCGCAGCGCCTGCATCGTACCGCTGCTGAAAGTGTTGCCCGAATCGTCCATTGCGCGCTTGTCGCCTTCCGCCTTGAACGGTTTGGATCCTTCCGTGAAGCGGGATCTGCCGGCCCGTGTGACACGCCGCTTTGGTCTGACGCAGGCGGCAAGTGAGGGTGGAAGCAGCAATCGTGCCCGGCCCGAAGTCGACACAGACAACGAAGGTGGTTTCTACTAGCGCCAACGTTGGACGGTGGCGGCAGCGGCCCGCCACCTGACCTGATCTGTTATGGCCCCCACGTTCCGGCTTTACCTGAGCCCGCAGTTGGCCCAACAGTTTGCATCGGCTGAATTCAACCGGCATTTGCATGATCGCAGTTTGGTTCCGACGCAGGAGTTGGACGATGCTGACTTGGTGCTGTTGTCTGGGGATGAAGCACTTCCCGAAACGGCGGCGCCGGTTAACTGGCTGGAACCTGGCAAGATTGACGGTCGGATAGTGCTGCGACACAATCTCGCCCCTCTCGGTGAGCTGGAGCCCGTTAGTGTCGCCGCGGCCCTGACCGATTTACCACCTGTCCCACAGATCGGCAGCCGGGACGAAGCGCGCAAGGCGTTTGTTGAAGAGGCACTTCATCATTCCGTTCCTGCGCAGGCCGAACCACTCGCCGACTTGATTGCCCAATGGGCGCATACGGCAGCGCCCGCTCTGCCAAAAATCAGTGTGATTATAAACAATTACAACTATGGTGCCTATCTTGCCGATGCGATTGACAGCGCGCTTGGGCAGTCCGTTCCCTGTCATGAAGTGATCGTTGTTGATGACGGGTCGACCGACGAGTCTCGCGATATCATTGCACATTATGATCAGGTTACTCCGGTTCTCAAAGCCAATGGCGGCCAGGCATCTGCCTTCAATGCGGGATTTGCCGCTTCGTCTGGAGATGTCGTGCTGTTTCTGGATGCGGACGACCGCCTTCGCCCTGACGCCGTAGAAACGGTGCAAGCCGAATTGCGTGGTCTCACATCCCGAATGTCGTTCGGCCTTCAGATCATTGGGTCCGACGGACGACCTCTGGGCCTCTTCCA
The DNA here is from genome assembly GCA_038526275.1 of Pseudomonadota bacterium. GTDB lineage: Bacteria > Pseudomonadota > Alphaproteobacteria > Rhodobacterales > Rhodobacteraceae > 188UL27-1. The sequence continues at coordinate 14,169 of JBCBGY010000054.1, read as the reverse complement.
CATGTCGCGGGCAGCTCGGCAAGATCAAGTGGCCGGACGTCTGTTAGAAGACGGGTTTTTCTTCATCATGCCGACCAGTGGTAATGCCTTCCCACGTTGGGTGCTGGACACGCTGCTTCCCATGCCCGAGCCGGAATGGAAGATCAGTGCGGATCTTTATCTGTCTCTCGCCGCCGCCCTGCTTGGACCAACGCGCCATCTGGACAAGGTTCTGGCGGATTACCGGGTGCATGGGCAAAATTCGTTTCACCAAAGGCTCGGCCCGCAACCCTACCAGAACCCCCGAAAGTTTGCCCAACGCCGGGCTGCCCTTGAAACCATGTGTCATGAGATTGCCCGAGGTCGGTTCGGCAGTTCAAGCGACCGGGATCGACTTCGCGCCCAACTGCTGAAATCGTCGGAATTTTGGGTGGAACGCTGGGCCGGTCGCGCGCTGGATTGGTGGAGCCAACGGCCAGCCTCGCCGGAAAGACCAATCATACCTACCAAAATGCGGATGGATGAAACGCAGATCCGTCCTCCCGCCCATATCCGCAGGCTCTTGTGTCAGCGCGACCCGTTCCTGTTTGGCGGACGGTCGACCTGGCCAGCGCAGCGCCTTTCGGAATGGACGGACCTTGCCAATGCCGCAACCGGTGTCCTGGGCCGTGGCTGGGACCTGCGCGGGGGCGAAGGTGCCCGACTGGTGGAAACATGTGGCACTCTGGGGTTGCGGTTCGACGGGCCCCGCAACGACATCGACCTGCAGCTTAGGTTCGCGGTGGATAAACAGCAGGGGCCGGTGGAGTTCTGGCTGAATGGCGTTCGGATCGATGTCCGAACAATTGCACCGGACGAAACAACCGTCCTTTGTCTGCCGGGTGAATTGATGGAGTTTGACACGCTGCTCCAAGCCTATGTGTCACGGCTTCTGATTTGGAACCGCGCGCCCGGCACCGAAATCACTTTGACGTCGCTCACCACTGACATTCATCTTCCATCACGTAAAACGGCGCCCTGGTTGCCAACGGCCACAGAGATCGCTGGGACGCAGCTTGACCGCTATCTGGTCTCGGGCTGGGATTGGCCGACCGCTACTGGCGCGGATCTTTGTGACGAGTCAGGCCTGATGGTATTTACGGTCGCCGGTCGGGCAGACCATGCCCTTTACCTGCGCTTTGATGGTCCGGCACCGGCAATTGTATTGCAGGAAGGTATGACGCTTCCGATGACAGGCCACGGCGATGGCGAAGTGTCAGTCACCATCCCGTCAGATCAGGTTCCGCTCAGCGGTATCGTGACTTTGAAATGCCTGCCGCTGGACGGAGCCGCGACCAAGCTCGCTGCCATGCGCCTTGACCCGTTAGGGAAGCCCGATGCGCTCTTGCCAGGACGGGCCGCCACTGGCGCATCCACCGCGACGCTGCCGCAATTGGCAAACGGTGGCCGGATCTGGCTGGGTTTGGAAGCTGACAGCGATCTGCCTTTCCCGGCCTATATGACGCTTTCAATGGATGACACGGACGAACCGGTCCAGTTTGTGTTGGGTGGCCCGGAACCGGTGCCGATTGAGGTGCCAGCGGGACCCGGCTGCATACGCACCTTGCGGTCCCAACGGCCAGACGGTCTTTCAGTCACCGAAATGTCGCTCAGCCCGCTTGCGGAACCATCTGAAATACTCGGCGAATGGCCCGGCCTCGCAAGTGTTCGCTCAGATCCAACGGCATGGCACGATGAAGCGGAAGGCGTGCATTGGCTCGCCGTGTCGGAAACCCGGTTGCTGTTGCAACTGTCCCGTCCAACCACGGGCTATTTGCATGTCGATGTGCTGACGCTGCCAGATCCGCCGCAGCAAATGGTGGCCACGCTCGCCGGGAAGTCCGCCCATTCGGAGGGCGCAGGTCCGTCAACCCTGATCCTGCCGTTGCCAGGGGAGGCGGAACTTGAGCTGACCATCCGCACCAACATTCTGGTTGCAAAAACGGCGCTGGGCATTGAGGAAACAGGGTGGCTGGGCGGCGGAATGGTCCGCCTCGCGGTCTCGGGAGAGGAATAGCATAATGGGTGGACGCCGGACCCAGGCCCCCAGCATCGCGGTTGTTGTAACCTGTTACAATTACGCACATTTCCTGGCCGCCTGTTTGGATAGCGTACTGGCTCAAACACTGGCTCCCGACGAGATCATTGTCGTCAATGACGGCTCGACCGATCATTCCAGTGATGTCCTTGCCGCCTATGATGACCGGGTTCAGGTCCTGAACACCGAAAATGGCGGGCAAGCAGCGGCCTTCAACAGGGGTTTCGCCGCCAGTCGCGCCGATCTTGTCTTGTTTTTGGATGCCGACGACATCCTTTGGCCAGAGGCGATTGAAACCATTCTGCTGCACTGGCGCACAGGCGACGGCTTCACATCGTTCGGGCTGGAACTGGTGAACGAGGCCGGAGACAGCCTTGGCACTCATCCTTTGTCCACCCAACCCGCATCGGGGGACATGCGGCCTGAACTGCTGCGCACCGGCACGTTTGCCTTTCCGCCAACCTCTGGAAATGTCTTCGCCCGGGACTTTCTGGATGCGGCCCTTCCCATGCCGGAAGCGCCCTGGCGGATCAGCGCGGATTGTTTTCTCATCCGGGCGGCGGCCCTGTGGGGGCGGAAGGGATTTATCCCGCACCTGCTCGGTGGCTATCGGTTGCACCAGTTCAACAATTACGCGCTCGGTCTTCCGGATGCCCAGAACAATGGGACGGCGCTCGCCGGCCAGGCGGACGCGGCCAACGCGCTTGAAGATCTGGCAGCAGCCGATTTCGTGGTCAAAGAGGCTGGCCTGCCGGAAGCGCTACGCCTTCGGGCGGAAGCGCTGCGAAAAAGTGAAACGTCTCGCGGACTGTCGTTGCCCGCTCCGGATCTGTTCCGCAGCCGCTACTTGCCGGTAATGTCCTTAAACAAGCCATACTGGAAAGGCGCGGCCTGGGCCGACCTTCCCAGCGAGATCTCCTCCTCCACGACCGGCATGGATCTGCATGTGCCTTACTGGGCGGGACGTCTGAATGTGGATCTTGAGATCACGCGAAACCATGAGTTCCGCGACCCCCTGATCACCGTCGATTTGGATGGCGAGCGCGTTGTGCGTCAGCAACTGAACGGCGGGCGGATCGTCTTCTCGTTGCCGCCATCGCCTTGGCAGACCTCGCGGGTTGTCCACCTGGACGTGACAGATCACAGCCCCGCGCGACGCGCACCGACCGTAACGTCGGTTCAACTGCGCAAAGGGACGGCCGAGGGGATGTACCCTTTGGTGCCAACCGGGCATTGGACCGCGCCAAGCGCCCTGTCGCTCGGGCTGGACGATGCTGTCTGGTCCTTGCAAAAGGACGGGTCGGCAGAGTTGCATCGGGCCGAGGGCGACGTGCGGCTGACCTTGCCGAAAGCCGACAAGCGCGTGATAGGGCTACAGTTGTCGTGTGAGCCGGGATGCTGGCTGAATGTGACAGGGCCCGAGGGCGCGCTGCTTTTCACAGGGAACGTCTCGCAGCCCGGGCAAATCCATCTGCCGCTGGCGCTGGATTTTCCGGAGAAGGGCGCACTGACGTTGCAGGTCGAACCCGGGGACGCTGAACTAAGACTTCATGGCCTTAAGGTTCAGACCGGGGAGGCGACAAATGACCCGCCGATGCTGTCTGTTGGCGAACACTTGTCGATGTCCAATCAGCGGTTTCGGGACGTTTTCGGTTTTGGTTGGTCTCACATGGAGGATGCCGCGCCGGCCACGACTGTGTCGGAAGCTTCTCTCCAATTCGTGTCGTCGGTCGACCTGTTCGACTGTATTCTGACGTTGCATGTGAGGCCGAGTTTGGAGATCGGGCTGGAGAACCCCCACCTGGTGGGGATCAGCCTAGACGGCGAAATGCTGGCGCGGGCGGAACTTTTGGGCGAAGGGACGATCGCCGTTCCCCTGGGGTCGGTCCGTGCTTTTGCACCATGTGAACTGATGGTGCATTCCATCTTTTCCGGTGGAACGGTCGACGAGGAACCAACGGCCGCTCCGTTGGAGATGTTCGCCGTGGAACTTGCCGGAGAAGGTGCGCCCCTGCCTCCGGCTGCCACTTTGAACAGGTACAGGCCGGCCTTTGAACGGCTTCTGGCCGACGCGGAAACCTGCGCCGCTGCCGAAAGCCCGGACCGAGACCAGTTGTCATCGCTGCGCGACGCGCTGTCGGAAACCGTTCTTCGAGCGGACCGGGCCTTGCTGCTGGCCTGCGCGAGCGATGAGGGCAAGCTCGCTGTGCTGGTCAGTTTGGGTCTCGTTTGCCGGAGCAGCCCTGTCCCGAATGCATTGCCGTACGACGTAACCGGAGAAGACGATGTCGCCCGATTGCGACGGGGTTTGCTTGCTATCCTGTGGACGCCTGCGTCCGTGTCAGGTTTTGGGCGCCTCGATACTGTGCCGCCACCTTTCCTGTCGGCTCCTAAGGCCTTTGCAACCTATCTCGGCCAGCCGCCATTGCTTCCCGATGGTCCCGCGCATGCCGACTACCGCCAGTACCTGACCACGTTGCTCAGCAGCGTGACGCAAATCCTTGCCGCAGGTCCGTCTTCGTCTGGCAGCTATGACCTTGCCGCAGCCACCCTGGTCCGTCTTCGGCCTGTGCAAACACTGTTCGGCGACGGCAACTTGCGTGATGTCATCGAACAGTTGGGGCAAGCCATCGAAACCTATCTGGTCCATCTCGGCGCGCCGCTGCGGCCTCGTCCCGCGCTCCCCAAGCCTCGCGACCGGCTGCGCGTCGGCGTGATGGTTCGCAGCTTGCGGGAGACGCCGGAAGGGTGGGCCTTGGTTGGCATGTTCGGCGAACTTGACCCTGACAGGTTCGAGTTGTGCCTTATCCTGCTTGACGAACTGACCCCGACCTTGGACGCGCCCGACAATTTTGAAACGGTCATCTCCTTGCGCAAACAGTCGGTCGCGGCATCCGTCCAGCAGATCCGTGATCTGCAGTTGGATGTTTTCCTGATGGGATGTTTCGTCTTTGGATGGGAAAAAACATCTGCCATCGTTGCGCACCGGCTGGCGCCGGTTCAGGTCTGGCAAGCGGCAGTCTGTCCGGCGACCAGCGGGATGAGCAGTTTTGACGCTGTATTGACCTGTCGGGAGTGGGAAACCGACGATGCGCAGTCTCAATACAGCGAAGAGATCATCTGGTTGGACGGGGTGGATAAATGGGCCTTTGCCTTTACTCCCACCGAAGGAAATTGGTGGGTGAACACGCGCAAAAAGCTGTGGGTGGCGGAAGATAAGGTCGTTTTGGTGTCAGGGGCGATGGCCCACAAAATCCAGGATGACCTATTGGAGGCCTGGGCCAAGATTTTGGCCAATGCGCCCGATATAGTGCTGGTTCTCTATCCCTACGCGGCCAATTGGTCGATGCCCTTTACCGAAGAAGTCTTTACGGCGCGTCTAGAAGCGGCAGGACTGCCGAAGGATCGGGTTATTGTTCTGCCCAGCATGTCGCACCAAATGGTCGGAGACGTGCTGGATGCGGCAGATCTCTATCTGGACAGTTTTCCCTATACCGGCGCCACGACAGTGTGTGAGGCCATGTCGCGCGGCGTGCCGGTGGTTACATTGGCGGGGAAGGCGCTGCGGCAACTGACGGGCGCGGCTTGGGTGCGGGCCTATGGGCTCGATGAATTGGTCGCCACGACGCCGGACGAATATATCCAGATCGCAACCGAGCTTGCCCATGACGTTGATCGCCGCAAGGCGCTGTCGAAGATATGCCGCCGTAGCACAGCTATGGATCCACCGGCGCACAATGACAGCGCGGCCTTCGCACGCGCGTTGGACGGCGCTCTGACCCACCTGGCAGAAACACGTCTTGGCTGGTCGCCCGCTGAACTGCAAAGCCCGCCCATCCTCGGGACTGCAAAGCAAAAGTTCGTGGTTCTCGCCTCGCCTCGCAGCGGCTCGACACTTCTTTGCACGATGCTGAACCGGGCACCAGGCGTGGTTTGTCACTTCGAGCTTTTTCATAATGAATACATACAGTTCTATGGCGAACCCGATATGTCGCCTGAGAAACTGTTCGCGCGCGACGCTGATACGCTGACATTTCTGGATGAGACGTTTGAACAGTTCAGCGACGCGGCGGACGTCCAAGGCTTCAAGCTTTTTGCCCATCATCCGCTGGAGGTTCAGAACCGGATCTTTCAGGATCCAGACTTCAAACTGATCTATCTCAGCCGTCAAAATCGGCTGGCGCAGTTCAGTTCCTACGAAATCGCTGTGGCGACAGATAACTGGATCAAGAACACGCCGGGGCTGGACAAGAAGGCTCCCAAACTCGACTGGGATCAAGCGGCGTTCGAAGCCTACGAAGCCGATTGGAACCGTGTGGAACGGGAATGGCGGGCTCGGTTCGTGGACCGAGATCTACCACCATTGCAGTTGGACTATGAGGAACTGCTGACCGACCAGACGCGTCGCAGTCTGAATGACTATCTGGGCATTTCCATTCCTGCGGAAGCAGCGGTCTCAACGAAAGTCTACCGCCAAAACCCCACGACGATCCTGGACAGGTTCAACGATCCCGAAAACGTGGCTGAATATTTGGCGGGTCGCGGGCTTTCCCATTGGGCCGGAACGACTTAGCCAAAAAATGAGGTGGCTGGAGCGGGTAGCGGGAATCGAACCCGCGCGTTCAGCTTGGGAAGCTGACAGGCTACCATTACATCATACCCGCGCTGGCAGATGTCGTACCGTTTTGCGCCTCTCAGCGCAAGCCAACCTGCCGCCTGCCAACTTGGCGTCAAGCGCCTGCAGGTTCCAACATACCAAAGTTCAGGGAACCGGCCTTCACCTCATCCAGGGTGCGCGCGTGATAATGCATAAACTCTGTCGACCAAATCTTTATGGGACCGACCAGACCCGCTGCCGTCACAGCCTTAGCATGGTCCGAAAAGGCCGGGTTTCCTTTGGCCCAAGCTTCGAATTTCGTGATGGCGGTGTGCCAGGGCCGTGCATTGTCTTTGCGCAGTTCCATGCCCCGGCCCATCACGGCGTACTGGTCATGATCGGCCACGCCATAGCATTTGGGCTTGTTCGTATCTCCGGTTGCCGGGCAATGCGCCTTTCCCACGTCGACATGGTGCAGCCCCAAAAGGTGACCGACTTCATGGACATGGGCCCGTTGCATGATTTTTTTCCCTTTGCTGTCTTTGCCTTTCTTCTCCGATTTCGTGTCTCTGCTATCGTAAAGGCTGGCGTGGGATCGAAACCATTTCTCTCCGGCAGCGAGGCGGACCACATCGATAGTGTGGTGATTGTCTTTGGCAGTTGCGTCTTGCGCCACGATCTTCAGCCGGCATTTGACGTTGGGGATCAAAATCTGGCCATCCAATTCGAACGGAAAATGTCCGCGGTTGTTGATCAAGCAGAACTTGTTGTCCCAGAACTTTTGCGCGCTGGTGACGAAATCACTTTTCCACTTTGACCAGACAGTGGGGTTCCATCGAACGATCTTGCGCTCCTTCTCCTTCGGGTCACCCAGATCGTGGTAGGTGCCTTTGTCTGCCCCGGCGGTCGGGTTGATCTGGCGAAATCCCAGTCGCAGGGTCAGGGTCAGGCTGGCATTGGGGCGTTTGCCTTTCCAATCGTCGAAGATGGAGGCTTCAATCGAACTAACCATCTTAAGGGCGGCGTCATACCGACCCATTTTTAGGATCTTTTGCATAATGGATCTCTCATAATTTCGGGGGGCTAGAATTGCCCTAATCAGGCGGTAATTGCCGATACGTTAACAATGGTTGTCCGGATATCGTGTGTCAAGATCCGGTAATAGTCAGCGCACGGTCTCTATCGGACCCTCGGCAGAGCCGTTGATGAACTGCGCCACGTAGGGGTCACCACAGATGTCCATTTCGGCCACAGGACCTGTCCACTGGATCACCCCGTCATGGAGCATGGCGACAGTGTCACCGATCGCCCGGACAGAGGTCATATCGTGGGTGATGGTGATGGCCGTGGCCCCCATCTCGACAACGATTTCGCGGATCAGGTCATTGATGACACCGGCCATGATCGGATCCAACCCGGTTGTGGGCTCATCGAAAAAGATGATCTCCGGGTCAGCTGCGATGGCCCGTGCCAGGCCAACACGCTTTTGCATACCGCCCGATAGTTCCGCCGGCAGCCGGTCTGCAACTTCGGGGCCCAGTCCGACGCGGCGCAGCTTTTCGATTGCCGTGGCGCGGGCCACGTCGCGCGGCTGCTTCAGTCGACCGCGCAGCAGGCGGAAGGCCACATTCTGCCAAACCGGCAAACTGTCGAACAGGGCCGCGCCCTGAAACAGCATGCCGAAGCGGCTGAGAAACGCATCCCGGTCGCCCCGGCTTACATCTTGACCGTCTACCGTGATCGTCCCGCTGTCGGGCTTGACCAGTCCGAGGACGGCTTTGATCGTTACGGATTTCCCAGTGCCGGAACCGCCAATAACGACCATAGAGGTGCCCCGTTCCACCGTCAGGTCGACCCCTCGCAGAACATGGTTGTCGCCGAATGATTTATGGACGTCAGAGAGCACGATCATAGCGAAAAGAAGAGCCCGGTCAGCGCAAAGTTCGCGGCAAGGATCAGAACGGCGGCAGCTTCCACGCTGCCCTTGGTGGCCCGGCCCACGCCTTGCGCCCCGCGTCCGGACTGCATCCCGAAATAGCAGCCCATAAGAGCCGCCAGAAAGCCAAAGACCGCCCCTTTGACCAGGGAAGAGATAATGTCTCTCGCCTCCAGAAAATCCACGGTGTTGCGGATGTAAGTGTTCGGGTTGAAATCCAGGGTCCCGGTCGAAACGGCATAGCCCCCGAATATGCCGATAATGTCACCCACCGCCACAAGAACGGGGACGACCAGGACGGCGGACAGGATTCGGGGCGCGACAAGGTATTTCATCGGATTGGTGGACAGCGTCACAAGCGCATCGATCTGTTCGGTCACTTTCATCGTCGCAATTTCCGCGGCAATGGAAGAGGTAACGCGCGCGGCGATCATCAGGCCCACCAGAACCGGTCCCAGTTCCCGAACGATGCCGATGGCAACGATCTGCGGAACCACGGCTTCGGCATTGAAGCGGGCGCCACCGGCATAGATCTGCAGCGCGAGCGCGCCACCTGTGAAGACGGCCGTCAAACCGACCACGGGCAGCGAGAAATACCCGATAGTGAGCAGGGCCTGCAGAAACTCCCGACCGTAGAAGGGCGGACGCACAATGTGGCTGACGGCACCGGCGGCGAAGATCGTGACCCGCCCGACGACGGCGATGGCTGCCAGTTCCTGTCGGCCAAGTGCTGCCAAAAGGGCCAATACCCGGTTCACGGTCCAGTGCCGCCCGAGTAGCGCCGGGCATATCGTGCCCCGAGCGAGGTGAGTATTTCATATCCGATGGTGCCCGCAGCACTGGCCAGGTCGTCGATCGTTTGCTCCGCGCAAAGTATGTCGAGCGCTTTAGGCTCTTCGCTCAGCGCGGTCACGTCGACCGTGATCAAATCCATCGACACTCGCCCAACGACGGGGCATGGCGTGCCCTCCGCATAGAGCATGGCCTTGCCCGAAAGCGCTCGGATCAGGCCATCGGCATAGCCTGCGGAAACCGTGGCGATCTTCGCGGGCTCACTGGCGGTCCAGGTGCCGCTGTACCCGACCACTTCGTCAGGTTGCACATCGCGGATTTGAATGACCGGAAGCGACAGATGCACGACGGGTCTTGCATCGGCAAAAGGGTGCCCGCCATAGAGCCCGATCCCCGGACGGGTCAGATCAAAGTGATAGTCCCCGCCAAGGAGCGTACCGCCGGTTGCGGCCAGCGAGCGGGGGATCTGCCCGCCGTCGGTCATCTCGCGAAAGACGCGTAGTTGATCTGCGTTTTGGGCTGCCTCTGGTGTGTCGGCACTGGCGAGATGGCTCATAATCAGGCGCGGAGTTTGACTGAGGGCGAGTGCGCCGACCGCTTGCCATTCGGCAGGTTCAAGGCCAAGCCGGTTCATACCGCTGTCGAGTTGGATCCCGAAGGCGGCACCTGGCAGGGCCTCGAAATGTCGTGTCAGTTGGTCGACGGAGTTCAGCAACGGGATCAGATCCAGATCATGAATCATGTCCGTATCCCCGGCCATATGACCCCCGAAGACGTAGATCTCGGGTCCACGGCCCAGGGCTTGCCTTACCTCGGCGCCTTCTTCTGCCACAGCCACGAAGAAGCGTCGCGCACCCTGCCGGGCGAGGGCGAGGGCCACCTTTGCACTGTCCAGGCCATAGCCGCTCGCTTTAACCACCGCACCTGTTTCTGTCGTTGCGCTGCTTAGTGCATCGAGCGCGCGCCAATTCTGCGCAATCGCATCCAAGTCTATCGTGAGGGTTCCCGTCGCCATGCAGGCCGTTTTGACAGTCGGGCCCGCGAGGTCAAGGGGGGACATCCTTGCTCGGGCGGCGCTGCCGCCGTCGCGCGGATGTGCGCGACCCGATCGGGTCGCTTCCGCGGCACGTCGACCGGCGGCCAAAGAGACCGGACTTTGTCTTTCTTATTGGTCCAAATACTTCGGGGGAGCGGCCTTGGCCGCGGGGGCAGCGCCCCCTAATCGGAAATATCGAAATCCGGGGCCGCGAGTTCAAACCCATCGAATTGGAAACCAGGTGAAACGGTGCAGCCGACCAGCGTCCAGTCGCCAAGGCTATCCGCCGACTGCCAATGGTGCGTTGGAACAATCACTTGCGGTTCTTGCCCTGCCGTCAGATCAGGACCGAGCAGATAGCCCACAGCAGGGCCGTTCGCATCGGCGCTGATCCGCAGGCGCAAGGGCGCGCCTGCATAGTAATGCCAGATCTCGGTGGCATCGACACGGTGCCAGTGGCTTTGCTCTCCGGCTTGCAGCAGAAAGTAAATGCAAGTTCCCGCTGGGCGATCATCAGGCCCAGCCTGTGCAATCCAGGTCTGGCGATACCACCCCCCTTCGGGATGGCGCGCCAGCCCCAATCTTTCAATGATCTCTGGCCCGGTCACCAGGTTCACCGCAAAATGGATGCGCCTGCGTAAGACGCCGCGTCGCCGAGCGCCTCTTCGATCCGCAACAACTGATTGTATTTGGCCAACCTGTCAGTCCGGGCCAAGCTGCCGGTCTTGATCTGCCCGCAATTGGTGGCGACGGCCAGATCAGCAATGGTCGTGTCCTCGGTCTCGCCAGACCGGTGGGACATCACATTGGTGTAGCGCGCGCGATGGGCGATATCGACCGCTTTCAGGGTTTCGGTCAAGGTGCCGATCTGGTTCACCTTGACCAGCATCGAGTTCGCGCAGCCCCTGGCAATCCCGTCCGTCAGCCGGGCCGGGTTGGTTACGAACAGGTCGTCGCCAACCAATTGCACCTTATCGCCGATAGCGGATGTCAGGCTTGCCCATCCATCCCAATCTTCTTCCGACATACCATCCTCGATCGAGATGATCGGATAGTCATCCACCAGCGCGCCGAGATAGTCGGCATTCTCGTCGGCGCTCAGCGTTTTTCCTTCACCGGCAAGCACATACTTGCCGTCCTTGAAGTATTCGGTCGCCGCACAATCCAGCGCCAAGTAAACCTGATCGCCCGGCGTGTACCCGGCTTTTTCGATCGAACGGAGGATGAAATCCAGCGCTTCGCGGGTCGAGCCCAGGTTCGGGGCAAAGCCGCCTTCATCGCCCAGACCTGTGGAAAGACCGGCATCGGACAGTTCTTTCTTCAACGTGTGAAAGATCTCCGACCCCACCCGAACGGCATCGCCCATAGTGTCGGCCGACACAGGCATGATCATGAATTCCTGGATGTCGATCGGGTTATCGGCATGTTCGCCGCCATTGATGATATTCATCATGGGCACCGGCAGAACTCGAGCGGATGTGCCGCCGACATAGCGGAACAAGGGCTGGCCGCAAAAATCGGCAGCGGCCTTCGCCGTAGCCAGGCTGACGCCCAAAATCGCATTCGCGCCAAGCCGCCCCTTATTGTCGGTGCCGTCCAGTTCTATCATCGTCTCGTCGACGGCCACCTGTTCGGTTGCATCAATGCCGACCAGCGCTTCGGCGATCTCGCCATTCACGGCCAGCACAGCCTCGCGCACGCCCTTGCCCTTATAGCGGGCCTTGTCGCCGTCGCGCTTTTCCACGGCCTCAAAGGCTCCGGTCGATGCGCCGGACGGGACGGCTGCGCGGCCCATGGTGCCGTCATCCAATGTCACGTCGACTTCCACGGTCGGATTGCCCCGGCTATCCAGGATTTCGCGGGCAAAAATGTCGATGATGGTGCTCATGGCTATCCCCTGCCGAACTGTTTGGCGTCCCTTTAGCAGGGTGGGCAGTTGGGTAAAACCGTTTAAGCGGGAACGTTCTGCACCTGGGTTTCGCGCCGGAGCGCCGCATATATCCACAGCCCGACGAACAGAAGCGATACCAACATATTCCAACTGGCCATGGACAATCCAAAGAGGGACCAGGCGACCTGATCACACATCACGACCGAGCCCACGCCTTCGGTGCTGAGCAATTCCGCCCCCGTCATGTCACCCATGCCACCACCACCGGAACAGGAACTTGGCCCGGGCCACCAGCCGCGTTCCACGCCGGTGTGATAGAGTCCCACGCCAGCCGTCGTCGCGGCGGCTGTCGCGCCCAGCAGGGCTAGCCACCGCAGACCGGCTCCCAAGGCCACGATACCAATCACCACAGCCGCAATATGAGGCCAGCGCTGCCAGTAACAGAGCTTACAGGGCGCCAGACCGCCGATATATTCAAAGCCCCAGGCAGCGAGCAGCATGGCCATAGACCCGCCTGCCGCCAGCGCGATAGCCCTGTTTCGCGTCATAGATAGCGCACCAAGACGAAGCCCCCGATCAGCAGCAGCACGAATAGGGTGAACATAAGGCCCAATCGCTTTTCGATGAAGTCCCGAATGGGTTCTCCAAACTTCCAAAGAAGCCCTGCCACGATGAAGAAGCGCAATCCCCGGGCAATGATCGACGTGACGACGAATGTACCGAGCGGCATTGCCGTCCAGCCCGACATGATGGTGATGACCTTGTAGGGAAATGGCGTCAGGCCCGCGATCAGGACTGCCCAAAAACCAAAATCGTTAAAGCGTGTATTGAACTCTTCGATCCGATCGGCCTTGCCCAGGCTTTCCAAAATTGGCTTGCCCACCTGTTCGAAGGCAAAAGCGCCGATGCCGTAGCCCAGCAAGCCCCCAAGCACAGAGGCAACCGTGCAGACCCCGGCGATCAGAAAGGCCCGGTGAGGCGCGGCCAGGATCATCGGGATCATCAGCACATCAGGAGGGATCGGGAAGACGGAGCTTTCAATGAAAGAAACGACGGCCAGCGCAACGAGCGCATAGGGGCCAGCAGCCAGGGACAGGGTCCAATCGTACAAACGGCGCAGCATTAAAACCTCATACAAAAGTCGCGTTCTCGCATCATGCCGGAGCGCGCGGGTCAAGGTTTTTTCACAGCTTTTCAGAAAGCGCCGATCCAGGGCCGGTTTTATGGCACCTCACACGTCTGGAATACCCGACCTCTTTGTTAAACAGTGAGACGCAAGTGTATTAATTTAAACAGATTATTGCCCGCTTTCGGTCAATGGCTGGTCATTGCGAACAAGTATCAATCTACCCAACGCGAGATGAGCATTTGTGAAATGTGAGTCGGCTTCTCCGGTGAAAACCGGGAGCGAGAGGCCGATTCTGCGACTGTAAGGCCCAGGAGCCCCAACCCGCCAGCCGGCGGCTTGAAAGGTGCACCCATGTGTCGGCGGTTGCAACGACTTCTCATCCGGTTTGCCGTGCCTCGGAGGGGAGAGGCGGCCCGTTAGTGGGGGCAAACTGGGCAACCGGCTGGGGGTCTGGCCAGCCGGTGTCGCAGGCGGATCCCGGTAAGTCGCAATTCGGGTCCGCCTGCGATTTCTACCTACGGTCAAAGGCAGTTCGGCGAACCTGTTGGTCGGGTCTTTTCTCTGGCTCTGCCGCGTCGTACCAGTGCTCGCCATGACCCAACGCTTTTCTTTCGCACTTCACGCCTGCGACGGCGCTGCACGCACAGGGCAGATCACCACGCCGCGGGGCGAGATCCGCACGCCCGCCTTTATGCCGGTCGGAACGGCTGCCACGGTCAAGGCGATGCTGCC
>JBCBGY010000053.1:0-23302 GCA_038526275.1 Pseudomonadota bacterium | reverse complement strand
CGATCCCTACCGCCGGAGCCAAAATCTTTCTTGCAAGATGATCAAGGCCCCTCATTTGTGAGGTTAGTGTTAGTACGGGCCAGCTAAGCAATAACTTTACCACCTTTTGGGGCGGCAAGCAGCCTAGTCAAAGCCCCTCGCGCAGGCGGTCGCAATCAAGCGCTGATGGGACCTTGTATCGCCGTGTGGTAATCCCAAAGGTCCAAGTCTCAAGAAATGAACTCTGTTGACAGCGGTTAATCCACGCAGCTTTCGCCCTGTGGCGAGTTGAACGAAGTCCATTGCCCAGACGTCATTTGGGCACGGCATTCTGAAGGCTCTCTCGGAGCTTGGCTTTGACGCGACGCGCTTGGGCTTCTAACTTCTCAGCTATGGGCCCAACTCGCTGTAAACACGGTGAACTTTCTTGTGGTTGATCTACCAACTCTCGCGCTGAAGCCATTCGTGCGCGCGACGATATCCATATCTGACACGCGTTTCGCTGATCTCTTTAATGTGGCTTTTCAGTATGACCTGTTCAGGCCGGCGCGGACGGTATTGGCAAGTCGATCTGAGGACGAGCAACGTCACGCAAGCCCGCCGCTCTGAAATGCCCCAGTCGATTTGTACCGATACACCCAACTGCCGCTTCTGATCAGGTCTAAAACCAATTTCTTGATACGCGCATTCTTACCCTCAGGGCTTTCAGCCGCCGCATCTCAGGTGGGGTCATTCCTGCACACTTCTTGCTCCAGCTAAAGTCGCCTGAGTGATCCCGGCCTTTCGGCAGACCTCGCCATCCGAAACGCCCTCATAGCTTGTTTCAAAATGAACGCCTTCTGTGGGTCTATAAATGTGCTCGCCTACATGGCTTCTCGCTCCTTGCCGGACCCAGGTCACATTAGCCGAAAATTCCACCATAAAGTGGTCTAAGTCTCAGGGGGCAGAGTAGGGAGAGGGTCAAAGAGCGCGGAAGGCGGTCTCAATCGGGCCGTTACATTGGCTCTTCGGTATCCCATACCGGCGGCGAAACTCTCGCCCACGCCATGAACGATCGGCCCCCCCAACATGAAGGGTCTCGATCCGCAGGCCTACCTTGCCGACATCCTCGGCAGCATCACAACCGGACCGGTTCGACGAATTGTAGCCCATGAACTGGGTGCCCAAACCGCTGTTGATGGGCGAGTCCGCGTTCTGTCGGCAACAAACGAATTCCGCTCATTTGCCCAAGTTGGCGGCCTGCTTGGAGGGACAAGGAACTGGGCGGTGGCAACGTAGGAAACATCGACAATTTCTCCTATTGCAATGTCGTCCAGATCCGAGAGGATGGCTACATCACCGCGTAGTCGGTTGATGGTTACGACGAACCACGCGCGACCTTCTCAAGTCCGCGCGTGTCTCCACCGAAGCTTGGCACGTTTTCCTGGAAGACTTTGTCGATACACCCGACATCGCTGCACCCATCAAAAACATATGCATGTGTCGACAAACGGGCAGTTGTTTCGTATTGGCTTGAACTTCGGGAAGAAGGTCAACACATCTTAAATGTTCGGGGGGTTTGCCATGTGAGAGCAACATGGAAACCGTCTTATTATTTGTAAGTCACGGGCTTTGATTGGCTAATTCATAGCGCGCAGGCAATGCAAAGTGAAAATGCGACACTTTCTTATTGAGTCAAAAAAGGTCTAAGTCACCTGAAACGTTCGGTGTCTCAGAGTGAGGCGATGGATCTTCACTGTTAAACAATCGTAGTTTTAGATCATTCAACTTTAGTCGGGTTGCTAGTTCAACGGTGTCGACTGTCATCCCGTCCGTTAACTGCTGGGCGGCGCCATCCAAAACGTGGGCAAGATCTAATTGTACTTGGGTAAGGGCATCCAGTCCTTGCAGCCGCTGAATCTGCTCTACAGATAAATCTGACTTCGATATTACATCAAATAGTACGTCCTGCAAGCCATTGGTCATGTCCGATAACTTCATACATTCCCCCCCGAGCGCTCTCAAGAAGGTATGCAGTTCAATAGGATCTACACCCGAAGACAAATTCATAGTCTACCCACTACCGCTTCAATGCAAGTGCGAAGATCGCTCTGCTCAAACGGCTTTTTTATGAAGTTATTCATTCCAAGCTTTTTTCCGTTTTCAATTATTTGCCGGTCGGCTTTGCCTGTGATCAGGATGAAGCCAACTTTTCTAAGTGTAGAGGAGCTTCTGAGAGCGTGTAAGAACTGTAGCCCGTCCATGCCAGGCATGTTATAGTCCGAAACGACCAAATGCGCGGGCTTTTGCTGTAGCGCAGCTAACGCTGTTGGACCATCGGATGCATCTCGGACGTTTCTAATACCAAAGGCATCGAGGGCCTGCAAAATTAATCCTCGGCTGGTTGACATGTCATCTACAACCATAACATGGAGTTGGTCTCTTAGCGCCATTGATTCTGCTCCTAACAGTCGTTCTTTGATATTAGCATTCCAAGTCGCCTTTTGTACATTGTATGACCTACCATTTGAAAGGACGGTGCATGATCAAGTTCAATTCGTTCAGAGTGACCCACGAACATTGTGCCGCCTGGAAGACATGCGTTCTCAAATCTAGGCCAAAGGATGTTTTGGGTTTCTTGAGAAAAATAGATCACTACGTTTCGACAGAATATGACGTCGAATTGACCTTTGAACGGCCAGGGATGCATTAAATTCAATTCTCTAAAGACAATTAATCGTTTTGCCTCTTTCTTAACTGCCAGCATATCTTGTTCAGAAGTGTGAAAAAATTTAGTGATCCATTCAGTTGGGAGTTTGCTAATATCTTTGCTGGGATATTTGCCCGCCTTTGCTGTATCCAGTACAATAGGATCGACATCGGTCGCAAGTATTTTAAAATCATGGTCAGCCGCCTGAGGCCAAGCAGAGAGTATCGTCATCGCTATCGAGTAAGGTTCTTGACCTGTCGAACACCCAGCCGACCAAATCCTCGCTCTTTTGCCATCTTTGCACTTTTCTATGAGTTTGGGTATGATGTCCTGCATTAAGACGTCAAAATGATGGTTTTCTCTTAGAAAGCTGGTGACATTAGTTGTGAGTATAGAAATGAGGTTGCGCCGTTCGTCTTGCCCCTCAGAGCTTTGCAAAAGTTTGCAATAGGCTTCATAATTGGGTAGTGATAGGATTTTAATGCGTTTGCTGAGGCGGGCGAAGACCATAGACGCTTTTTCAATGGGGATCAGCAGACCTGCATCTTGATGGGCCAAGCTGGAAATGAATGCGAAGACTTTTTCGTCGAACGAATTTGTTCGATGTGCGTTAGTCGAAGTGGATGAATTGTTCATGCTGCATCCGTGTTTATAGGAGGATGCACACTATCCAAGTCCAATACACGCAGCATTCGGCCGTCAATGATCGTCAATGCTTTAACAAAGCCAGAGGCATGGTCGGTGGAGATTTCGGGTGGTGCCTGTAGTTCACTCAATGGTACCGACAGGATGTCCGAGACTGCGTCGACGACCAGCCCAAGAGTTTGACCGTTAACCTGAACCACGATGATTACGTTTCGTTCGCTTGCTGGGGCCACATCGATCGATAGTCGTTTTGCCAAGTCGATTATCGGTAGAACAGTGCCCCGTAGATTGATCACCCCACAAACATATGGTGAAGCGTGCGGAAGTGGGGTTGCTCGGGTCCATCCCCGAATTTCCCGGACAGACATGATATCGACTGAATATTCTTGTTCACCTACCCGAAAAGAAAGTAGTTCTTGTTCGGCAGCGTCGGTGATGGTGTTATCGATTTCTGACATTCTACTAACCCGCTAGTTGGAGATCATCGCTGGGAGATCCAGTTTTGCCGCTTGCGTTGGCCATTAAGTCGACGGGATCAACAATGAGTGCAATTTGGCCGTCTCCGAGAATGGTGGCTGCGGCGATACCGGGAACGCGACCGTAGGTGTCTTGTAGACCCTTAATAACGACTTGGCGCTGTTCCTCGATACTGTCGACGAGCAAGGCGGCCCTTGATCCGTCTTCTTGGGCAATGAGCAGCACCACTCTGCCCTCGTAGTCGGTGGGCGCCGGACGGTACCCCAGCTCGGCACCTAAATCGACCAAAGGAACGAAGACGTCACGAATGTGTATTACGTTCGTTTCAGGGCCGAGCCGTTGAATATCGCCTTCCTGCAAACTGACGGTTTCGACAATGGTTCCGAGTGGAACGACCAACGTTTCGGCTGCTACTTTGATTACCATTCCGTCGAGAACAGCAAGGGTCAAAGGCAAACTGATCGAAAAAGTCGTTCCTTTACCGGATTCTGAAGCAATTGTGACCCGCCCGCCTAGCGCTTGGATAGAACTGCGTACGACGTCCATGCCAACTCCACGACCGGAGAGATCGGAAATCTCTTTGGCGGTCGAGAAACCGGGCAGAAACAGCAGCGCGTCAATTTCAGTATCTGACAGATCCTGATCGGGAGGTATCAGACCTTTGTCCTCGGCTATTTGCTTGACTCGGGGCCGATTTATGCCGCCGCCGTCATCACTGATTTCGATAATAACCCGGCCTGATTTATGAGCGGCTGAAAGCGTTACAGTACCCTCTTCTGTTTTGCCTGCCGCAAGACGGGTCGGACCGTCTTCCAATCCGTGATCGACAGCGTTCCGGATCATATGTGTAAGCGGATCGGCCAACCGTTCGATTACCGTCTTGTCGACCTCTGTATGTTCCCCGTCGGTTACAAAGGTTACGCGCTTTCCTATGGCTCCGGACGCCTCGCGCACAATGCGAGACATTCTCTGAAACAGCGATTTCACAGGCTGCGCTCGGATCATCATAACACTGTCTTGAATGTCGCGGGTTAGCTGCATGAACTCTTCAAGACCGGACGTGACTTGTGAATTAGAATCTAGTCCGGCAGCAGCGACACTTTGTGACAACATTGCCTGATTAATCACTAGCTCACCCACCAGATTCACCAAGCGGTCAATCCGATCCAGATCAACCCGCACTGTGGCGTTCGCTGATGGACCACCGCTTTGTCCGCCTGCAGGTTTGGCAGCCGGAGGGGTCGTCTTGGCTGATGCTTCTGGTTTCGAGGGTGGTGCGGCGTGTTCCGGCTCGGGAGCGGGAGGCGGTGCTAAGTCCGGTACTGGGCCGGTCTCTTCCGGTGTTTCCGCTGTCTCTTCACTTATTTCCAATGTGCAAAGACCATTCACAAAGTCGAATAGGTCAGTGAGCTCCGCTTTGCTCGCTTCTGTTTCGACTTTGATGGTCCAAGCAAGATAAGCTCCCTCTGGATCGATCTCGTCCAGTGCTGGAACTCTACTAAAGTCGCAAGACACTTCAGCGGTACCAGTCTCGGAGACAGCGCGCAGAAGATGGTGAGGTTCGTTGCCTGACTTAAAGAGCTCCGGTTCGGGTGCGAATTCAATAGTATATTTACTGCCTAGGGGATCATCTGCGCTTGGCAGTTCCATATCTAGCGAAAGAGTCATTGGCTGGAATTCGGCTGCTGCCGCTTCCTCTTCGGCTTCAGCTTCGCCCTCGTCACCAGTCAAAGCTTCCAGATCTTGCAGCGTGCTTTCGATCGTCGCTGCGTCCAGTTGTTCCCCGCTTTGAGAAGCCCGCACGATATCAGACAGAAGATCTGCCGCCTTGAAAAAGAGAAGCATCGCATCGCGATCGGGGGTGAGGGTGCCATTCCGAATGGCATCCATCACTGTTTCGTACCGATGCGCAAAGCGGACTAGCTCTTCCAGGCCAAATGCGCCCGCACCACCCTTGATGGAGTGCACCGCCCGGAAACAAATGTTGATTGTTTCAGGATCGGTGTCGCCGCCGTCAATAGCTAGCAACCCGTCCTGTAGGGCCTCGAGGAGCTCTTCGCACTCAATAAAGAACGAGGCGCGGATTTCGTTCATTGGGTCTGACATTAGGCAGTTCCCGTACCTGCGACCATGTTCAGCGCTTTTACGAGTTTGTTCGGGTCAAACGGTTTCACGATCCACCCGGTCGCACCTGCTGCCCGAGCCCGGGCTTTCAACTCCGGAGCGCTTTCCGTTGTCAGCACCAGGATTGGTGTTGTTCTGTGAATGTCCCGTTCACGGACGGCTTCAATGAACCCAAATCCATCCAGCCGAGGCATATTGATGTCGGTGATTATGGCGTCGGGCTGCATGCCTTCTAGAACCTCAAGGCCGTGCACCCCATCCTCGGCAACCTTCGGTTCGAAGCCCGCTTGGGTCAGCGCAAGCGTCAGCATGTCACGAATGGTTCGACTATCATCTACGGCTAGAATTGAGAGGCTCATAAACTCAGGCTCCTTGGGTCAATGCGTCGATGGATAAACCAAATTGACCAAGTTGGTTTTGAAAGGATTCGGATATGTCAGTGAAAGCAAAGGCCTTGCCATCCGCTGTCCAGGTCTGCCCGGCCGAAATCAGGACTTGTAGGCAATTCGTGCCGAGATGAGTCACGTCGGCCGCTGATACCTGGATGTCTTTGCCCCGAAGCTCTTTTAACTGTTCAGCCAGCGATTTGGCGACGGGAAAGTCTAGGCGAGCGGCGAGAACAACGGTTTCCGTCATCCCGCAATCCTTCCTGGGCAACCAGACTGATACATACGGCGTCCTTTTCTATCTCTTTGACAGAGACAGGGATAGGCGCCGAGGCGTTAATAACGGCTTACAGCTGTTACAGTTTTTCCCAATTGCCGCTAGATCAAGGCCGCCAAATAGCGGGCAGAGCCAGAAAGGGCAGCGTAATCATCTTCGACAATGTTAACCGAGAAGCCCTTCAAAACGGGAGCAAATCGGCCTTTGTTGATGAACCCTTCTGAAAAACCAAAATAAGTCAAAGACTTACCGAGCGCTCTTGCCACGCCGCCCACAAGATAGACACCACCGAATGGTAAAACCGACAGAGCAAGGTCGCCCGAAACGCTTCCAAAAATACGACTAAAAACTTCCAGTGTCTTGCGGGCCAGCGGGTCAGTGCCATTGAGCCCGGCCGGTATGATTTCGGCCGAACTCAGCTGGTGTGATCCGCCCTCTTGCTGGGCGACCCAGCGAAACACCATCTCGAGGCCACGCCCAGACAACACCTCTTCGACCGCCGCAAATCCGTGAGACTGCTCGATATACTGATAGAGGCTGAATTCCTCGGCGTTTTGCACCGGGAGTGTCCCATGTCCACATTCCGATGGTGGGACCAGTAGGTTCGACCCAGTCCGGTATACGGGAACGGCGTTGAAACCCGTGCCAACATTGATCACAAGGCGCGTATCACCTTGGGCTGGCAATTCAGGTTTGATCACCTGAACACAGTCCTTCGGCTGCAAATCGAGCAATCCATAGCCCTGGGCCTGCAGATCGTTCAGCAACGCTGCAGTTCCGGCGCCGGTCGAATGTCGCAATATGTCGGTATCTAGCGTCCAGTCGAGATTGGTCAGCGTCCCGCGATCTCCCCGGACCGGTCCGGCCAGGGCAACACAGGCCCCTTCACAGTCCTGTTGACCGATCTCATCGAAATATGCCGCCAGGACGGCATCCAAACCACTATACTGCGCGTTGCGATATTTGCGAATGCTTGGTCGTTCCAGCGCCCCGCCACTGGCCAAAGCCACTCGCGTATTGGTACCGCCAATATCTGCGATCAAGGACCGGGGAAGGGTCAAGAGTTCAGTCCCTCAGGTGCATTTAGCCCGTCAGGGCCGTTTTCAGTGCGTGGTATGATGATTTGGGCGTGCGCTGCAAGCTGTCGAAGTCCACATGGACCAGCCCAAATCGCGGTGCATAGCCCAAGGCCCACTCATAATTGTCAATCAAGGACCATATGAAATAGCCCTTCACCGGGACGCCGTCATGTAATGCGCGGCGAACGGCAGCCAAATGTTCGGACAGGTATGTTTGGCGCAGCGGGTCGTCCCGTTCGTTGCCCTGCAGATAGTCTTCCGAGGCCAGACCGTTTTCGGTGATGAAGATCGGCAGATCCGGCGCATACTCCAATTGGACGAGTTTCAGGAAATGATGGAGACCCTCGGGGTAGATCTCCCATCCGACCTGGGTCTTGGGTAGGGGGCCTGCCACCTCCTCTAGATTCGGCCAAGGCCCGTCCATCGGCGCGATCACTTTCCGGGTGTAGTAATTGACGCCAATCCAATCCAGGGGCTGGGCGATGGTATCAAAATCATCCTGCCAACCTTCGGGCAAATGTGGCGCAAAGCCTTCCAGAACCGTATCGGGATAGCGTTTGTGGAACATCCCCGAAAGGAAGAACCGATTATAGTAGCCATCGTAGGTGGCTGCAGCACGGGCGGCCTCGGGGCTATCGTCAACGGGTTGGGCATATTCGAAATTGCAGACCGCGCCGAGATTTTCCATCCCGAGACCTCGCATCGCCTGAATGGCGGTGCCATGGGCGAGCAGAACGTGATGCATGGCTCGTGCCGTTGCCCGGATGTCGCGCAAACCCGGAGCATGGTGACCCAGGAAGTGGCTTAACCAACCAACACACCAAGGCTCATTGATGGGCGCAGTGGACCAGACACGATCGCCGATCCGACCCATGATCACTTCGACAAAATCCGCAAACCATCCGGCTATGTCGCGGTTGCGCCAGCCGCCCAAATCCGCGAGCGGCGAGGGCAACTCCCAGTGGTACAGGGTTGCTGCCGGTTTGAGACCACGCTCCAGCATCGCGTCGACCAGTCTGTCATAGAAATCCAAGCCTTTTTCATTCGGTGCGCCGCGACCCTCTGGCAAAACCCGGGCCCAAGAGGTCGAGAAACGGTAAACATCCAAGCCAGCCTCCGCGACCAAGTCCAGATCCTCTGGATAGCGCGTATAATGACCGCAGGCCCGGCTGCCATTCTGCGCGCCCACCACATTGCCGGGCGTTGCAGCAAAATCGTCCCAGTGCGTGCGACCCGCACCGCCTTCACCATGGCCCTCAATCTGATAGCTGGAGGTCGCAGCACCGAACAGAAAGTCGGACGGAAAGTCCTTTCTGGTAAATCCCAGCCCGCTCATCCCAACCTCACTTTTAGTGGTGCGCCATCATCAAGCAAGGGGCCAGTAGATTGCCCGATGACCAAGGTGGCTTTTAAGAGTTTTTGCTGAGTGAGGCGGTCAGGGTTGGCGATGAGCCCCAACAGCATCTCGCCCGCGATCTGTCCGGCCTCATGCACGGAGGACCGTGTTGCGGTAAACATTGGTACCTCTCCGTCATTGCGCATGTAGGACATCGCGTCATCGAAGGTCACCAAAGAAACATCGCGACCGACCTCTAGCCTGCGTTCCTCGATGGCCCGCTTAGCGCCGTAGGCGATCAACAATGACGCACACAGGACCGCAGTTGGGGGCTCGACCTGCGTCAGCATGGATGCGGTTGACTCGTAGCCCAACTGTTCCGTCATTTCGCCAGAGAAAGTCTGGTCATCGCGCGCGAACAACCCATGCTCGCCCAAGGCCGTCTCAAATCCTGCCCGACGACGCGCGGCGAAGCCCATTCGCTCTTCGCCGTTGATCAAGGCGATGCGTTGGTGTCCGAGGCTGATCAGGTATCGGGTCGCTTCGTGGAAGGCTTCCGTATTGTTGACGTCCACCCAAGAATAGCTGTTCGACGCATCGTCAGACCGACCATGAACGACGAAGGGCAACTTCAGTTGCTTCAACAATTCAATTCGGGGATCCTCGCGCCGGGGGGCGTGAAGCAACACACCATCCACCGCGCCGCGGGCCTGAAGTTCGCGATAGGCGGTGGCTTCGTCTTTATCGCTAACGACTGAAAGCAACATGTCGTAGCCAGCCGCAGCATAAGCCTTGCCCGCACCTGCAATGAAATCTCCAAAAATCGGATTAACGATCTCATGCTGGCTGGACGCCGGAATCACATGGCCAATGGCCATTGCGCGACCTGTTGCCAAACCCTTGGCGCGAGAATTCGGCCGGTAATTGTTGGCCTCCGCTGCCTCGACGACCCGGGCGCGGGTTTGTTCGCTCACTTCCGGATAGCCGTTCAGGGCCCGACTCACGGTTGTCTGGCTCAGCCCTAAAAGTTCCGAAAGTTCTTTGAGATTCATGGTTTGCTTTTCCAAACCGCTTTCATTGATCGGCGGTACTGTTAGCGCTTGTACGAGACGCGGTCAAAAGCCTATTCCTTGGATGTGGGATGCTAGTATTTTGTTTTGGCATTGTCAGAATCATGGTTAAGCGCGATTGACAGGTATGCGTCTTACTGCAAAAACTCGCGGTATCAAAGCGCTTTGAAAAAGCGATGCGGGCTCCAAATAGGGAGTTTCGCGAACAAGGGAGGTTGTGATGAAAAAAGTTCTCGTCGCCACAGCGGCGTCTTTAGCGTTGGCCGCCGGTGGCGCCTTGGCTGATGGGCATTTGCCCTTTGCCCCCGGAGAAGGCGATTTCAATTGGGAGAGCTTTGAAGCCCTGAAGTCGCTAGATCTTTCGGGAGAAACCATCACGGTCTTCGGCACCTGGCTGGGCACCGAAGAAGAACGCTTCGAAAATGCGATGAAGTATTTCGAAGAGGCGACGGGCGCGACGGTGGACTATGCCGGCTCCGACAGTTTCGAACAACAGATTGTGATTGATCTGGAAGCGGGCTCAGCCCCGAACCTGGCCATTTTCCCGCAACCGGGTCTTGCTGCTGACCTTGCCTCCCGCGGGCTTCTCGCACCGCTCGGTCAGGAAGATGCCGATTGGGTTCGCGATAACTATGCCGCTGGTCAGTCCTGGGTCGATCTGGCGACGTATAAGGATGAAAGTGGCGAAGATCAGTTTTACGGTCTGTTCTACCGTGTCGATGTAAAATCCCTGGTCTGGTACAGCCCGGAGAACTTCGATGATGCGGGCTACGAAGTGCCGGAGACGATGGAAGAGCTTAAGGCTCTGACGGAACTCATTGTCGAAGATGGCGAGACGCCTTGGTGCATTGGTCTGGGATCCGGCGCGGCGACCGGTTGGCCCGCGACCGATTGGGTCGAAGAGATGATGCTGCGGACCCAATCGCCCGACGTCTACGACCAGTGGGTGACGAACGAGATGCCGTTTGACGACGAAAAGGTCGTCGCCGCCATTGAAGAGTTCGGGGCATTCGCACGGAACGACGATTATGTGGCAGGTGGGGCAGGGGCTGTCGCCTCGACCGACTTCCGCGACAGTCCGGCAGGGCTCTTTGCGTCGCCGCCGCAATGCTACCTGCATCGCCAGGCGAGCTTCATTCCGGCGTTCTTCCCAGAAGGCGTTGCGATGGGCGACGATGTCGACTTCTTCTATTTCCCGGCCTACGCGGAAAAAGATCTGGGAAAACCGGTTCTTGGCGCTGGCACGGTTATGACAATCACCAATGACAGCCCGGGTGCGCGCGCATTGATGGACTACCTGAAATCACCCATCGCGCACGAAATCTGGATGGCTCAAGGCGGCTTCCTGACACCCCACAGTGGCGCCAACCCAGATCTTTATGCCGATGAGTCACTGCGCAAGCAGGGCGAGATCCTTCTGGGTGCGGATACCTTCCGGTTTGACGGCTCGGACCTCATGCCAGGGGCCATTGGCGCTGGTGTCTTCTGGACAGGCATGGTCGACTATACCGGCGGCAAGGATGCGGCCGAAGTCGCAAAATCCGTACAGGATACCTGGGACTCCATAAAGTAAGTATCATCGGCGCGGTGCATTGAGCCACCGCGCCTTGTTTTCCCGGCCTAAATCTCTGGGAGATTTTAATGGAACAGTTGTTCTACGCGCTGGCCACGGTCGTCATTGGCGTTTTTGGCTGCGTGGCCTATTACTTCCTGTCGAACCTGGCGCTTGATGGCATCTACCCACCGCGAGGCGCCAATGCGGGGCGCAACATCAACCGCGCCAATGCCATCAGGCCATGGCTTTTCCTTTTCCCGGCCATCGCGCTTCTGGGGCTGTATCTGCTTTATCCGGTGTATCAGTCGGTGGTCCTGTCATTCTATGATGCGCGCGGCGAAACCTTTGTCGGTCTCGACAATTGGCGCTGGCTCTTCGGCGATGAGAAATTTGCCGAGTCGATGTTCAACAATGCGCTTTGGCTGGTCTTCGTCCCCGCCATGTCGACCTTTTTCGGCCTGATCGCCGCAGCCCTGACAGACAGGATCTCGTGGGGCAATCTGGCCAAGTCACTGATCTTTATGCCGATGGCGATCAGCTTCATCGGCGCGTCAGTGATCTGGAAATTCGTCTACGACTATCGGGGCGCGGATCAGGAACAGATCGGCCTGTTGAATGCCATGGTGGTGGGTATGGGCGGCGAACCCGCAGCCTGGATCACGTTGCCCTTCTGGAACAACTTCTTTCTGATGATCATCCTGGTCTGGATTCAGACCGGTTTTGCCATGGTGATCCTGTCCGCCGCTCTGCGGGGCATCCCCGAAGAAACGATTGAAGCCGCGATCCTGGACGGCGCGTCGCCATTGCAGATCTTCTGGAAGATCAAGGTGCCGCAGATCTGGGGCACGATCGCCGTCGTCTGGACGACGATTACCATCCTGGTGCTCAAGGTCTTCGACATCGTGCTCGCCATGACCAATGGCCAATGGTCCAGCCAGGTGCTTGCGAACCTGATGTTCGACTGGATGTTCCGCGGGGCGGACTTTGGTCGGGCCTCCGCCGTGGCCTTGGTGATCATGCTGCTGGTCACGCCGATCATGGTCTGGAACATCCGAAACGCCCGGGCGGAGATGCGCTGATGGACAATATCGTTGGCACCAAATCCAGCCTGACCTGGGCCGTAAATATCGCGGTCGTGGCTTTGGTCTTGCTCTGGACCATCCCGACCATTGGCCTGCTGGTCTCCAGCTTCCGCGACCGGGATCAGATCACCACATCCGGTTGGTGGACCTCCATGTCCGCCAATGAGCAGAACCTGCAACTTCGCTCGGCCCCGCCCAGCGAAGCCAAAGAAGAGAACGGCGAATGGGTCGTGCGTGGAAATCTGTTTGGCGATGGCAGCGGAGACATTACAGCCTTTGGCGTCAATGCCCGAAGACCGACGGAGTTCGTGCCGGGTGCCACTGCCGAACGCCGCGGGGCCTTTATCACTGTGGAGGCCAATGGCGACTACCGCATCACAACAACCGAGCAGCCGGAAGGCAGGCGAGGCACCCGGATCTTCGTCACCTCGGTTGAGCCACCCAAATGGACGCTCGCCAACTATGATCGGGTGCTCTTCTCCGAAGGGATTGGGCGCAGTTTCGTCAATACGTTCACGGTGACGATCCCGGCCACGATCATACCGATCCTGATTGCGGCCTACGCGGCCTATGCGCTCAGTTGGATGGAGTTTCCAGGCCGCGCCTTGATTATCGCCACGGTGGTGGGGCTTCTTGTCGTGCCGCTGCAAATGTCGCTGATCCCGCTGCTGAAGCTCCATAACGGCATAGGGCTTGGCAAAAGCTATCTGGGCATCTGGCTCGCCCATACCGGCTTTGGGCTTCCCCTCGCGATTTATCTGCTCCGAAACTACATTGCGGGGCTGCCGCGTGAGATCATCGAAAGCGCACGGGTCGATGGCGCGACGGATTTTGAGATCTTCCGCCGGATCGTGCTGCCCCTCAGCTTCCCGGCCCTGGCCAGCTTCGCCATCTTCCAGTTCCTTTGGGTCTGGAACGATCTGCTGGTGGCAACGGTGTTCCTGGGCAACAACGAAGATCAACTCGTCATGACCGGGCGTTTGCGCGAATTGCTCGGTTCACGCGGGGGCGATTGGGAGATCCTGGCCGCATCGGCTTTTGTCTCTATTGCCGTCCCGCTTCTCGTCTTTTTCGCCATGCAGCGGTACCTCGTGCGCGGCCTGCTGGCGGGCTCAGTCAAAGGTGGCTAACAACATGACAACCCATGATCGCAAGGTCGTAGAGGCCGCAGTGGATGCCGATTGGTGGCGTGGTGCGGTGATCTACCAAATCTACCCGCGCAGCTTTCAAGACAGCAATGGCGACGGGGTCGGGGACCTGAACGGCATTACCCAGCGCTTGCCCTACATTGCGTCGCTCGGTGTCGACGCAATCTGGATCTCGCCGTTCTTCAAGTCGCCCATGAAGGATTTCGGTTACGATGTGAGTGACTATTGCGACGTCGACCCGATGTTCGGCACGCTCACAGATTTCGATGGACTGATCGCCCAAGCTCACGAACTCGGCCTCAAGGTGATGATCGATCTGGTCCTCAGCCATACGAGCGACCAGCATCCCTGGTTTGCTGAAAGCCGTGCCGACCGCGACAACGACAAGGCCAACTGGTATGTCTGGGCCGATCCGCAGCCTGATGGCACGCCCCCCAACAACTGGCTCTCAATCTTCGGCGGGTCCGCCTGGCAATGGGACCCACGGCGGGAACAGTACTACCTGCACAATTTTCTGGCCTCGCAGCCGGATCTGAACTTCCATGAACCCCAGGTGCAAGAAGCTGTACTGGATGTCGCCCGCTTCTGGCTCGACCGTGGGGTCGATGGGTTCCGTCTCGATACGATCAATTTCTATGTCCACGATGCGCGGCTTCGGTCCAACCCGCCACTGCCGGTGGAACGCCGCAACGCCACCATTGCGCCATCGGTCAACCCGTACAATCACCAGGAACATCTTTACTCCAAGAACCAGCCGGAAAACCTTGAATTTCTGGCGAAATTCCGAGCGCTCATGGATGACTTTCCAGCCATTGCAGCGGTCGGAGAAGTGGGCGATGCGCAAAAGGGTTTGGAGCTTCTTGGAGAATACACCAAGGCCGGAAAAGCCGTTCATATGTGCTACGCGTTCGAGTTCCTGGAAGCGGAACCCCTGTCCGCGGCCCGGATGGCAGAAGTCTTTGCGCAACTGGATGAGGTTGCGTCGGAAGGATGGGCCTGCTGGGCGTTTTCCAACCATGATGTGATGCGCCATGCCAGCCGCTGGGGGCTCAGCCCGGCCGCGCAACGGCTCTATATTACACTACTGATGTGCCTGCGCGGGTCTGCCTGCCTCTATCAGGGCGAGGAACTGGGCCTGCCCGAAGCCGATGTGCCGTTTGAGGCGATCCAGGATCCCTATGGCGTCGAGTTCTGGCCCGAATTCAAAGGCCGCGACGGATGCCGCACGCCCATGGTCTGGACGCTCGACAACCAGAATGGAGGCTTCTCTGCCGCCGAACCTTGGCTTCCCGTCTCCAGCGCCCATCTGGGTTTGGCGGTTTCCGAACAAGAAGGACGGCCCGACGCACTATTGCACCATTACCGGCTGGCCATCGCCTTTCGGCGCGCCAATGAAGTACTGGCCAAAGGCGCGATGCTAGGTGCCGAGGCAGATGGTTCGGTCTTCCGCTTCATCCGCTCGGGCCGGTCTGGTTCGGGGGCGGAGCAAACCATGTTCTGCGCGTTCAATCTCAGTGATGACCAGGCAGTCATTAAGGCGCCAGACGGTGCATGGGTGCAAACCGGTGCAGATCTAAACGCGGCGACTCTGCAAGACGATGGCACAATAACATTAGAGCCTTGGCAGCCTGTACTGCTGCACAAGGCCTGAGTCCGGCGGAGGGGGAAACAGAAATGGCCGATTTGAAACTGACCGACGTCGGCAAGTCCTACGGCGACGTCAAAGTCCTGTCAGACATCAATCTCGACATCAAGCAAGGCGAACTCATTGTCTTCGTCGGCCCCTCGGGCTGCGGCAAGTCCACGCTCCTGCGGATGATTGCGGGGCTTGAACGGATCACCGCCGGCACGCTCGAGATCGACAGCGACGTGGTGAACGAAGTGCCACCGGCGCAACGCGGCATTGCGATGGTCTTCCAGTCCTACGCGCTCTATCCCCACATGACCGTGCGCGACAACATGGCCTTCGCTTTGAAGATCGCCAAGAAAAGCAAAGCCGAGATTGACGCCGCGGTCGAGAACGCGGCCAAGATCCTGCAACTCACACCCTATCTCGATCGCCTGCCAAAGGCGCTGTCAGGCGGCCAGCGGCAGCGCGTGGCTATCGGTCGTGCCATCGTGCGGGATCCAAAGGTTTATCTGTTTGACGAGCCGCTCTCCAATCTCGACGCGGCCCTCCGCGTCGCCACCCGGATCGAAATCGCTCAACTCAAGGAGTCGATGCCGGACAGCACGATGATCTATGTCACACATGATCAGGTCGAGGCAATGACCCTGGCCAGCCGCATTGTTGTCCTGGCGGGCGGCGGCATCAGCCAGGTGGGCACGCCGATGGAATTGTACGAACGTCCCGAGAACGAATTTGTGGCCCAGTTCATCGGATCTCCAGCGATGAACCTTTTGCCTGGCAAGGTGGTGGAAACGGGGCCGCAAACCCGACTGGAACTAGAAGGCGGCGGCACGGCACTCTCCCACATTCCCACGGAGGCGTCCGACATGAATCGCAAGGTCAATGTTGGCGTCCGTCCCGAGGATCTGGTCGAAACGGAAGGGGCAGGTCTCTATGAGGGCTCCGTGGCAATCACCGAAGCCCTGGGCGAGGTCACCTTGCTCTATTTCGAAAAAGAAGGAGAGGCTGCCGGGGTCGTCGCCAAGCTGCCTGGCATCCACGGAGACCTCAAACACCGAATTGTGCGCCTCACAGCTGACCCGTCCAAGGTTCACCTCTTCGCGGATGGACAGTCTCTTCTCTACCGCAATTAGCAATGGCGGGTAGCGCATGACCGGCCTCTTTCTTATTGGCCAAAATACTTCCGCCGGAGGCACCGCGCGGCACGCGCGGCCCGGCCCAACGCCAGACAAGGCCGAAAGGCCGCCGGAAGGGGGCGGGAGCCCTTGGGACAGAGCAAAAATTCGCGGACAGCCCACCCGGGCTTTGTCACCTTCGGGGACAGTTCGCGGGCATTTCGCTTATTTTCCACGCTTGGGCGCAATTCGAATTCCACTCACGGTTTCGTGAGTGGGCCCGATGCGGCAGTGTCCATTTGGTGATCCATATTGAAATTAAGTGCGCGGCGGCTTCATTGAAACGGGAAGGGCAGGATGCGAGATGTCTGACGAAGGAGTTCAGCCCATGCCCGCACCGCATAATGTCGTCAAATCCGCCCTCGCCGAAGCCAAAGTCCAGATTGGATTGTGGCTCGCTCTCGGCAACCCGACCACCGCCGCCATCGCCGCTGGGGCTGGATATGACTGGTGCCTGATTGACGGCGACCATGGCCGAACCGCCGTGTTGAACGTGCTGGAGCAGGTTCGGGCGATAGACGGACAGGGCGCTGCGCCAGTTGTGCGAATTTCCGCGGACGCGCAGGGACTCATGCAAGATGTCTTGGACCTCGGCGTACAAACCCTACTGGTTTCCGGCGTCGAAACAGAGGCAGATGTCAATGCGGTTGTGCAAGCCACTCGCTATCCACCAACCGGCACGCGCACTCTGTCAGAACTTACAATGCGGGCCTCGAATTACGGCGCCATTGAGGATTATGCGGCGACAGCCAATGATCAGATCTGCGTCTTGATCCAGGTCTCCAGCCGGACAGGCCTCGAAAACGTTTCGGCCCTCGCGGAAGTGGCAGGGGTTGATGGTGTTTTCTTGTCAGCGTCAGACCTTTGCGCCTCTCTGGGTCATCTGGGTCAGCCGGAATGTCCCGAAATGGTTGGCGTTATCGAAGACGCGATTGACAAGATTAAGTTGGCGGGCAAGGCGCCCGGCATCGTCACGTTCAAATCCGATGCGCTAAAGCGTTACGCAGATCGTGGTGTGACCTTTCTGGGTGTCGGTGGTGACGCGACAACCTACGCCAAAGCTGTGCGCGATTTGGCAACGTCGGCCGCTGCGGTTGTCCAACGCGGCGCAGAGGTCGTGCAACTGCATGATCCGAACCGCACGAAGACCAACAGATCTAACTGACACCGTCCGTTACATTCAGGGCTTTCGCCTTCTCGGCCGCTGTGCAATAGGGAAGTGCCAACCGATCTCTGATCTAAGGATTGCCCCATGGAGATTCGCGAGGCCCTGACCTTCGATGATGTCCTTCTCGTTCCTGCCGAAAGCCGCGTCTTACCGGCAACCGCAGATACGTCCACTTTTGTCACTCCTTCCATCCGGCTCAACATCCCGGTTCTAAGCTCCGCCATGGACACGGTGACAGAGGCCCGCATGGCCATCGCCATGGCCCAGGCAGGCGGTATGGGGGTGATCCACCGAAACCTGGATATCGAGGCGCAAGCCAAAGAAGTGCGCCGGGTCAAACGCTTCGAAAGCGGCGTGGTCTACAATCCGATAACGCTCAAGCCCGATCAGACCCTGGCCGATGCAAAGGCGCTCCAGGAACGCTACCGCATTACCGGCTTTCCCGTCATTGACGAAAATGGCCGGGTCATGGGCATCGTTACCAATCGGGATATGCGGTTCGCCACGGATCCTGCCACGCCTGTCAGCGTTATGATGACCTCCGACAATCTGGCCATGCTGACGGAGCCCGCCGATCTGGATGAGGCCCGCAGCCTGATGGCCGCCCGTCGGATCGAAAAGCTCTTGGTGGTCAATGTCGAGGGCCGCCTGACCGGTCTTTTGACCATCAAGGACATTGAGCAGGCCGTGTTGAATCCGCAGGCCTGTAAAGACAAGCTGGGTCGTCTGCGTGTTGCCGCCGCCACGTCTGTTGGAGATTCAGGTTTCGCGCGCGCAGAAGCCCTCATCGACGCAGGATGCGACCTGATCGTGGTCGACACTGCCCACGGCCATTCTGAAGGCGTTGGACAGATCGTCGAGCGGATTAAGAAAGTGTCGAACGAAGTCCAGATCCTTGCCGGAAATGTTGCGACAGGCGAAGCGACCAGAGCCCTGATTGGTGCAGGGGCCGACGGCGTGAAGGTTGGGATCGGACCGGGGTCAATTTGCACCACGCGCATGGTTGCAGGTGTTGGCGTGCCACAACTCACCGCCATCAGCGACAGCGCCGAAGCAGCCGCACAAACTGGCACTCCCGTGATTGCCGACGGTGGCATCAAGTTTTCCGGGGATTTTGCCAAGGCTATAGCGGCGGGGGCCTCTTGCGCGATGGTGGGATCAATGATTGCCGGCACGGATGAAAGTCCGGGCGAGGTGATCCTTTACCAAGGTCGCAGCTTCAAAAGCTATCGCGGGATGGGATCGCTTGGCGCCATGGCGCGCGGGTCAGCCGACCGGTACTTCCAGAAGGACGCCGCCAGTGAAAAGCTCGTTCCCGAAGGGATTGAAGGCCAGGTGCCGTACAAAGGCTCCGCTGGCACCGTGATCCACCAGCTTGTGGGCGGGCTGCGTGCAGCCATGGGTTATACGGGCAACGCCACGGTCGAGGATATGCGACAGAACTGCCGTTTCGTGAAGATCACCGGTGCGGGTCTCAAGGAAAGCCATGTGCATGATGTGCAGATCACGCGCGAGAGCCCGAACTACCGCATGGCCTAGCGGCAAGGGTCTGAACGCATGAAACCTGCCGCCCGGGTTGCTGCGGCCATAGACATTCTGGACCGGGTTTTGGCAGGCGACCCTGCGGAGCGCTGCCTGACAAACTGGGCGCGCTCCAACCGCTATGCAGGGTCCGGCGACCGACATGCCGTGCGTGATTTGGTGTTTGATGCGATCAGATGCCGCCGATCCTATGCTGCTCTGGGAGGCGCACTGACGGGGCGAGGCCTGATGATCGGCGCGCTTCGCGCTGCTGGCACGCCGGTCGAGACGGTGTTTGATGGCGAAGGCTATGCCCCCAAGCCGCTGTCGGTGGCGGAGGCGACGGTTCCACCACCATTGGGCCCGCTAGAGGCACTGGATTGCCCAGATTGGGTCGCGCCGCACCTAAAGGCAGATCTGGGCGACGACTTCGGACCGACGATGGCGTTGATGCAAACCCGGGCTCCCCTGTTTTTGCGCGTAAATCTGCGAAAGGGCGCAGTGTCCCAAGCCATCGATCAATTGGCGGCAGACGGCGTGACGGCAGAACGCCACGCATTGGCAGAAACCGCCCTGAAGGTGACGCAGGGCGCGCGGAAGGTGCAGACCAGTAGCAGCTACAAAGCGGGTATTGTCGAAATCCAGGACGTTGCCTCACAAGCGGTCTGCGCAGCCATTCCGGTTCCGGCGAATGCTACCGTTTTGGACTACTGCGCAGGTGGGGGCGGCAAGACCCTGGCATTGGCCTCCCGCAGCGATGCGAACTTCTTGGCCTTTGATGCCAATCCCGAACGTATGAGGGATTTACCGGCCCGCGCGAAACGCGCCGGAGCCAAGGTTCGCGTCCTATCTGCTGGAGGCCTTGACCATCAGGGACCGGCTGACTTGGTCATTGCGGACGTTCCTTGTTCAGGTTCAGGAGCCTGGCGCAGGCAGGCTGAAGCCAAATGGTCGCTCTCGGAAAGTCGTCTTCAGGAACTAATCTCGGTGCAGCGGGAAATTTTGCGGCAGGTCAGTGGGTATGTCGTGTCGGGGGGACGAATAGCCTATATCACTTGCTCCATATTTACGCAGGAAAATGTTCGCCAAATTGAGCTTTTCTTGCATCAAAATCCTGACTTCATATTAGAAATGCAGCAAATATTTCATCCGCTTCAAGGCGGAGACGGCCTTTATCTGGCAGTTTTACGGTTCACGAGTTAACCAAATTTTCGTAACCTTCACGTTACAAGTCCAGCCCGTAGGCCATTTTGGAAACATGTTTAATTAGTGCTTAAGGTTTTTTGACCGAGATTTGCGGGCAAATGAATCATAGGGAGGCAACAGCGTGCTGACACCAGCGGTTACCCCAAGTCCGGTCATGAAAACCGCCACGGCCTTGTCCGACAGGCTGGTCCCAATTGCGGCAATTGCACTGGTCTTGTGTGTCGTCGCCCTGCTGATCCCATACCAAATGCTCGGTATCTTGATGTTCAGTGTCGGTGGGACGCTCGCTGCGCTGGCAATTGTGGTGCGCTTACTTGTGGGGCAAAACGAGGTCCGGCAGGCCGACCTGCTTGATCACATATCGAATTTTATTCAGTTCGACCCGGCGCCGAGCTTTGTCACGGACGAACAGGGGCGGATCAAACTTCAAAATGCGACAGCCTTCGGGCGATTTGGCTCCCATGTGGGGCAGGGGCTCAGCCGCCCGATGTGCGAGTATTTTGCAAATCCAGCAGCGGTTTTGCAGCGCCTGACGGACCAGGCGGTCACAGATGGGGCAGGGCGCGAAGACGTCGTGACCCGACGCGGCCACATACGCCTGTCAGTGCGCCATCTGGAAAAAAACGTCTTGATGTGGCGATTGGATAACATGTCAGAAGACGCCGCAGGCAACCTAAGTCGGGGCGCAGAAGGTCTGCAGCTTCCAATGCTGACGGCTGACCGGTCCGGTCAAATCGTCTTCATGAATGAAGCGACCCGCAGGTTGCTTGGCGGTCGGAGGCGTACGCTGGACGAGGTCTTCAAAAAACTGCCGCTTCAAACTGACAGCGAAAACGCAGTTCTGTCAGATAACAGCGTGACATCTGTCCGGGTGTTTTGCGCCGACACTCAGGATGATCAAAGTGAGGTCTATATGTTCCCGGTCACTGATTTCACGGCCCGTACAGAGCTACCTGTCGACAGTGAGATGCTTGATGATCTTCCGGTTGCGGTCGTCAAGATGACATCGGAAGGAAGTCTGATTGTCGCCAACCGTATGGCCCGCGATCTTCTGGGTGCTGGCGCCGAACGAGATGTAGAACTGTCCCAGTTGGTTGAGGGCCTTGGCCGTTCGGTTCGGGACTGGTTGGTTGAAGCGTCCGAAGGGCGCAATCTACACAAGCCGGAAGTGGTCCGCGCGCGCCGGAAGGAAAGCGAGGTCTTCCTCCAAATCACGCTAAACCGCGTCGTCGGGCGGGATCAGACGACCCTTATTGCCGTTCTCAGCGACGCAACAGAGTTGAAGACCCTGGAAGCGCAAGTCGTCCAAAGCCAAAAAATGCAGGCAATTGGTCAGTTGGCTGGCGGGGTGGCCCATGATTTCAACAATTTGCTGACCGCCATTTCCGGCCATTGCGATCTTTTGCTCTTGCGACACGACCATGGCGATCAGGATTATGGCGATCTGGTTCAGATCAACCAAAACGCCAATCGGGCCGCCAGCCTTGTTGGTCAATTGTTGGCCTTTTCTCGGAAACAAAATCTGCAACCTGAAGTGCTGGACCTGCGGGACACATTGGGTGACTTGACGCATCTGCTGAACCGTCTGGTCGGTGAGAAAGTGACGCTAACGCTCAACCACGAAGTCAAGCTGCAACCAATCCGTGCGGATAAGCGTCAACTCGAACAAGTGATCATGAAC
This sequence comes from Pseudomonadota bacterium, assembly GCA_038526275.1. GTDB lineage: Bacteria > Pseudomonadota > Alphaproteobacteria > Rhodobacterales > Rhodobacteraceae > 188UL27-1. The sequence goes on along the minus strand of JBCBGY010000053.1, from coordinate 1,074 downwards.
CTCGTCGTCAATGCGCGAGACGCCATGCCAGATGGCGGCGAGATCCGGGTCGAAAGTGAGATGCGGCACTATTCGGACGAATTTCGGCGCGACCGGGCTGTTGTGCCCAAGGGTGATTATGTCGTTGTCAAGGTTTCTGACGATGGGATTGGAATTCCTGCCGACAAGTTGGACAAGATTTTCGAACCGTTCTTTACGACAAAACGCACCGGCGAAGGCACCGGGTTGGGCCTATCCACGGCGTATGGGATCGTCAAACAAACGGGCGGGTACATCTTTGTCGACAGCGATGTCGGTGTCGGAACGACTTTCTCCCTCGTCTTTCCTGCGTTCAGCCAGCAGATCGCGCCCTCCTTGGCAGAACCCACAGAACCGGGCGATCGCCGCTTGAACAAGGGTGACGGCGTCGTACTGTTGGTTGAAGATGAGGCCCCCGTTCGTGCCTTTGCGTCCCGAGCCCTGAGGTTGCGTGGCTATACGGTTCTTGAAGCGGAAAATGCCGAAGAAGCTTTGAAAGTTCTCGAAGATCCGACCCTGAAAATTGATGTTTTCGTAACCGATGTCATCATGCCGGGTCTGGATGGGCCGAGTTGGGTTCGAAAGGCTCTTCACCAGCGACCGCATGTGAAAGTTGTCTTCGTCTCTGGCTATGCTCAAGACTCGTTTGCGGATGAGCAAGCAAGCATCCCGAATTCTGTATTCCTGCCAAAACCCTTTTCGTTGAACGAACTGACTGCAACCGTTCATGAGCAGATCCACTAGAGCGTCTGACGAAATGCCTGCACTTTCAGGTATCATCCAACGCGTTGAAATCCTTTCAGGCAACGCGGGTGATTCAAGTTTTTCGCATGACGGCTAGTCTGTGTCGTCCTATCTGGGGCCGAACTTCGATACTTTGCGCGAGACCCCAAATATTGTCCCGACAATTATCGCTCAGAGGGCGTCGAGGCACGCCAGTGCAATGCGAGAAAGTCGATTTGATCAGATGAACGACTTGAAATGGAATTAACCCAAGGCCAGCGATCAAGTTCGTCACTTCAACAGGCTATGGGTTGAGGGACACCTGTTGGTGTC
>JBCBGY010000052.1:0-23308 GCA_038526275.1 Pseudomonadota bacterium | reverse complement strand
GAAGGCTCTGGCCGTCCGGTCGAACGGAGCATCAGCAGGACGCTGGCACCGGACCAACCCCTGATCGGCATCAAGCCGGGTTTCGACGGGACGTTGCCCGAAGGGAGCGAGGCGGCCTTTACCCTGATCGGCGTTGGGGCCGATGGCGCGGCAACGCCGATGCGGGTCAAGTGGCAGGTCAACCGCGTGAACACGCGATACCAGTGGTACACAAGTGGCGGTCGCTGGAACTGGGAGCCAACAACGACCCGCACCCGGATCGCCAGTGGTGAGGCCGAGTTAGGCGCGCCGATTGAAGTGGCTGCTGGCGTGGATTGGGGCGAATATGAATTGGTCGTCGAGCGGATCGATGGGCCTTACACGGCTTCGTCGATGGGCTTTTCGGCAGGCTGGTATGCGGCCGCTGATGCGGCATCAACCCCCGATACACTGGAATTGTCGCTCGACAGCGAAAGGTACGCTCCGGGTGACACCGCGACATTGCGGTTGGTCCCACGGTATGCGGGCAAGGCACTGGTTACGGTGATGTCTGACCGGTTGATCGACATGCAAACGGTCGAAGTGACCGAAGGGGAGAACCTGATCGACTTGCCTGTCACCGATGATTGGGGCGCAGGTGCCTATGTCACTGCGACAATCATTCGACCGATGAATGTCAGTGCCGGACGTAACCCGGCCCGGGCCTTGGGTCTGCAATATGCCGGGGTTGAAGCGCCGGACAAACGGCTGGACGTTTCGTTCGATGTTCCGACGGAGGCGCAACCTCGTGCCCCGCTCGACGTGGCAATCAAGGTGGACGGCGTGCAGGCTGGCGAGACAGCTTATGTGACGCTGGCTGCCGTCGATGTCGGTATCCTGAACCTGACCGGTTTTGAGCCGCCCGATGCCGTTGGCCACTATCTGGGGCAACGGCGCCTCGGCATGGGCCTGCGCGATGTCTATGGTCGCCTGATCGATGGTATGAACGGGGCGATGGGATCCGTGCGATCCGGCGGCGACGCCACCCGCAATGCCGGAACCCAGGCTCCGCCACCGACGGAGGAGTTGGTCGCCTACTTTGCCGGCCCGCTGATAGTGGGGGCCGATGGCATGGCCCGGACATCGTTTGATCTTCCGGCGTTTAACGGAACCGTCAAACTGATGGCCATCGCATGGAGCGATGGGGCCACGGGCAATGCCGCGACGGATGTCTTGGTCCGCGATCCGGTCGTTGTGACGGCATCGCTGCCACGCTTCCTGGCGCCGGGGGATAGCAGCCGGATGCTGCTGGAGATCGTCCATGCGGATGGCCCATCGGGTCAGATGGCTTTGACCGTTTCTGGTGCGGATTTGTTGGCGCAACCTCTCACACAGACTGTCAGCTTGACCGACCTCGGCAAAGTCACCGTGGAGGTTCCGATAACGGCATCGCGGGCTGGGATCTACACATCTGATGTGAAGCTGGAAACGCCCGACGGCAGGGTCCTGACCAAAACGGTTACTGTCCCGGTGCAGCTCAATGACCCGGAAGTCGCAAGGACGTCGCGTTTTGAACTGGCGGCTGGCGATACGTTTACGCTTAGCAAAGATATCTTTGCGGGCATGCAGTCTGGCACCGGGAAAGCCTCGCTGGCCTTAGGACCAATGGGAACGTTCGACGCACCGGGCCTTCTGCAAGCGCTAGATCGGTACCCCTATGGCTGCACCGAGCAGACGACAAGCCGAGCCTTGCCGCTGCTCTATCTCGATCAGGTCGCCAGTGCGATGGGTCTGGGCGACCGCGAAGACCTGAAGGAACGGATCGACCAGTCCATCACACGGGTCCTGGCGCGGCAGACATCATCCGGTGGGTTCGGACTGTGGCGGCCAATTTCTGGCGATTTCTGGCTGGATGCTTACGTGACCGACTTCCTGAGCCGTGCCCGTGCGCAAGGCTACACTGTGCCAGACACTGCCTTTACTGCCGCCGTCGACAATTTGGCCAACCGGATCAATTACGCCCCTGATTTCGGGGGCGAGGCCAAGGGTGGCGAAGACATCGCCTATGCGCTGATGGTTCTGGCGCGCGAAGGTCGGGCGGCCATGGGCGATCTGCGTTACTACGCTGATGTCAAACGAACGGATTTCCCGACGCCACTGGCCAGCGCGCAGCTTGGGGCAGCACTTGCCATGTATGGTGATCAACGCCGCGCGGATGCGATGTTCGCCCATGCCGGCGCGCAGATGTCTCAGCGGATGGGCGATGAAAGCCGTCAGGTTTGGCGTAGCGACTACGGCACCAACTTGCGCGACGCCGCAGCCGTTCTGACACTGGCGACCGAGGCGGGGTCGACGGTGATCAGCCGCGACGCGCTCGTAACCCGGGTGGCCGCGCCGGGCCGGGTCCGGTCCACGCAGGAGCAGGTTTGGACCCTGCTGGCCGCGAACGCTTTGATCGATGCCGCACCGTCGAACGGGTTTACGGTCAATGGGGCCGTTGTCGATGGGCCGCTTGTTCCTGTGCTGGAGGATGACACCGCAGCGGAGCCGCTTGCGATCCGCAATGGCAGCGCCGCTGCTGCGACCCTGACCTTGACCACCTTTGGTGTGCCGGTCATCCCGGAACCCCGGGGCGGCAACGGCTACGCGATTGAGCGCGCCTATTTCACCATCGAAGGGGAACCCGTTGATCCGTCCGTTGTCGGGGCGGGAACGCGATTGGTCACGGTGCTGACGGTCACGCCTTTTGCGGACTCTGAGGCGCGTCTGATGGTCAATGATCCATTGCCCGCAGGGTTCGAAATTGACAATCCGAGCCTTTTACGGTCGGGCGATCTGAAAGGGCTGGATTGGCTCGAAACAGTCGCGGCCCGGCATTCCGAGTTCCGCCAGGAACGTTTCCTTGCCGCTGTCGATTGGCGCTCGGACAAGTCGTTCAAGCTCGCTTACATGGTCCGTGCCATCTCACCTGGGAATTTCCACCACCCGGCGGCATCGGTGGAGGATATGTACCGCCCGCAATACCGGGCCCAGACCGATACGGGCCGGGTTACCGTTAACCCATGAGGCGGTCTGCCCTTCTGATCTTTGCGATCCTGCTTGGCGTTGCGGGCGGGCTTCGCGATGCTGCGGATGGATGGATTGATGCCACCGTCCTGCCGCCTTTGACCAGTGAAACATCGGTCGAGGTGCTGGACCGTAACGGGCAGTTGCTGCGCGCCTATACGGTCGCTGATGGACGTTGGCGCCTGCATACCCGGCTGGATCAGGTCGACCCGACCTATATTGCCATGCTGATCGCCTATGAAGATCGGCGGTTCTTCCGTCATAACGGCGTCGACTGGCGCGCTTTGGGCCGAGCGGTTTGGCAGGCCGCGCGGAATGGCAAGGTCGTCTCCGGTGGCTCCACCCTGACGATGCAAACCGCGCGACTTCTGGAAGAAAGCGGTACGGGGCGATGGGGTGGTAAACTGCGACAGTTCCGGGTCGCGCTGGCTTTGGAACGGCGGTTGTCCAAGGATCAGATCCTGACGCTGTATTTGAACCATGCCCCGATGGGCGGGAACATTGAAGGGGTACGCGCTGCGGCCCGTGCATGGTTTGGCAAGCCCCCGCACCGTCTGACACCTTCCCAAGCGGCTCTGCTGGTGGCGTTGCCTCAATCGCCCGAAACCCGACGGCCCGACAGGTTTCCGGCTGCGGCAAGGGTTGCCCGTGACCGGGTGCTGGAACGCGCCGGGCATCGGGAAGTGCTGGACGCGGAAAGCGTGAAGGTCGCTATGCGCAGCCCCATCCCCGAGCACCGCCGTGCTGTGCCCCAATTGGCCCCCCATGTGGCTGACCGTTTGCGAGAGACTGAACCCGGCGTGATGGTGCATCAAACCACGCTGCTTGCGCCCCTTCAGCATCGGCTACAGGAGTTGATGCGCAGTGCAGCCGAGCGCGCGGGCGACCGCGTTTCTGCGGCCATATTGGTGGCGGATCACAAAACGGGGGAGATCCTCGCCTCCGTGGGCTCCCCTGACATCGGATCCACCCAACGGCAGGGTGCCGTCGATATGACGCGCGCTCTGCGGTCGCCCGGATCGACGCTGAAACCTCTGATCTATGCGCTGGCCTTCGATCAGGGGCTTGCGCATCCGGAAACGCTGATCGAAGACAGACCAATAGCTTTTGGCGGTTACGCACCCCAAAACTTCGACGGACAGTTCCGTGGCACGATCCGTATTCGGCAAGCGTTGCAACTGTCGCTCAACATCCCTGCCGTGATGCTGACGGAACGGCTAGGTGCCCCGGCCTTGCCCGCCGCAATGAAACGCGCGGGTGTGACGCCGGTGATCCCAGGGGGCAAGCCCGGCCTTGCAGTGTCCTTGGGCGGGGTTGGCGTGACCCTGACCGATTTGACGCAGATCTTCGCGGGGTTGGCCAACGAGGGGCGAACGCCAACCCTGCACGTCAATCGGGACGCGTCAGAAGGCACGCGGCGCTTGGTTTCCCGCGAAGCGGCATGGCAGGTCACAAACATCCTGGCCGGGTTGCCACCCCCGACCTATGCCGCGCACCGTGCCATCGCCTACAAGACTGGCACCAGCTACGGCCACCGCGATGCCTGGGCCATCGGCTATGACGGCCGACATGTTATCGGTGTCTGGCTGGGCCGCCCGGATGCCACACCCATCCCGGGTGCTTTTGGTGGCGATCTGGCGGCACCCGTCCTGTTCGAGGCCTTCGGGCACCTGAAACCCCGCCACGATCCGCTGCCTGGTCCGCCGCCGTCGGTCCTGATGGTCACAAATGCCGAACTGCCCCAACCGTTGCAGCGATTTTCCCTGCGGCAGGACGCGAAAACCGCAGCAAACGCCCCGAAGCTCGCTTTCCCTCCCGATGGGGCAGAACTGGAACGGCTGGACGTGCTGACCTTGAAGGTGCGCGATGGGACGCCGCCATTCACCTGGCTCGCGAATGGTGCGCCGCTTCTGACGCGAAGCTACCCGCGAGAAGTCGCAGTTGATAGTCCGGCGCAAGGATATCTGAACCTGTCCGTCATCGATGCGGAAGGCCGGGCCTCGCAGGCCCGGATCCGTTTGCGATAACTGGTGCCCGTACTGGACGGGCACCGCTGGAGCTATTCTGCCGGTTCGGTTTCGCCGCGACGCTCTTTTTCTGCAGCGTAGGTTTCTTGCGCAGTTTCCACAGCTTTGGAATGGATTTCGGCCAGTTCCGGGCGCATTTTCTGGGCGCGCATGGCTGCGTTCATGGTGGACATATGCTGGCCCTGGAAATGCGGGAAAACCTCGCGGGCGATCAGGTCGTAGGACCGTTTGGTCGCGTCAAAGTTCGCCCAGTTGTGTGCCAGCATCAGATAGGCCCCGAAGCCGCCATTGGACTGTTTCCAAAGCCGGTCGATCTGTGCCTTGCACATCTCTGGCGTGCCGATGGCGCCAAAGCCGCTGTCGTTGATGAAGTCGATCATCTCTTTAGCGTTTGCACCGGGCATCGACATCTGTGGGAACGCTGCGATTTCCTGGAAATAGTGGAACCAGTGCTCAATGCCGTATTCCACATCGCGCCGCGCCTGTTCGGCAGTTTCTGCAATGTGGCACAGGCCGACCAGCCGCCATTTCGAACGGTCCACGGCCTGATTGTAATGTTTCGCTTCGGCCTCCACCACGTCCCAATGGAGCGCAAGCGCGTCGAACCCCGCCGCCGTGGTGGCCCCGATTGATATCATGCCCGTGCCATAGCGACCGGCAAGTTTAGCGCCTGTCGGAGATGCCACCGCAGCAGTGGCAAGATCGAAATTGGAATAGGGCCGCAGATGCAAGCGGGCATCTTTCAGAACCCAGCGATCATTTTCAAAGGTGATCGGATCATGAGTGCGCAAAAGCCGGGTGATGATATCGATCCCATCGGCCAGCAACCCGCGCGTTTCCTTCTGGCTGAGGCCAATCATCGTGGCATCCGTGGGCAGGGACCCCGGGCCCATGCCCAGCATCACGCGGCCTCGGGTCAGGTGATCAAGCTGCACGATCTTTTCAGCGATCCAGAGCGGATTGTGGTAGCTTACAGAAACAACGCCTGTGCCCAGCATGATGTTGCGGGTCCGTGGCGCGGCACTGGCAATCATGATCTCTGGACTTGCTGAAATCTCGGACCCGGCGGAATGGTGTTCGCCAAACCAAACTTCATTATAGTCGCAGCGGTCGAGCCATTGAACCAGTTCGAGATCTTGCTCCAGGGCCAATGTTGGATTGATTCCCGGTTTGTGGAACGGTGCCAGGAATATCCCAAAGCGCATTCTTTCCATCGTCAGATCCTCCCAAATCTAAGGCCTGGAACGGTAATTCCGAATCTCTCAGCCGCAAAGCGACCTATTTTGCCTATTGTGATCTCTGTAAGGCGCTGTGCTCGGCTAATCGGGTCTGGGATGGCCCGGGTCTTCCATGGCAATGGTGAAATCCTCACCCGACGATCCTTCAAAAAATGCAACGCACGTTTCTATGAAGATTTGTGCCAACTGTCTTTTGGGACCGGTTGGAAACCCTAGAGATAACTGAACCCCATTGTTGATCCCTGAGATTGGCAGGCACCGAACATGTTTCCCGGCATAGGTTGGGATGTCTTTGGGGCGCATGTTCAAAAGGGATACGCCCAGGCCTTCTGCAACCAGCGAACGCACCATTTCTGTCGAATTTGCCGTTGCGGCGATGCGGAACGGCGCACCGCCTCTGGTCATAAGATCCATGTAGTAGCTGCGCGCCGCCGGACGATCGAGGAGTATGAGAGCTTCGGGCGCGATCTGCTCCACAGTGACGGACGGATGCTGAGACAGTGGATGATCAATCGGACACAGGCAGTATGTTGGTGCAAAGATGAGCGGCAGGGTGGAAATTTGCGGGCTAGGCGCCTCTTCGACGAATAGAATGACGTCAAAGTGCCCCTCGATCAGACCGGTTCGGATCGACGTATTGTCGCCTTCGGCAAAGGAAAGGGTCACGGCGGGATGTTCTTCAAGAAGCCTCTTTGTGATCGCCGGAAGGAAGGCCGGGGCGATTGGCGCGTTATATCCAATGGCCAAGTTGCCAGAGACACCTGTCCGTAGATCGGACATGTCCGTCAGCAACGTTTCGTATCGTTCCAGCAGGTCGTCGACACGCCGCAGGACCTCTCGACCGGCCGCGGTTGGAAAGATGCCTTTGGCGCGGGCTCGTGTTGCCAAGGTCATGCCAAAGGCGGTTTCGGCCTGCTCAAGAGCGGTCGCGACGGCTGACGGCGCGACATTCATCACGTCCGCCGCTGCGGAGATACTCCCTTGCCGAAGTGCGGCTTGAACATACCGCATGGCGCGCAGGGATAGCGTCATAGGCATTACCTCGGAATTCTAGATCTATTCTGTCGTATACGTCTGTTTTTCGGGGGATGTCACATCGTTAAGTGGGTGATGTCGTGGCCTTTGCGGCAGCGTTCGAAACCGATAGAACTTTCTGAGGCCGTTGGCCCGGTGGGGTCCGCCTTTGGGGTAGTGCTTATGAGAGAGTTCAGTCCTGGCGATGAGCAGCATCCGGTCTTGTGGACCTTTCGCCGTTGCCCCTATGCGATGCGGGCAAGGCTCGCGTTGCTGAGCGCTGGCAAAACGGTCGAGCTTCGGGAGATCTTGCTTCGGGCCAAGCCCGCGGCATTCCTGGAGGTTTCTGCTTCCGCGACGGTGCCCGCCCTTCGCGTAGGCCAGCAAGTCTTTGACGAAAGCCTCGACATCATGACCTGGGCACTTGGCCAAAATGATCCAGAGCAACTTCTCGATATGCCGCAGGATGGTTGGGACATCATCTCGACCAATGATGGCCCGTTTAAGCAGGCCCTTGACCACACCAAATATGCTTCGCGCTATCCTGAACGCGATGCGCTTGCGGAGCGCGGTAAGGCCGCGGATATTTTGATGAACCTTGAGGACCGCTTTGACGGAGCTCCATGGCTTTTCGGGCAGCGCCCCAAACTCGCCGATCTTGCGATTTTGCCCTTTGTGCGTCAGTTCGCGAATACCGATCTTGCTTGGTTCGAAGCACAAGAATGGCCCAATGTTAGATCGTGGCTGCACCGATTTGTGACCAGCGAAACGTTCGACAGGATCATGTGCAAGTATCAGCCATGGTCAGACGGAGCCGCCCCGATCTGGTTTGGGTCTCCTGAACGTAGCTCAAATGGCCTCACCGAGACCTACGCCGATCGTTAACTATGCCGCATTTAAGTCAAAGACGGTTTCTTGCGTCAGGTCCAAGCGGACAAGCTGGTTTGGCTCAATCTCTTCCCAATGGCTTGGATTGCCGTCCAATGGTTCAGACGCCACCACCAACCCGCCACCCGCAAAGCTTCGCGAAACATATAACGTGGGGCATCGATTGTCGCTGGCGTAACGAAAGGCGAAGAGACTTTCGCCGTCCGAGAATACACATGTCTGACGGATGAACGGTGCCACACCAACCTGCCGAGCTGTTTGAGTCAGCTGAGAAATCACCATCCTGCATGCCATCTCTGGCGTTTCCACAAGCCCAGCGTTGAGAAGCAGCAGAAATATCAGCTCAGAATCCGTACTGCCCCGCCGAAGGGCATAGAGATCATCCGGGAGCCTCGCCTCCAGACTCCGACGCAAAGCCGCAAACGAGCCGATTTGGCCATTGTGCATGAAACTCCAGGCTCCATGGGTGAAAGGATGGCAGTTTGCCCGTGCCGTCTCGCCTTCGGTAGATGCGCGGACATGCGCTAGAAACAGGGAAGACGAGATATGTCGGCAAAGGCTTAGCAGGTTGGTATCTGACCATGCTGGTAAGACGTCTTTGTAAAGACCAGGATCGGGCCTGTCCCCATACCAGGCAATGCCGAACCCGTCTCCGTTTACCGAAAGCTTTGCCTCAAGCGCCTCTTGGCTTTGCGCAATCAGTGAATGGTCTGGGTCAATGACGATCTCTGCCAAAGGACGCGGCGACCCCAAATATGCGGCAAGGCGACACATCAGCCGCGCCTAGAAAGGCGTTCATGCATCTCGCCGATCATGCGGCTTGCCGTCTCTTCAAACAGGCTGGGAATAAGCGCATGTATAAGCGCGGCGCCCCCGGCTGCCAGCAAACGGGACGCGAACAAACCTGCAAAGCACATATGCTGGAAATAGGTCTCATCGACGGATCGCGGGTGATCAATAAAAATTCGGGTCAAAAAGCGCGTCATGGTTCCTCCTGATTGTGCTGCCCTGAGCAGAATACATCGCGCTCCGGCTCCATCTGTCCCAATTTGTCTTTCCTTTGTGATCAATTTGTGAATAATTTCCCACCAATGGTCGCAAAACTTGACAATATAGACCGTAAGCTTTTGACGATACTGCAGCAGGACGCGGCGCTGAGCGTGGATGCGGTTGCCGATCTTGTACATTTGTCCCGCAATGCCTGTTGGCGACGGATCAAACGCCTGGAAGCGGATGGTATCTTACTGAAACGGGTTGCCATCATTGAGGCTGCCGCCGTTGGGCTGGCTTTACAGGTCTTCGTCTTGATCCGGACCAATGACCACAGCGCAACATGGCTGACTGCCTTTCGCCAAGCTGTCCGCGAAATGCCGGAGGTCATAGCGGCACAACGCATGACCGGAGATCTGGACTACATCCTGCGCGTCCGCGTGGCGGACGTTCCGGCCTATGACAGGTTCTATCAGCGCCTCATTGCGAAAGTACCCATCGCAGACGTATCGGCCAGTTTTGTCATGGAAGACATCAAAGAGACGACGGCACTACCAATCTAGGCCCGGCTGGCTCCGGCGCCGTCCTGTCCACACAACTTATCGAGAAAAATGACAACCCAGCGCCTCAAAAGTCATGTGAACCGGTCAAGAGGGCCTTTATTCCGCGCTATCGGCGAAATTCACCCTATGGGTTTAGTGCCCTTGATCACCTCAGGAAAGCGCTTAAAACATGGCCACGCAAAACAGCGAGAAATCGAAAGTTCGTACGGCCATCATTTCCGTGCCCCTAAAGATCTATGAGTGATAGGACTCGAAAAGCTTTATCGGACCCTGAAACGAGATTACACTTTGGAGCCAACCTCGGTCGGCTCATTGCCGAAAGTGGGAAATCGCAGGCCGAAATATGCAAGGAACTCGCCATTCATGGCACGCAGCTAAATCGTTTTCTGCAGTCTCAGTCTTTTCCACGCCCCGATGTTCTTCAAGCGATTTGCGTATTTTTTGGGGTAGATGCAAGGATCCTCACAACAGACTTTGAAAGCTATCAGACCATAAACCGCAACGCTTTTCCGTCGAGTATTCTGGGAAACCCGCAACCTGCGTCGATGATCAACTTTCCGGATGGATTTTATGAGGAATGGCGCCCCTTATTGCCGTGCAATTTCGATTATGCTTGCCATTTATTTCATGTCTGTACGCTAGATGATACAAGGGTGACCCGAGTATATGCAACGCCGACCCGCGTGAAAAAGGACGGCGATCTGGAGCGTTTCGGCGAAAGGCTGTTGATCACTGGTGTCGCAATACATCAAGCCGGTGGTGTTCTGATTATTGATAACCAATATGGTTCGGTACATTATACAATTACAGCTCTAAAATACGGATCCTATGGATCACCAACCTACTTTCCCGGCCATAAAAAATCTGTATCCGCAATCACTGATGGGCGTAGGTTAATGAAATCGGCGACGGTGCTGAATTACATTGGCGATAGTCTTTCAGCCGCTTTGAATGTCAGGCGTCAGCCGATCTTCAGGAAATCTGATGAGACGCCGACGAGAGTGAAAGTAATTTTAGAAGATATGGAGCAGATTTATGATCTGGGCTAAACTATCGGGCCAAAAAAGGACCAATATTTTAGCCGCAAGGAATTGCCCTCGTTAATCTTCTGCCTCGGCACGAAGCGGTGCTTCCCAAGATGTGACTTGGTTCGCCATCAGTCCACGCAAACCTACCACAGAGCGTAGCGAGACCGCCTCTCCAGGCTGCAAATCGGATAGTCCAGATCGATGAAGTACTTCCGCGAGAATGAAAACATCTTCGCTGCTGCCAAAAACGTTTGCAAAACCGTAACCCTTTGACTTGTCGAACCATCTGACCCGCGCAGGTTGGAGCGGCAAAGAGTGGTCAACATATTCGGACAATCCGCAGCTAAACCCATCCAGCGGCAATGGCGGTTCGACGCGTAATACATCTACGGCCTGGTATCCCCGCAGGGTCTCTTGGGCAATAACGCGGATTGCTGAGTCCTTAGCTATTGAGTTCTGTCCAAACTTCCGAAGTACGTTGGCGTGAAGCAGGATGTCCTCCTCAAAACTGTCCGAAACTATGAACCCAAACCCTTTTTGCAGATCGAACCACTTTATTTTGCCGGTAATACAGATGCCATTCTGGGTATCGCTTGCGTCATGCTCAAATCGCTTCGTTTGGTTGTCGTCGTGTGCCATGACTAGAAAATCTGGCTTAACGGTATTTTTGACAATTTGTCGTAGTCTTTGCGACAATTCATGAGGATTACCTGGTTTTGGTGAGTCTGTACAAAGGAGGAGGAGTGGGGCAGGGCTCCTGGAATAAAGATACTATTGCTGTGATTGGTCAATCGAGGGTTTGTTCAGGTCGAACAAATCTTGTGGAAGAAATATCGATATTCTCACAGAAACCGAGAATCTCTCACAATCTGTGACGGGCCATCAAACAGGGCCAGAATGGGCTTTTTACTCGGAGGAGTTTTTCGCAGGGAAAGCCCAACAGGTTGGACGAAATCTGGGCTATCACGCAGCGTCTGCTCACCGCAGGCGTAGCGTCAATCAAATCGTTTCAAAACTCAAGGTTACCATTCATAGGTTTCCATTTCATCGGCGGCCAACGCATAGCCCGTCTCGCCAAGCTCCGTGGATTGCATTTGCGTCTGCATGACCCCTGTGACCCAGACGGGGTCCCAAAGCTGATTGCTCGGCCACGGGACTTTGCTTGTGACAAAGACAAGCTGGTTGGACGGCGGGGGCGGCGTGTGGATGCAGGCGCCAACATAGGGAACGAGGAGAAAGCTTGTCACACCATCGGCACCAAGTTCCATCGGGATGATGTAGCCCGGCATTCTGATAAGGGCACCATTCAGCGCCTCGTTGAGCTTGGCGCCGTTCTCATCGTAGATCGGGTTCCACGTGTCGTTTACTTCGTCCAGCTCACCTTCGCCGATGATCTGGGAGTAAGGCACACCAGGTGGGATAAGCTCCTCCCAGGTGATTTCACGCGCTGTTGCGCCAAGCGCCAGTCGGGGCGCGGCTACGCTGGTCAAACCAAGTGCCAAGGCTGTCCGCCGAGTAGGCGATGTCCGATCGAAACTCTTCATATCCGCACAACCATACCATCTGCCAATGAAAGCCGGTAGGCGCGGATTGCGGGCACAAGGCTCACAATTGCGCTAGCGACAACTACCCCGACGATGACCCAAAACTCCCGCAGAGATGGTGCTCCTATGGGCAGCCATAGCCCATATTCAGTGTCTATCATGGGTTGGGCGATGACTAGGCCGACATACAACAAACATAGCCCGACCACCGCTCCGAGCGCGGCAGTCAACATGGCTTCGAGCACCAGCAGACCAACAATAATTCCCGGTCGGGCCCCCATGGCTCGGAAGATTGCCATCTCTCGGCGGCGTTCGTTGAGGCTCGAAAAGATGGTCGCCATCATGCCGATGAGGGCCGTCACAACCACCATAGCGGATACGCCGAGAAGAGCGGTTTCGGCGACGCCAACGATGGCCCAAAGTTCTTGCAGCGCAACGCCAGGCAGGATGGCCAGAAGCGGTTCTTCCGGATATTCGTTGATCGCGCGCTGCAGGGCGAATGTCTGAAGCGGGCTTTGGACTCCGACAAGCGCTGCGGTGATCGCCCCGGGCTGCAGATCCATCTGGCGGATCACCTCCACTGGTGTCGACTGCCCGGGAATCTTTGCGCCGCTCTGCCAGTCGACATGTATGGCCTCAATCGCTTCCAGGCTTACAATGACGGTTCGGTCGACAGGTGTGCCGGTCTTTTCCAAAATGCCTGAGATGCGGAAGGGTTGATCCTTGTGTTCGGTGAAGGACGCCAAGCCGTGCGCAACCACGATCGGATCGCCCACGGAATAACCCAAAGTCGCGGCCACATCCGCGCCAATGACCGCATCGAACAGGTCGGCCATGACCTGTCCGTTTGCAACATCCAGCGACCTGCCTTGACGATATTTGTAGCGGCTGAAGAACTCCAGACTGGTCCCCATAACGCGGAACTGCCGGTGACTGTCTCCTAGCGAAATTGGCACAATCCACTCTACCTGTGGCTGCGCCGCGATGTCTTGGTAACTTTCCCAAGTGATGTTGTTCGTGGCGTTGCCAATCCTGAAGACCGAATAGAGCAAAAGCTGAACAGAGCCGGACCGCGCGCCGACGATGAGGTCCGTGCCAGAGATCGTATCTGCAAAACTGGATTTCGCGCCGGTCCGGACCTTTTCCACCCCCAGAAACAGGGCAACTGACAAGCCGATTGCGAGCACTGTCATACCGACAGTCAATGCTCTTGCGATTAAGGAGCCAAAGGCGAGCCGCAGGATCATGACGCTTGCCGTTCGACCGTGACAATGTCGGTCATCTGTACTGCGCGATCAAATCTCTTTGCCAATCGTGGGTCGTGGCTGACCATGAGTAGCGTCGACCCTTGTGCTTGGACCTGATCGAACAAAAGGTCCAGGAAGTTGGCTTGGGACGTTTCATCAAGCGAGGAAGTCGGTTCGTCTGCAATGAGGATCGGCGGCTTGCCGATCAGGGCACGTGCCACGGCGACGCGCTGCTGTTGCCCGACGCTCAGGGAGCTAGCTTTTACAGACCCGATGCCTTTGGGCAGTCCCAGGGCTCCGCAAAGCGCCAAGGCTTGTTGATGTGCATCTTCGCACCTTTTCCGACGCCCCGGTGCAAAGCGCAAGGGAAGCATGATATTGTCAAGAACCGAGCCGAATGGCAGCAAATTGAACTGCTGGAAGATCACACCGATCGTTTCCGCCCGGAACCTGTCGCGCTTCCCTCCCGGAAGCGTGGCCAGATTGGTGCCAGCCACCGTCACAGCCCCACTATCGGCCAGGATTGTCCCGCAGATCAAAGACAGGAGCGTGGACTTGCCAGACCCGCTCTCACCAAGGAGCAGAACCGTTTCTCCGGCCTTTACCGAAAGTGCAGGTGCCGAAATGGCAAAGGATGCTTTGCCCGGCCAGCGGAACCGGGCATCCTTCAGTTCAATTGTGCCGCGTTCGGACAAATTCAGAACATGCCGCGCAGATCGAGGGTTGGATCCTCTCTTGGAACTTCGAAAGCCTGGGCCCCGGAGCCCGAGACGATTTGGACTTCCAGTTCGCGGGCATTCTCGAAAGTCTCGAAATAGGCGAACGTAATCTCTGAAAGAGCGTCGGGTTTTCCGCAGGTCAGGGTGTATTCTGCATGGAACTCGGTATGCTCGGCCTCATTTGCATGGTCATCGTCATGGGCGTCAGCATGATCTTCGCCATGTTCGTGATGTTCGTGCCCGTGATCATCGTCATGGCCCGCTTCATGATGTTCATCGTGGGCTTCTTCACTTTCAAGTTCGGCGCTGGCCTGGACCACACTGCATTCGGCGGTGGCTGGCAGGACGAAAAGCTCAAGGGGTTTGGCCAGAGTAGCCACCGCATCATCTATGGCGGCCCGGTCGGCTGCGCTTTCCGCTGTATATTCAAACCCGACAATGTCCGCCCCAGGTGCATGAAACTCCATCACCACGGCATTGCCATCTATTGCGATATTGAGTTCGCCAACGCCATGTTCATGGCTGTCCAATTGGCGAACCTCTTCGGCGAGGGTCGGCGTCGCCAGAACGGCGAGCACCAAGGGTAATTTTTTGATCATTTTGAGCCTCCAGTTGGGTATTCGGTGCGCATTTCACCTATCTTTTTAGGTAGAAACACATCACAACCCAAATTCACAGTCTGGAGAGGCGTCGGGTTTTGACCGCATTTCCTGAATGCGCCCGTGCCGTGGCAGTCAGGCGGAGCCAACTGCCCATGCAGTGTTGTGGTTAGATCCTGGGACGGCGCGACTAAATGAAACTGAAAAGATCTTCAGCGCTTCTTCTTGCAAGATACTCTGACTGGCTCACCGGCCCAGCATTCATTGAAAGCTGTCGGTAATCCTCGAAACTGTCGTAGATCCGCTTGGCAAGTTCATCATCCTCTGCAACGCTGGCCACGACCCGCTGTGAGGTTGCGGCCAAAGCGTTCCAAACATCGTCCGGTAAACGGGTAGGTTTAACCCCGAACTCGAGGATCATCTGCGTCAGCGCCAAACCGTTATTGCCATTATAGTCAGAGGTCATCAACGACAGTTCAGCATCTGTAACCATCTCGATCAGCGCCTGGTCCTGCGCCGACAGGCTGTTCCAAAAATCCAGGTTGAACCCGATAGACGCCATAGTGCCAGGCTCATGGAAGCCGGGATACATGTACTTGGCCAGAAGCTTTTGGAAGCCGAATTGTAGATCATTGTAGGGCCCAACCCATTCGGTTGCGTCAATCGTCTTGTCAAACAGCGCTTCGACAATTCCGCCGCCGGGCAGAACAACAGGATTGGCACCCACCTCTGCAAGAACTTGTCCGCCCAAACCGGGCATCCGCATGGTTAGACCCTCGAAATCCGCCATAGACGTGATTTCCTTGTCAAACCAACCGCCCATCTGAACACCGGTGCTGCCAGCGGCCAAGGCTTTGACGTTGAATTTTGCGCTCAGTTCGTCCCAGAGTTGCTGGCCGCCACCATACTTGATCCAACTCGCTTGTTCGCTGGACGTTGCCCCGAACGGGACGGTCGTGAAAAAGTTGAACCCGCGATGTTTGCCCTGAAAATAGTATTCAGCGCTGTGATACATCTCAATTTCGCCCGAACTCGCGGCATCATGCACTCCGAGCGGAGGCACGAGTTTGCCGGCGCTGTGCAACTCCACCGTAAGGCGACCATCCGTTGCTTGGGTGATCGAATCTGCGACCCGTTGCGCACCGGGAGCCAAACCGCCAAGGTTTGGTGGCCATGATGTTGCCATGCGGATCGTGCGGCGACTGTTCTGAGAAATCGCCGGGGTGGCCAAAACACCGGCAACAGCAACGCCGGATCCGGCAAGGATCGCGCGGCGAGAGAGCGATTTATGTGATGGATGTGTCATGCTCAAGTCTCCGCTCTCACGATCACAAGCTAGAAAGGCGCTTGCGCCCGTCATAAAATGCAGCTTCACCGATTTCGCTCCACGCCGCGATGTCCGTCAGGAAGTAGACATATGAGTCGACAATGGTCGCGGCGATATCGTTGTCTTCATAGACTGTTGCCAGGACGCTTTGCGCCGACTTCTGCAGGGCCTGCCAGATGTCATTCGGCAAAGGGGAGGCGCTCAGCGTGTCACCAGCATTCCGGAGGGCAACGGCGTTCTCATGGAAATTGCGGGCCCGACCATGGCTCATTGAAGCGCTGCAGGCCCGTTCGAGTACCACTCGATGGCCCGCGCTCAATCCCTCATATGCAGGTTGGGAAATGGCAAGGGTGTATGCCGCACTTGGCTTGTTCGGGTTGGCGAGCGTCATGTGAGGGAAGTCAGTCAGGCCTTTCTCGGACATCTCGACAACGCTGAGGCCATCCAAAATATCAAGACCGTTAAGGTCTATGGACGGATTGCCGAGATCTGCGACAGAGGCCACGCCGACTTTTTGCATGTTCAGCATACCGAGCCCTGTGGAGCCGACAGATTTTGCCTGGAATGCTGAAAGATCGGAAAGCGGTTCCTTGCTCCAGATCGGTTTCGCGCCGCCGTCACCGGCAAAGCGGAATGTCACGCCAAGTTCGTCGCCCAGCATGGCAAGCATGTCGCCGCCATCAGAAGCAAGGACCCAGCTATCAAGCTCGCCAGCAGCCATGCCGAAAGGCATTGATGCGAACAAGCCGAACGCCAAGTTCTTTGGCATGAAGTGATCGAGCGCTGTCAGACCCATGTCGGCTTCGCCGCTGGATACGCGATCCAAAATGGTCCCAGCCTCGGTCAACGGTACGATTGTCGTTTCGATCACGAAGGTATTGCCAGTGGCGGCACTGATCTGGTCGGCCAGGGTCGCTGCTGTGATCGCATCGGTCGCGAGAAGGCGTAGTGACGTCGTGCCCTGGGCCGCTGCAGGCGTTGCGAGAGACAGAAGCGCGCCGCCGCCTATGCTCTGCTTTAAGAAGTTTCTACGGGTCATCTGTTTGTCCTATTCGATCCATTGAAAGGGTCTGCGCGCTTTAGCGCAGCCAGACTTCCACACGACGGTTACTATAGCGCCCCTCGGCCGTGTCATTGCAGCCGACCGGTGCAATGGAACCGAAAGAGGTCACAACGATTCGATCCTGCGAGATTTGACCGGAAGACGCGTTTACAATGGCCTCACTGATACCCACCGCTTGTCTCAAAGACAGCAATTGGTTCAGGTCGTTCCGGCCCAAGCTATCGGTAAAGCCGTATAAGAGAACCTCACGTTGCGCATTCTCCGGGCGCATCAGATATTCCGCAACACGGACCGCGTCCCGGCGGGATTTGTTGTCCAGTTCTGTGGATCCCGCCTCGAACCGGAACGTGGTTGACAGACGATCCGCAAGAGTCAGCTGCTGGGTCAGTGAGCGTGTTGCCTCGAACCCTTCAGCCGTATCCGTTTGCAGAATTGCCGAGGCAAGCCTTGTCCCTTGCAATGTCATCGGGACAGTTTCAACGGTTTGTCCGAAGAATCCGGCATCGATGTACTGAGTTTGGGCTTCCGTAGATCCGGCAAAAGCCAGCAGTTCTTTGACACTTTGGGAAAGCTCGGCACCCGACGTATACATCAGCACGCGGCGCGCAAGCGGGTATTCCTCGGCCTTGATTGCGAAATCGGTCGGGATCGAAAGAGGTCCGCAGGATTCACGGATCGGCAGCGGTTTGGTGCCACCTGACAGCGCGGCACTTGTCAGGGTGATCGCCGATGGATCTTCTGCAACAATGGCTGCCGCTTCCGCTTCGTTCGCGACGCGCTCAATCGAGCGGCTCAACCGCAAACGGTTGGGGCGCAAAATCCGTTCGTTGAAGACTGTAGCGATCGACGTATCATCGGCTGGCATGATCATCCGTATAGGCAGATCCGGGCCACCGAGTTCGCTCCAGTTAGAAACCCGGCCCGCTGCAATGCGTCCAATCGTCGGGGATGAAAGATCGCGAACCGTATTTGAGGGATGCACCGATGGTACGATGGCATCAAGCGCAACGACGATCTCTCGCCCTGGTTCCCGCAGATCAGGAAACCCTGCTGCTACAAACTCGTCTGCCAGCGCATTTGATACGGGTACCGTCGAGAATACGACTTGCGTTTCGCCTTCCAGCAAGCTGAGAAACGCGTCTCGTTGATTGGCTTCAGTGACTGTGAGTTCGCCCGGTTCTTCATCTTCTCCGTCTGTAACGGAGAAAGAAGAGACGTCGAGGCCATCCGCGTTCGGGGTCGCCACGAGGTCGTTATTTGCCGCGAACGCGCCAACCAAGCCATTCAGCAGCGCCTTGGATGGGCGGTCAACAACCGCCACAGCCGCATTTAGCTTGCCATCGTCGATCACCGGGCAGGCTTCGCCGAGGCAAATAACGGCCGCTGTTGGGATCGACATCCGACCGAGCAAAGACTCGAAATCGTAGTTTTCGCCATCAAACGAGCGAATTGTTCCCGTCAGCGAGATGTTACCGTCAACGGTCTGGATGGTGACCGTTTGAGAAAGTGCCTGAGTACCCAGTACAGCCAAGAACGCTGCCACCGACGTCAAAGAGGCCCGAGGTTGAAACATGTTCTTACCTGCCGTCTATTCGTACCTTTTCCTTCGAGCGAAATTACCTAGCAACCTGACGAAACAAAGGCTTTTTATTGTTTTTATTGTTCTCGATTTGAATCGCTTTGCCCAACTTGTCAGATATGTGGGCACCCGTTGCTGATCCGCGGTGCCGAACCTCGGCTCCCCCCACACTGTTGGCTGTCTCGGCCGGGTCTTTCAGGTTGGACCGATCAGGCAACATCGTGAGAAAGCTAGACGGCGTGATGCCGATCGGCCCGACCAAATAACACGCTCTGATTGCGTAAAGCCGTGGCAAAGGACTATGGCAGATTTGCCACGGCTCCGCTCAACGTTGAGCGTCTCATGCATGTCATTTGGTGCATGAGTGGTGCGAGGATCGCTTGATTAGTTCAGGGGGCAACTACCAAGGCCAACTTTTCCGGGCAGCCATTTTCGCCAGGGGAAACAGTCGAGTAAGAGTTCATTTCTGACGTTTCAGCAGCCTTTAAAAGATAAAGTGATCTGATTGGAGATCAGAAATACTCACATTAGTTAACGTAATGGTATTTCCGTTTCCGTCGTCAATGATGGCATTTTCCCCGTCTTGGGAAAGGTGATTGCTTTGGAGATCGTCGAAGGTCTCAATCGTGTCGACAGAGCTTAGGTCGATCTGCTCGCCGATTTCGGAAATATTGAAGTCGCTAATGGTATCTTGCTCGAAATCACCGACGAAGACGAAAATGTCGGCGCCTTCGCCCCCTGTCAGATGATCATTCCCTTTTTCATCCTGAAGTCTGTCATTTCCATCACCGCCTTCAAGCGTATCGTCTCCCCATGCGCCATCCAAGAAGTTGTCACCTGAATTCCCTACGATACTATTGTTTTGGCCATTGCCGATACCGGAAATATCAGCCGATCCGATAAGTGCCAACGTTTCGATGTGCTGGCTATTATTCCGCAATGAGAAAGAAACCGAAGCATTGACGTGATCATTGCCTCCGTCCAGCACGTCTTCGACGGTGTCGCCGAAATTGTCGACCCAATATGTATCGTTGCCGCCACCTCCACTCATGCGATCGGCGCCAAGATCGTCTTGGAATATGTCATCTCCACTTCCGCCGATGAGCGTATCATTCCCCCAGCCACCATTCAGCCGATTATTTCCGGCGTTGCCGGATATGAAATTGTCGAGGCCGTTCCCGACGGCAGAAACATCGTCGGTGCCTGCCAGACTTAGCCTCTCAATATGCTGACTTTGACCGCGCAGTGAAAAATCGATGTAGGACCGAACAAGATCATAGCCTTCACCGGCGCGTTCCACGACGGTGTCGCCTTCATTGTCGATGTAGTAGGAGTCGTTGCCGGTCCCTCCGACCATTCGGTCCGCACCATGGTCATCTTGGAACGTGTCGTTGCCTTCTGCGCCGACCAGAGTGTCGTTGCCCCAAGCCCCGTTCAGCCAATTGTTCCCTGCATTTCCGGTGACTGCGTTGACATGGCCGTTGCCGGTACCGGAAAGGTTGGCGTTCCCTGTGAGTGTAAGGGTTTCAATATTGGCACCCTTATCCCGAAGAGAGAACGTGATGGAGGAAAAAACGTGGTCACGGCCTTCGCTTACCTCTTCGAAAACCTCGTCAGCCACGTGGTTCACATAGTACGTGTCGTGGCCGAGACCTCCATACATCGCATCGCTGCCGCCATCATCCCGAAATGTATCGTTTCCGAGACCTCCGAAAAGCGCATCTGCACCCCATGCCCCATTCAGCACATTGTGGCCGTCATTTCCGGCGATCACATTGTTCAAACTGTTGCCGGTCGCGGCCAGCGAAGCTGATCCCGTCAGGAACAAATATTCGACATGTTGGCTCTGGTTGCGCAGTGAGAATGAGACCGACGCAATGACAAGATCCAGTCCTTCGAAAGCTTCCTCGACGACCCTGTCTCCGAGATCATCAACAAAGTAGATGTCGTCACCGGTGCCACCGATCATCCGATCTGCGCCTTGATCATCTTCGAAAACGTCATTGCCAGAATCGCCATAGAGCACATCATCGCCCCAAGCGCCGTTGAGAATATTGTCGCCGCCGTTACCGATGATTGTGTTGTTCAGGCTGTTTCCTGTGCCCGAGATGTCATCCACACCAGTGAGATCGAGATTTTCGACATTGCGACCACTATCGCGAAGCGCGAAGTCGACTGATGAGAACACTTCATCAATGCCGCCTCCCGCGCTTTCCACAATAACATCATCCACGTGGTCCACTGTAAAACTATCGTCGGCGCTGGTCCCGAACAGTGTATTAGAGCGGATTATCCCGAGGTCCAAATCGACGAAGCCATTTGTCCGCGCAAAGTTCTGGGTCACCATCACTGAAAACCCGTTATACCCGCCATCGTAGGTGAAATCGCCGATTTCTATACCTATGCCGATATATTCGAGCGAACCATCCAAGATGTTGGCGCGATGGCCTGGACTGTTCATCAGTGCCTCGTGAAGGTCTTCGACATCATCGAAGTATCCTTCTTCGCCCCGTTCGGTCTGCACAGCAATGTTTTCTGCGCTAATCCAACCACCAAAGAAATCAAAACCGGCATCTGCCATTCGTTCGGTTGGAGAGGAATTCCCAATTCCAGTGTGGGAGAAAACATCGACCGCCAGCATCCAACTGGAATGGCGCTCCGCTGCGGCATTCAAATTTTGCTCTAATACCAACTCATTGAGACCTGCGGATCTACGCTCCGCATTGATGAGATCGAGCATATAGCGCTCAAGAGAGTTTGCTATGGACATGGGATTCCTGAGAGTCTCGAAACGGGGATAACGTTTACGTGTGGTGAAACCCGACTATGGCCTATCTGTGGCAAAGATCTGAAGATCGTTTGGCTTCGTAACCATACTTTGCGTCAATCAAATTACATTCGGCGAACCGTCAAAGATGTTTGCGGTTTCGATTCAATTGGCTCAACCTATTGACTTGAAAGAAAAAATTTTGAGATGATGCCTTATGGCTCTATGCTTGGACTCTGCAAGAAAAAAGGTTTCTTGGCGGAAGCGAGTGGCCGCCAAGAATTTTGTTTGATACAGGTGGCTTAACTAGCTCTGGTCAAGCGACATCGAATACCATTGTCTCGGCAACTACCACGTCACCGCTGCCGCCATTTCCGGTGTAGGCCGTCATCAGAATGGAATAGCTTTCGCCGACTTCGAAAATGTCCGGGCCGGAATGGTAGTCACCGCCACGATTGCCGAAAATCGCATAGGGCGCGGCGGATTCCGTTTGGCTGTAGAGTCCCTCAATCTCCAAGACCATGCTTTCGACTTCGGCATCTTCCGGTCCGTTTACCTGAGCCACGATGTTGCCATTGCCCCCAGCAAGAAGCGCGATTGGGATTTCACCTCCGTCGGTGATTTCACCCACCAATTGATCTGTCTGCGCATCATACACGAAAAGCGATATGGTCGACTCTTCGGGTTCCGGTGGTGTGACGGGGTCCTCAGCCGGTTCGGTCGCGTCTGCAACTGATATGCTCAAATCCAGCGACCCGACAGCCGAACCCGACAAGCCGTTTCCGGAATAAGCCGTCAGCGCGATGTCATAACTTGCGCCGGCCTCCAAAAATGCCTGACCATTCAGATCGCCGCTTTTGTCGCCAAACAGAGCGTAGGGCAGGAAATTTTCGGTTTGTGCATGAACACCATCGACGACCATCCGCATGCTCTCGGCATTGCCATCGGTTTCGGCCACAAGGGAAACGTTGCGCCCCTCAACTAATTCTGCCGGAATAACCGTCCCATCATTGAGTTCCAGAAGGCGTTCGTCCGTATCGGCGTCGTACAGATAGACCTTTATCTCTTCATCCACAGTAGGCGGTTCTGGTTCCGGTTCGGGCTCCACCGGCGGCTCTGGTGTTTGGAAATCGAGTGAGACCGTGTACAGAGGCCGGGTTCCATTGGCGTTATCGGAGAATGTGAGTTCGAGGCCATTGGAAATGTCGATATCTGTTCCGATGAAGATATCGAATTCATTCTCTACCGTATCTTCGTTGTAGATGAATCCGTTGCTATCGCGTGGTCCGTCATCGGCGTGGAGTTCGATTTCGAACACATTCCCGTTGACCACCAATCCGTCAATGTGACGGGCGGCATCGAAATCATCGTTTCTCAGGACATCATCGTAACTGAATACCAGGATGAGGCGTCCGGTTTCGCTGTCATACACTGCGGAGTCCAGTGGTGACGTACTATTATCTATGAGTTCCGCTATGGCCATTTTATCTTACCCCTTCGCGTCGTGTTTTTGGTGTGCTTAACACTGGCCACCGTAGTGACGGTGCGTTAACCGGTCGACGCGGGGGAGGTGCCGGCCAAATGGTCGGCGGGATCTGGATGAATATCAGACGTCGCGCGCGCGAATTTGCCGGGAGCAGCCCAAAAACGGGTCAGGATAGCAGGAACTTGCCAGATCGAGGTTCGTTCAC
>JBCBGY010000051.1:0-23439 GCA_038526275.1 Pseudomonadota bacterium | reverse complement strand
AGTCCTTCAACTTGCGGCGTAGCCCTTGGACCCACCACCACGGCTTGGCTTGCCTACCCGGCGTGAACCGCTGCGGGACGAAACCCAACGCGACGTTGGCCCGAAGGCGCGCGTTACAGATACTCGGCAGAATTCCGGGGCTCCACACTGCGCCAACACGGCCAGATCAGGACCATCGGTCGCAAAAGTGCCCGTCCAGCCGAGGATCGCAAAAAGCAGTAGCAGAAATGCGCGTTGCAAGGCCGCTTGCAACGCGTCACACTCGCGGCGTCAGCAACCGACCGGACCCAATGCGCAAGTTTCTCGTGATCCTCGATGATAGCCGCGAATGTCTGAACGCCATGCGTTTCGCTGCCATGCGGGCCGCCAATACCGGTGGCGGCGTTGCGATTCTGTCGATCATACCGCCCGATGAGTTCCAGCACTGGATCGGCGTGGGCGACGTCATGCGCGCAGAAGCCCGTGAACGGATCGAGGCGCATTTCGAGGTCTTCGCGAAATGGATGCGCGACAAGCAAAACATCGACCCAGAGCTGGTGATCCGCGAAGGGGAGCCGGTGCCGCAAATCCTCGCCCAGGTCAAAGATGACGCCGAAATTGGTGTCCTCGTTCTGGGGGCGAGTGCCGACAAAAGCGGACCAGGGCCGTTGGTGACCGCGCTGACCAAGTCCGCAGGCGATCTCGCGGTTCCGATTACCATCGTGCCTGGCGAACTGTCGAAAGACCGACTGACCGCTATAACGTAAGGAGCCTCTCCGATGCGCCCTACACTGCCGCGCCACGTGGCTCGTCTGGTTGCCGCGATTCTGGTGCTGCTTTCGGCCAGTGCGGCCTATGCCAACCCATTCATTGACCAGTTGGAACTGGCGGAGCGGCGGTTGATTCAGGCCGGCCTGGCTTTGTCTGGCGACTATGAAGGGATCCTCGACGGGCAATTTGGACGCCTGAGTGATGCGGGCTTTGACGCCTTTTACGCCCGCCAGGGCCTTGGCCCCGGCAATGAGGAAGAGGCAATCCGCCGCCTGATCACCGCCTATCGCGAAGAATGGATCACCAATGGGTGGGAATGGGTGTTGCCAGAGGGCATGGCGGTTTCCATCATCTTGCCCTTGGGTTTTTTGTCCGATCAGGATCGGGACCGCCGGTATCAGGCACCTGACGGCAGCCTCTCTGTCACCTTCAGCCAGTCGACCGGCCCGGATGTCAGGCAGCGGCACCAGGAGTTGCGCGCTGCCGATGCGGGACCGGTGGCCGGTTACAGGTTGGACCGGGACGGTCTTGTTATCTCTGCCGTGGAACTGGACGACGGGCGCCGAACCTATTTGCGATCCGACCGCACAAACGGGCTCTTTGCGTCGTTCGAGATCACTGCCGCGCCCGAACATTTCACCCGGCTGATGCTGATTGCGACCAGCGTGGCAAGGGATCCCGGATACTCGCTGGCGCCACCTGAAACCGGCAGGCTTGCCGAAATCATTGGCCCACTGGCCGAACCAACCTTTTTGACCGGCTTTTTCGTCAATGAACGGGACCTCGTGACATCAACGGCATTGGCAGAGGCCTGTGCGCCACCCTTGCAACTCAATGGCGCCGGTTTGCAGCCCGTCGCCTCAGACGCGCGCCGGGACGTGGCCATTTACCGGACCGCCGGTGGATTTCAGGGCCTTCCCATCGCCCCCGGGAGTGACGCCGATCTTGGCGCCTCTCTCACAGCGCAGGGCAAAAGTGCAGAAACCGGCGATCCCGCCCCTGCCTTCACGGGGCAAGTTAGTGTCGTATCGGCAGGTGGGCTGACATTGGGCGAACCGGAAATCCTGGCCGGTGCTGAACTGCCCGTCTGGGCCTTTGCAATCTCGGGGCCGATTGCAGCAGAAAGCGGGGCCTGGCCCTTACTGACAGAAGGCGGCGCCTTGGCGGGAATGCTGCTGCCCAGTTCCGACGATTTACCCAACACAGATCAAGTCGCCTTCGCCGTTGCGCCAACCTCTTTGCAAGACGTGCTTCGCGAGAATGACGTGCCCTTTGTCGAAGCCCCGTCTTCCGAGCTTCCGGACCCAACGACTTCGATTGTTGCCTTGACTTGCCGCCCCACTCCTTAGAATAGTTCTAATTCAATTGACACCTGACGGTCGAGCACGCATATAAAGTCTGACAAAAAAGGGGCGTTTAATGTTCATTCAAACCGAATCCACGCCGAACCCGGCTACTTTGAAGTTTCTGCCGGGCCAAACTGTTCTTGACGCAGGCACTGCTGATTTTCCGTCAGCGGATACGGCTGCGAAATCCCCCCTCGCCACCCGTATCTTTGCGGTTGATGGCGTGTCTGGTGTGTTTTTCGGCCATGACTTCGTGACTGTGACAAAAACCGAAGCCGTAGAATGGGATCATATCAAACCCGCGATCCTTGGTGCGGTGATGGAACATTTCCAGTCCGGCGCAGCGGTCATGGAAGGCGAGGCCGCCGATGGCCATGCAGAACATGATGGCGAAGATGCCGAGATCGTCGGCCAAATCAAAACGCTGCTCGATACGCGGGTCCGCCCGGCCGTGGCGCAGGATGGCGGAGATATCACGTTCCACGGTTTCGACCGGGGGATTGTATATCTGCACATGCAAGGCGCCTGTGCCGGCTGCCCATCGGCCACGCTGACCCTCAAGATGGGTATCGAGAACCTGCTGCGCCACTACATCCCGGAAGTGATCGAGGTACGTCCGGTTGGGATCTAACCCCACAATCCTAGCATTCGACACATCGGCCGCGCATTGTGCGGCCGCTTTGTTGTCGGGAGGGCAGATCGTGGCCGAAGCGCGCGAAGAAATGGCGCGCGGTCAGGCCGAACGGTTGACCCCCATGCTCCAAGATCTGCTCGATCAACAGGGCGTGGTTTGGCGAGAGATCGACGCGATTGGTGTTGGCACGGGGCCTGGAAACTTCACGGGCATCCGGGTTTCTGTCGCAACCGCTCGGGGTTTGTCCTTGGGTCTGGGCATTCCTGCAATTGGCGTTTCGGCATTTGAGGCTTTACTGGGCAACGAAGGCTTGGCCATTCCGGGCCCGCAGCTTGTTTCGCTGGCCCAGCCCCGCCGGGAGGGTTTTGTGATGGTACAACTCTTCGAAAATGGTAGAGCCAGCGGTTTGCCTTTTGAGCAGCAAGTCTTGCGCAGCGATGGCCCGTCAGAGCCACCGAAACTGCCAGAAGGGACACGTTTTGTCGGAGCCGAGGCGGCGGCGCTGCACCGGATCTTTGCAGAGCGCAGAGGTTGGCAAGGCAGCATCGACTTGCCCGCCCCGGCCCATCCGGCCAGCGCCATTGCCCCGATTGCCGCCGCCCGGTTTGAGGCAGGCTGGAAGGGCCCGCGGCCTGCTCCGATTTACATCCGCCCGCCCGATGCGGCACCGGCGAAAGACGCTCCACCGGTCATGTTGGCGTGACAGCGGACGAACTCGCGCGCCTCCATTCGGCCGGGTTCACCGAAGGGCGACCCTGGCAGGCCACGGAATTTGAAAGTCTGCTGGCCAGCCCGACCTGTTTTCTGGTGTCATACGATGGGGCCTTCGCCTTGGGCAGGGCCGTTGGGGGTGAAGCGGAACTGCTGACATTGGTGACCCACCCTACCCAACGCCGCAGGGGACTGGGCCGCGCATGCCTCGCCGATTTTGAAGCGATGGCGCGGGCACGGCACGCTTTATCGGCCTTTCTGGAAGTTGCCGAAGACAATGTGGCGGCGCGGGCTCTTTACGATCAGGCGGGCTATGCCGGGGTCGCTGTTCGACCGGACTACTACCGCCGCGAAGACCATTTCGTCGCTGCTCACCTACTGAGCAAACCTTTGACCGGGGGGTAATCCTGCCAAAAACCGGTTGACCCTCGCGAAGTGCTGCGGCCTTATCAACGGCAAATCAACGAGTTCGGGGCGCACACAGAACGTGGCTCCGCCATAACCGACGGGAGATATTCCATGACCTTGATGCGGAGCATTCTGTGCACGGCCGCGGCCCTTGCCCTTTCAGCGACAGCAGGCTTGGCCGAACCGGCAATGGTCTTTGACTTGGGCGGCAAGTTCGACAAGTCGTTCAACGAAGCTGCCTTCAATGGCGCGGAACGCTGGGCCGAGGACTCCGGAAACAGCTATCGCGAGATCGAGATGCAGTCCGAGGCGCAGCGGGAACAGGCCCTGCGCCGTCTGGCTGAAAGTGGTTCCAATCCTGTGGTCATGGCCGGATTTGCGTTTGGCAACGTGCTGAACGATGTGGCGCCTGACTATCCCGACACATCTTTCGTGATCATCGACATGGTGGTGGATCAGCCGAATGTGCGCTCGGTCGTGTTTAACGAGCATGAAGGCAGCTTCCTGGTGGGCATGATGGCCGCGAAAGCCAGTGAAACCGGCACAGTAGGCTTTATCGGCGGCATGGATATTCCGCTGATCCGCAAATTCGCCTGCGGTTATGCCCAAGGTGTGAAGGCGGTTAACCCGGACGCCACCGTCATCCAGAACATGACCGGCACAACGCCCGCCGCCTGGTCGGACCCGGTCAAAGGATCCGAACTGACCAAGGCGCAGATCAGCCAGGGCGCTGACGTGGTCTATGCCGCTGCGGGTGCGACAGGCGTCGGTGTTCTGCAGACAGCTGCCGATGAAGGCATCCTGTCAATCGGGGTCGACAGCAACCAGAACTATCTGCATCCCGGCAAGGTGCTGACCTCGATGCTGAAGCGCGTCGACAATGCCGTCTATCAGGCCATG
This sequence comes from Pseudomonadota bacterium, assembly GCA_038526275.1. Lineage (GTDB taxonomy): Bacteria > Pseudomonadota > Alphaproteobacteria > Rhodobacterales > Rhodobacteraceae > 188UL27-1. The sequence continues at coordinate 18,690 of JBCBGY010000051.1, read as the reverse complement.
ACCGATGGGCCCGGGCTAGAGACCGGTATCAACGTGATGGGTCTGTCAAACGAAGGCGTGGGCTACGCGGTGGACGAACATAACGCCGATCTGGTCACCGAAGAAATGAAGGCCAGTGTTGACGAAGCCGCTGCCAAGATCGTCTCTGGCGAACTGGCCGTACACGACTTCATGAGCGACAATTCCTGCCCTGTGGAGTGACCTTTTGATCGGGGGCGACCATCGCCCCCGACATACTTCAGGGGGATCAAATGTCCGAAAAGATTGCAGCCTTTTTCGAAGCATGGGCCACGGCCGACGCTGATGCCGTTCGCGCGGCTGTGACCGACCCATGCTACTATGCGGATCCGCGCGCGCCGAAGCCGATCACAGAGGTCGACGCGTTGATCGAATATGTCGGGCAATATTCTCAGATGGCGCCGGGCGCCACGGCGCAGGTCGTCCGCACGGACGAAGTGCAAGGTTCGCTGCGACTTGCGGTTGAGTTCGCCATGCCCGGCGGGCAGAAGCAGCATGGTCAGTATTTTGCCGAGGTCGATGAGAATGGTAAGGCAAGCCGGTTGGTGGGCTTTGTCGGGTTTGGAGCGCCTGAATGACAGCACTGGCCATTGAACTCAAAGGCATTTCGAAGGCCTTTGGGCCGGTTCAAGCCAATAAAGACATTTCGATCCAAGTCGCCCGTGGCACCATCCACGGCATTATCGGTGAAAATGGTGCAGGCAAGTCGACCCTGATGTCGATCCTTTATGGCTTCTACAAAGCCGATCGCGGTGAGATTTGGATCGGTGGCGAAAAGACTGAAATTCCTGACAGTCAGGCGGCCATCGCTGCGGGCATCGGTATGGTCTTTCAGCATTTTAAGCTGGTCGAGAACTTCACGGTTCTGGAGAATGTGGTGCTGGGCGCGGAAGACGGACCGTGGCTGGCCTCGTCGCTCAACAAAGCGCGGGGCGAACTAAAGGCGCTGGCCGAGGAATATGAACTGAACGTCGACCCGGATGCCGTAATCGAAGAGATTGGCGTTGGCATGCAGCAAAGGGTGGAGATCCTGAAGGCGCTCTACCGGCGCGCGGATATTCTGATCCTTGACGAACCGACCGGGGTGCTGACCCCTGCCGAAGCGGACCACCTGTTCCGGATCTTGCGCAACCTCAAGGCCGAGGGCAAAACGATCATCCTGATCACGCACAAGCTGCGCGAGATCATGGATGTGACCGACACTGTCAGCGTCATGCGGCGCGGCGAGATGACCGCGACGGTCAAAACTGTCGAGACCTCTCCCCCCGAACTTGCGGAATTAATGGTGGGCCGCAAGGTTCTGTTGCGGGTCGACAAGCAACCACCCAAGCTGGGCGATGTGGTTCTCAAGGTTCAGGACCTGCGGGTGACCGATGAAAAGGGCGTTGAACGGCTCAAAGGCATCGATTTCAAAATTCGTGCGGGCGAAATCCTGGGTATTGCCGGGGTCGCCGGGAATGGCCAGTCAGAGTTGCTGGAAGTGCTTGGGGGATGCCGACCGGCGCGAGGGTCTGTCAGCATCAACGGGCAGGAGATTGACCTGACGGGTATGCGGTCTGACGCGCGGTCGCGCCGCAACCGTGGCATTGCGCATGTGCCAGAAGATCGCCAGCGCGAAGGTCTGATCATGGATTTTCACGCTTGGGAAAATGTGGCCTTTGGCTATCAGCACGATCAAGGCTACCGGCGCGGCAATCTGCTGATGAACAACACCGCCGTGCGCCAGGATGCCGAAGGCAAGATCGAACGCTTTGACGTGCGGCCTGCCAATTGCTGGCTGGCAGCAAAGAATTTCTCGGGCGGGAACCAGCAAAAGATCGTTTTGGCGCGAGAAATCGAGCGGAACCCCGAACTTTTGCTGGTGGGTCAGCCGACCCGGGGCGTTGATATCGGGGCGATTGAGTTCATTCACCAGCAAATCGTCGCCCTGCGCGATACCGGCAAGGCCATCCTTCTGGTCTCTGTCGAACTGGAAGAAATTCTCGGCCTGGCGGACCGGATCGCCGTCATGTTTGACGGTCAGATCATGGGAGAACGGCTGGCCAATGAGACCGATGAGAAAGAACTTGGCCTTTTGATGGCCGGCATGAACGACGAGGCTGCCTGAGATGGACGCGCTTCCCAAATGGGCCGATGTGATCCTGATCCCGCTTGTCGGGCTGATCCTGGCGGCCCTCTTTTCCGGCCTGATGATCTGGTTCAGCGGCGAAAGCCCGCAGGCCGCGCTGTGGACAATGATCGAAGGCTCGCTGCTCACCTCCTATGGCTGGGGCTATGTCCTTTATTACGCGACGAATTTCATGTTCACCGGCCTTGCGGTGGCCGTTGCCTTCCACGCCAAGCTTTTCAACATTGGCGGCGAAGGACAGGCGATGCTGGGCGGATTGGGCCTTGCGCTCGCCATGCTCTACCTGCCGCTGCCGCATTGGACGCTGGCGCTTGTCCTCGCGGTCCTGGCATCCGCGCTTTTCGGGGCGGCATGGGCGGCGATCCCGGCTTGGCTGCAAGCGAAACGGGGCAGTCATATCGTGATCACCACGATCATGTTCAACTTCATCGCCTTTTCGCTGCTGAACTACATGCTGTCCCAGGCATTACGCCCGCAAGGCGCGATGGACCCGGCGACAGCCCAGTTCGCGGAAAGCACCCATCTGCCCACCTTGCAAGACATTTTCGGCCTGTTCGGAGTCACGATGTTTCGTGGCGCGCCAGCTAATGTCACGCTGTTTGTCGCGCTGCTGGCAGCCTTGGGGGTTTGGCTGCTGATCTGGCGCACCCGGCTGGGCTATGAGATCCGCGCCTATGGTCATTCCGAAACCGCCGCACGCTATGCCGGGATTAGCTCGGTCAAGATCATCATGGTGGCCATGCTCATCTCGGGCGGGCTGGCAGGCTGCATGGCCATTAACAACGTGATGGGTGAGGCAGAACGGCTGGTTCTGAACTCTGTCGAAGGTGCGGGGTTCATTGGCATTGCCGTGGCGCTGATGGGCCGGTCGCATCCGGCGGGCGTGATCCTGGCTGCAGTTTTATTCGGTTTTCTCTACCAGGGTGGGGCCGAGCTGGGCCTTTGGACATCCATCCCCCGCGAAATGGTGATCGTCATCCAGGCGCTGGTGATCCTCTTTACCGGGGCGCTCGACAATATGGTGCGTATGGCTTTGATACCCCTCTTCCGGCCCTTCATGCGCCGCAACGTGGCGGCCTGACCGATGAGCGTGCTTGATCTCATCCAGGTGCTCGACGCAACGATCCGGCTTTCCGTGCCATTGCTGCTGGCTTGTCTGGCGGGGCTTTTGTCGGAACGCGCAGGCATTTTCGACATCGGCTTGGAAGGCAAGATGCTGATGTCGGCCTTCTTTTCCGCAGCAGTGGCCTACATCGCCTCCACATCGGAGTTGGTGATCTTCAACATCGTTCCAGGCGTCGTTGTCGGTTTGTTGGCGGGCATTCTCGCGTCGATCTTCCTATCGCTGATACATGGCGCGGCCTCGATCACATTCAGGGGCAATCAGTTGATCTCCGGGGTGGCCATCAACTTCCTGGCCGCGGGTCTGACGGTCGTTTTGGCGCAAACCTGGTTCGGCCAGGCGGGCCGGACGCCGCAATTGACCGATGATGGGCGCTTTTACCCGATCGAACTGCCCGGCGCGCTGACCCGCATTGTCGAATTGCGCGACGCAAGCCCCATGATGCAGGTCTATTCAGAGCTTCTGTCGGGCCATTCGATCCTGGTCTTCATCGCTCTGATTGCCGTACCTGTCGTCTGGTGGGGTCTTTTCCGGACCCGCTTTGGCCTGCGTTTGCGGGCTGTGGGCGAGAACCCAGCCGCTGTAGACACAGCAGGGATTTCGGTGGTCAGACTGCGCTACGCCGCCGTCATCCTGTGCGGTGTGCTTTGCGGGCTGGCAGGCGCCTATATGTCCACGGCCCTGCAGGCAGGCTTTACCAAAGACATGTCGGCGGGCCGGGGCTATATCGCGCTGGCGGCGCTGATCTTTGCAAAATGGCGGCCGTGGTATGCGCTTTGGGCCTGTCTGCTTTTTGGTTTCCTACAGGCGATCACCCTGCGACCGGACCTTCTGCAAGCATTGATGGGCTTCCGCCTGCAAGCGCAGCTTCTGGACGCGATGCCCTACATCCTGACGGTCGTCATCCTGGCCGGTATCGTCGGTCGCGCCGACCCGCCACGGGCCGGTGGCGCGCCATATGTCAAAGAACGGTGAACCAATACCCCTTCATTGAGCGGAATTTGGGTCCATAAGATCACCTTTGCCGGGTCTTTAAGACCAGATCGGCAATACCATTGCCCCTGCGGCACAGACGGGTCTATGGAAACCCATGCAGATCTACCTTCCCATCGCCGAGGTTTCGGTTAACGCCTTCCTGCTTCTGGGCTTGGGCGGCATGGTGGGCATCCTGTCGGGCATGTTCGGTGTTGGCGGCGGTTTTCTTATGACACCGCTTTTGTTCTTCATCGGCATACCGCCCGCTGTTGCGGTCGCGACCGAGGCCAACCAGATCGTGGCCTCGTCCTTCTCTGGCCTGCTGGCCCATCTCAGGCGACGCACCGTGGATCTTCGCATGGGCGTGGTTTTGTTGATCGGAGGTCTTGCCGGGGCCGCGCTGGGCGTTGCGATTTTCAATTTCCTGAAAGGGATGGGGCAAGTCGATCTGCTTGTCCGTCTCTGCTACGTCGTCTTTCTGGGTGTCGTTGGTGGGCTGATGTTCATCGAAAGCCTGCGCGCCATCCGGCGGGCGCGGTCTTCTGAGCCCGTCAAGATAGCGCCCCGCAAGAGCCGTGGTTGGATCTCTGTTCTGCCCTTTAAGATGCGGTTTCGCACGTCGGGCCTTTACATCTCTGTCATTCCGCCGCTCGCCGTTGGTGTTGTGGTCGGCATTCTGGCCGCGATCATGGGGGTGGGCGGCGGCTTCATCATGGTGCCCGCGATGATTTACATCCTGGGTATGCCCACCAAAGTCGTGGTCGGCACATCGCTGTTTCAAATCATCTTCGTCACGGCCTTCACGACCCTATTGCACGCGACCACCAACTACACGGTCGACATGATGTTGGCCGTTCTGTTGCTGGTCGGCGGCGTGATCGGGGCTCAAGTGGGCACCCGGATCGGTGTGCGGCTGAAGGCGGAACAGTTGCGGATCCTACTGGCCGCGCTGGTGCTTGCCGTCTGCGGCAAGCTGGCGTTCGATCTGCTGGTTCAACCGGCCGAGCTATATTCCCTCGGCCTTCCGGGAGGTCACTGAGATGTGGCGCCTGGCTCTCCTGTTTTGCCTCTGTGCCTTTCAGGTTTCAGCGCAATCGCGCGATGTGATCATCGGCCTAAGCCAGGAACGCGTGGACATCACGGCGAACTTCGACGGATCCGAGATTCGCATCTTCGGCGCCGTGAAACGGGACAGCCCGGTGGAACCCGGCGAGAATATAGACGTTATCATTGCAATATCTGGCCCCAGCACACCGGTGACCGTTCGCAAGAAAGACCGGGTGGCTGGTATCTGGGTCAATACAGAAGCCGTGGAAGTCGATCTTGCCCCGAGCCTTTACAAGCTGGTCACCACCGGGCCGCTGTCCGAGATATTGCTGGACGTGGAAGATTTGCGCCACAGCATATCGATCCCCCGTGCCATTCGATCTGTGGGCGCGCCATCTGACATTTCCGATGCCGCCGCCTTCACCGAAGCATTGATCCGCATTCGCAAAGATCAGGGCTTGTATCAGGTTCTGGAAGATGCGGTCCGGATGCGAGACCAAACCCTGTTCGATGCACAAATCGCCCTGCCCGCCAATCTGGTCGAAGGAACATACGACGCCCGCGTGTTTCTGGCCCGAGATGGCACTGTGATAGCGGACTATTCTACGCGGATCGATGTACAGAAGGTCGGTTTGGAGCGAGCGATCTATCGTCTCGCCCATGATCAGCCGCTGGTGTACGGTGTGCTTTCTCTGGTGATCGCCATCGCTGCGGGCTGGGGCGCTTCAGCCACGTTCCGCTACCTTTTCAACTGATTGGATCGGTGCCGCCTTTGGCGGCGGCACCAGTGGTTCAGCGTACGACCCGAACCGACGACATCACATCGGGGGCACCCTTAACGGCGCCGCTTTGCGGATCGCCCCGCTTGATCGCATCCACGATATCCATGCCTTCGATCACCCGCCCGACAACCGTATATTGGTTGTTCAGGAAGTGGCCGTCCTGGAACATGATGAAGAACTGAGAGTTCGCAGAGTTCGGATCCTGCGCCCGCGCCATGCCGACAACGCCACGGTCAAAGGGCGCATCCGAAAATTCTGCAGGAATATCGGGGCGATCTGACCCACCCGTGCCAGCCCGGCCTGTCGCGCCAACCTTGCCAAACTGCACATCGCCGGTTTGTGCCATGAACCCGTCGATCACCCGGTGAAAGACAACATTGTCATAGGCCTGTTCTTCGGCCAGTCCAACGATCTGTTCCACATGTTGCGGCGCCAGGTCCTCTGCCAAATCAATGACGATGGTGCCGTTTGCCTCGCCCGCGACGGTGATTTCCAAGTTGGGGCCCGGGCCATCTTCCTGCGCCAATACTGGCGCAGCGACAAAGGCCAAAAGAAATGTCAGTTTACGCATCCGCGGCTACCTTCATGCTAATCATCCTGTCCGGGTTTTCCGGAGGCTCGCCCTGGGCCAGTCCATCGACCAACTCCATGCCCTCCAGAACGCGTCCATAGACCGTGTATTGGCCATTCAGAAAATGGTTATCGTTAAAATTGATGAAGAATTGTGAATTCGCGCTGTTCGGGTCGTTCGTGCGCGCCGCGCCGACCGTTCCGCGATCATGGGGGAGCTTGGAAAACTCTGCCTTCAAATTGGGCAAGTCGCTGCCGCCGGTGCCAGCCCGGCCTGTATCGCCCCCGTGTTTGCCATGTTGCACATCACCGGTTTGCGCCATGAAACCCTCGATCACGCGGTGAAACACCACATCATCATAGGATCCAGACCTTGCCAGGGATTTCATCCGTTCCGCATGGTTTGGCGCCACGTCCGCCAAGAGCTCTATCGTGACGGTGCCCGCCTCAAGCTCTATCAAGATCGTGTTTTCGGGATCTTTTATCTCGACCATCGTTGATCCTTGTCCTCAAACATGTCGCAAAACCTAGTGCCCTGACGTCAGAAGCGAAAGACCGACCTGTGGTCAACCGCCGCGAGGCGCGATAAAGCGCTTCCCAGACACGGAGGACGGTTCATGCCCTGGAAAACACTCGACGAGATGGAACTGAGCGGAAAGCGGGTGCTGACCCGGGTCGACATCAATGTTCCGATGGAGGATGGCAAGGTTACCGACACCACCCGGATTGAGCGGATCGTCCCGACGGTGAAAGATATCCAATCCCGCGGCGGAATACCCATTCTTTTGGCCCATTTCGGCAGGCCAAAGGGCCAGGTGGTGCCCGAAATGTCATTACGCCTGGTCCTACCCAGCTTAAGCGAAGCATTGGGTCAGGATGTTGCCTTCGCCGATGGGAAATACGCCGATGCCGTCAGCGCCCTGGAACCTGGCGATATCCTACTGATCGAGAATGTCCGTTTCGCGCCTGGCGAGGAAAAAAACGACCCTGGTTTTGCCTCACGTTTGGCGAGCCTTGGTGACATATATTGTAACGATGCGTTTTCTGCCGCCCACCGTGCCCATGCCTCAACCGAGGCTTTGGCGCGGCTCCTTCCCGCCTGCGCGGGTCGGTTGATGCAAGCGGAGCTTGCGGCGCTCGAAGCGGCCTTGGGCACCCCGGAACGCCCGGTGGCGGCTGTTGTCGGAGGGGCAAAAGTGTCAACCAAGCTCGATTTGCTGGGCAATCTAGTCGCGAAGGTCGATCACCTGGTTATCGGGGGCGGCATGGCGAACACATTCCTGGCCGCCAAGGGCATTTCCATCGGGAAGTCGCTGGCCGAACATGAAATGACAGGGACCGCGCAAGAGATCATGGCCAAAGCGGATGCAGCGGGTTGCAAAATTCATCTGCCGCTGGACATCGTTGTGGCCCGCGAATTTGCCGCGCACGCGCCGAATGAAACGCTACCCACCGAAGACTGCCCAGATGATGCAATGATCCTGGATGCTGGCCCGAAGACAGTGGGCGCTGTCGCTTCGGTGCTGGAACAATCGAAAACCCTGATCTGGAACGGCCCATTGGGCGCGTTCGAATTGCAACCGTTCGATGCCGCAACCAATGCCGCGGCCCGTAAAGCCGCATACCTGACGGAGGATGGCAGCCTGACATCGGTGGCGGGAGGAGGCGACACGGTCGCCGCGCTGAATGCGGCGGGAGCAGCAGATCGGTTCACCTATATTTCAACTGCCGGTGGAGCGTTTCTGGAATGGATGGAAGGCAAAACTTTGCCCGGGGTGGCCGCATTGTCCACGGAAAGCTAACGGTTCGAGCCCCAGTTCTGCAGATTTAGGAATGTTTGCGCCAACATCATTGCAGACCCTTCGGGCGCACCTTAAGGGCGAGGCCAAGCTTTTTCGTTTGGAGATCTGATATGAAAGCGACTCGTACCGTTCAGCGCATCCTCGCCAATTATGAAGGCGAAACACCCGGCGTGAAGGCCAAGCTGTGCTCCATGCTGATGACCGGCAAGCTGGGCGGCACCGGTAAGATGATCATTCTGCCTGTTGATCAGGGGTTTGAACATGGTCCTGCCCGTAGCTTTGCGCCAAACCCGGATGGCTACGATCCGCACTACCATTATCAGCTGGCGATCGATGCGGGGTTGAACGCCTATGCCGCACCGCTCGGGCCCTTGGAGGCTGGTGCCGATACGTTTGCCGGGCAGATCCCGACGATTCTGAAGGTTAACTCCGCCAATTCGCTCATGTCGGGGACGGCGGGCAAAAACCAGGCCGTGACAGCATCGGTGGACGATGCGCTGCGGTTGGGATGCGCCGCTATCGGTTTCACCATCTATCCAGGGTCGGACATGGCGATCGATATGATGGAAGAGATCCGTGAGATGCGGAACGAAGCTGCCGCCAAGGGCGTGGCCACGGTGATCTGGTCCTACCCGCGCGGTGAAGCTGTGACGAAAGAGGGCGAGACGGCCATCGATGTCGCGGCCTATGCCGGGCATATGGCGGCCTTGTTGGGCGCGCACATCATTAAGATCAAATTGTCGACGGATCACCTGATGCACCCGGAGGCGAAGAAGGTTTACGAGGCTGAGGGTATCGACATCTCGACGCAGTCCGCTCGCGTTGCGCATTGTGTTCAGTCGGCCTTCAACGGACGGCGCCTGATCGTATTCTCGGGTGGCGCGAAGAAAGGGGCGGACAGTGTGTTTGACGATGCCCGCGCCATTCGCGATGGCGGCGGGAATGGCTCGATCATTGGTCGGAACTCGTTCCAGCGGTCGAAGGAAGACGCGCTCGAGATGCTGAACAAGCTGATCAATATCTACAAGGGCAAAGAATAGGCGGCCCCGCGACGTGGACCAGAAGGTTGTTATGATTACCGGCGCGGCGCGGGGCATTGGCCTCGCGACCGCCCAAGTGATGGCGGGCAAAGGGTGGCGGGTGGCCCTGGTTGACCGGGACGCCCCCGCCCTAGAGGCCGCGGTGGCGGAGATCGCCGACGGGTTTGCCGTAACGTGTGACGTATCCGACCCGGCGCAGGTTGATGCGATGGTCCTTAAGGTTTTGGGATCGCTCGGGCGTATCGATGCGGTTGTGAACAATGCTGGCGTCGCAGATTTTGGCCCGATCGAAGAGACAGACTTTGCCAGGTGGCGAACCGTCATGGCAACCAATCTTGATGGGGTGTTTCTTGTGTCACAGGCCGTGTTGCCCGCCTTGCGGGAACGTGGCGGGGCCATCGTTAACATTGCGTCGATTTCAGGGTTGCGGGCTTCAACCCTGCGGGTGGCCTATGGCACGTCGAAAGCCGCCGTCATTCAGCTGACCAAACAACAAGCGGCTGAGTTCGGGGAATTCGGGATCCGCGCCAACTGTGTATGCCCGGGCCCGGTTCGCACAAAGCTTGCCATGGCCGTACATAGCCAAGAGATTATTGACGCCTATCATGACGCGATCCCGCTGAACCGATATGGCACCGAGACGGAGATTGCCAACTGCATCGCGTTCCTTTGCGGGCCCGAGGCCAGCTATGTGACGGGTCAGGTTCTTGCAGCGGATGGTGGGTTTGACTCCACGGGCGTTGGTCTGCCAGCCCTGCGCACGCCCAAGTCGTCCTAGGCAAGTTTCAGGGCCCAGTGCGTGGGCGACGGACGTTTGGAGCCTCCGGCGGAAGTATTTTTACCAATAAGAAATGGCATTGGTTGGGTTGGTAGTCGCCGTTGTGACGAGCGTTTTGTTGAGATGGTGCGAGATCGGAAACCAAGCAGAACCAGACATATTGCAAGGAACGGTGCTGTGGCAGGTAAGGGAACCTGTGCGATTTCTTCCACATTAACCGAGATTTGGTAATCCCACTGCACGAGACCGCGTGCCGCGTTGGGCGTTCTCAGGACAAAGGACAGGATCGTGAACTGTTCCTGTGGGAATGGCGGCGACTGGGTAAGGTCGTCCAGGATTTTTTCGCCGCTTTCAACGTTGAACTGCACGCGTCGCAGCGTGTTGACACCGGAATTGTCCTGGCCCGTGAGAATATAGAAGATCTTGTAGTTTGGATCTGGTTGCACACCGTCCAGAATATCAATGTCGAGCCCGACCACCCGTAGCGGCGCCGCCACCGCGAAGTTGACCAGATCACTGTCGCGCCCGCCTCCGGGCCGCGTATCGAGATACTGGGAGCCCAGGATCTGATAGCTACCGGCGGCCTCCAACCTGATTGGTTGGCCCTGTCCCTGAAAATCGCCCAGTATGTCTTCGCTGAAGGTTGCGGCGATCCCGGGCCGCAATGCCGCACCGACCAAAACCAAAACAAGCGCGATCCCGAACCGAACCATCGATCTTTGCCCTTTCTGATTAGCTCGACCAGCGGAATAAAACAAGAACATTAACGCTTGGTTGCGACTTGCAGGTGACAGTTCTGCCGGCCCGTGACGCCACCGCGATTGAGAGTTTCCATAACGAATCAAGTGTGGCAGGTTCCCCGGTAACGGCCCGACAGAGGCCTTAGACAACGGGTGCCTTGAGGCAAGCATGAGCAGTTCGGAAAAACGCCCGGCTTTGGCCGTGGTCATTTATTTTGCCGTGACCTTCTCCTTGGCAATTTATTTTACGTTCGCCGCCGTCCAGGGCGATTTCGGGCTGTTCCGACGGATTGAAATCACAGCCGAATTACAGGGGCTCGAGACCGAACGGACCCGCCTGCTGGCCGAAGTTGATCAGATGCGCAACAAAACCCGCCGCCTTTCAGACACTTACCTGGATATCGATCTGCTGGATCAACAGGCGCGTGATGTTCTGGGCCTGATCCGGTCGGATGAAATCGTTTTCCGGTGACCTTCGCACAATTTGAGGTGGGCAATCCCGCAAGGCTCGGCTAAAGGTTGGTTTAATATTAAACTATTTCGACGGGAGCCTGCCATGGCGGCACGAAGGACGACGAAAAAGCCCAACGTTTCGAAAGAAGATCTCCTCCACTACTACCGCGAAATGTTGTTGATCCGCCGGTTCGAAGAAAAGGCGGGCCAGCTTTACGGCATGGGTTTGATCGGCGGCTTCTGTCACCTTTATATCGGCCAGGAAGCTGTGGTTGTCGGGTTGGAAGCCGCAGCGGATGAAGGCGACAAACGTGTCACCTCCTACCGTGATCACGGCCATATGCTGGCCTGCGGGATGGACCCGAAGGGCGTGATGGCCGAACTGACCGGGCGCGAAGGCGGCTATTCCAAGGGCAAAGGCGGCTCGATGCATATGTTCTCGAAAGAGAAGCATTTCTACGGCGGCCATGGCATTGTTGGCGCGCAGGTTCCGATTGGCGCCGGTTTGGCCTTTGCGGATAAGTATCTGGGCAATGACCGGGTTACGTTTGCCTATTTCGGCGATGGCGCGGCCAATCAGGGTCAGGTCTACGAGACCTACAATATGGCCGAACTTTGGGACCTGCCGGTGATTTTCGTCATTGAAAACAACCAGTACGCTATGGGCACCAGTGTCAAACGTTCGACCAAGTCACCAAGCCTTTGGCAACGCGGTGCTGCCTACGGCATCCCGGGCGAAGAAGTCGACGGGATGGATGTACTGGCCGTAAAAGCCGCGGGCGAGAAGGCCATCGCACACTGCCGCGCCGGTAAGGGCCCCTATATCCTGGAGGTCATGACCTATCGCTATCGCGGGCATTCCATGTCGGACCCGGCCAAGTACCGGACGCGGGAAGAAGTACAGAAGATGCGCGAACAGCGCGACGCAATCGAACATGTGCGTGAAATGCTTCTGACCGGGAAACATGCGACCGAAGACGAGTTGAAAGAGGTCGACAAGGAGATCAAGGCCATCGTGAACGAGGCCGCGGAATTCTCCAAGGAAAGCCCAGAGCCCGCCTTGTCGGAACTGACCACCGACATTTACGCGTGAGCCAAAGGGAGGCCGTCGAGCCTCCCATTTTGCTTGGGTGACGCAGGCAATGTGCACCCGCCAAAGCGGACGAAACGAGGAAGTCGATCCATGGCAATAGAAGTTTTGATGCCAGCGCTCTCTCCCACGATGGAAGAAGGCACCCTGGCAAAGTGGTTGGTGAAGGAAGGCGATACCGTGTCGTCCGGCGATATCATCGCTGAAATTGAGACCGACAAAGCCACGATGGAATTTGAGGCCGTCGATGAAGGGATCATCGGACGGATCATGATCGCCGAGGGCACCGAAGCTGTAAAGGTCAACACCCCCATTGCGATCCTGGTCGAAGACGGCGAAAGCGCTGACGCCGCCCCTGCCCCGGTGGCGAACGGCACGGCCTCAGCGCCAGTGCAAGCTGAAGCTCCAGTACCAGCAGTTGCAGCCGCGCCTGCCCCGGCTCCGGTTGAGCCGGACCTTCCTGCGGGAACCGAGATGAAATCGACGACCGTGCGCGAAGCCTTGCGCGATGCCATGGCGGAAGAAATGCGCCGGGACGAAACGGTATATCTGATGGGCGAGGAAGTCGCCGAATATCAAGGGGCCTACAAGGTCAGCCAGGGTTTGCTCGACGAATTCGGTGACCGACGGGTGATCGACACGCCGATCACAGAACATGGCTTTGCCGGGATTGGCGTCGGCGCGGCCTTTGGTGGCCTAAAGCCGATTGTCGAGTTCATGACCTTCAACTTCGCGATGCAGGCCATTGACCAGATCATTAACTCTGCGGCCAAAACGCTTTACATGTCCGGCGGCCAGATGGGGGCCCCGATGGTGTTCCGTGGCCCGAATGGGGCGGCAGCGCGGGTTGGGGCCCAGCACAGCCAGGACTATGCCGTCTGGTATGCGAGCATTCCTGGCCTGAAGGTTGCGATGCCCTACTCGGCCGCTGATGCCAAGGGCTTGCTGAAATCGGCGATCCGCGATCCGAACCCTGTGATCTTCCTGGAGAACGAAATCCTCTACGGTCGCAGCTTCGACGTACCGGTGTTGGACGACTATACGGTGCCCTTCGGCAAGGCCCGGATCTGGCGCGAAGGCACTGACGTCACCATCGTGAGCTTTGGCATTGGCATGGGCTACGCCTTGGAAGCTGCAGAAAAGCTGGCAGAAGAAGGGATCTCTGCCGAGGTCATCGATCTTCGCACGCTCCGTCCGCTCGATTATGGAACGGTCATCGCCAGCGTGCAAAAGACCAACCGCTGTGTGACCGTCGAAGAGGGTTTCCCGGTCGGCTGCATCGGCAACCACCTGAGCGCCTACATCATGACCCATGCGTTTGACTATCTCGACGCGCCGGTTCTGAACTGCGCCGGGAAGGATGTGCCCATGCCCTATGCCGCCAATCTGGAAAAGCTGGCGCTTGTCACGACCGACGAAGTGATCGCCGCAGTGAAACAGGTCACCTATCGGTGATACGGCTGATGGAGTTGGTGAGCATCGCAGTCATAGAGTCCGGTCGGTCGATTGAGTTGATCCTCAAGAACCGAAACCGCCTCATCGGACTGACGGTGGACGAGAGCTTTCTGGGCGAAGACGTCGCCCCTCGTCACACGATCGAACACCGACTTGACCATGCCCGCGCCAACCTAAACACGATATTGGCCGCATACCTTGCCCGGTCCCGCGGGCAATGGATAGACGGCCCGTTCAGCAGAATGCGCATCGAGGAGTGCGACACGTGACAACAGAAATCCTTATGCCCGCCCTCTCGCCCACGATGGAAGAAGGCACCTTGGCCAAATGGCTGGTAAAGGAAGGCGATGAAGTCAGTTCTGGCGACCTTCTGGCCGAGATCGAAACCGACAAAGCCACAATGGAATTTGAGGCCGTCGATGAAGGCGTGATCGGAAAGATCCTCGTGGCCGAAGGCACCGAGGCCGTGAAGGTCAACAGCCCAATCGCCATCTTGCTGGCCGATGGCGAATCCGCCGACGATATCAGCGCCACGCCTTCACCTGCACCGGAGGCGCCAGCGGCGTCCGACGCGGCCGCGGAGGCGGCCCCCAGCGGGGGCTCCGAGGCGGCCGCCGCTCCGACGCCTGCACCAGCCGCTCCCATTGCAAACGGCACCCGGATCTTTGCCTCACCTCTGGCCCGCCGGATCGCGGCGAGCAAGGGGCTCGATCTGGCTCAAATCAAAGGCTCCGGTCCGCACGGACGCATCGTGAAAGCCGATGTCGAAAACGCAACCGTCGCCCCAAAACCAGCAACGCCCGCAGCCGCACCCGCACCCACGGCAGTACCTACAGGTCCTTCCACCGAGGCCATTCTGAAAACCTATGCCGACAGGGAGTTCGAAGAGGTTGCCCTCGACGGGATGCGCAAAACCATTGCAGCCCGCCTGACCGAAGCGAAACAGTCCATCCCGCATTTCTATCTGCGACGTGACATCCAACTCGATGCTCTGCTGGCCTTCCGGTCGCAACTCAATAAGCAACTGGAAGCCAAAGGGGTGAAGCTCTCGGTCAACGACTTCATCATCAAAGCTTGCGCCCTTGCCCTTCAAGAGGTGCCGGAAGCCAACGCGGTTTGGGCCGGTGACCGGACGCTAAAACTCAAACCGTCCGATGTGGCCGTGGCCGTGGCCATCGAAGGTGGCCTCTTCACGCCGGTCCTGAAAGACGCCGAGATGAAGTCACTCTCCGCTCTCTCAAAGGAAATGAAGGACTTGGCCAGCCGGGCCCGGGACCGCAAACTCGCGCCGCACGAATATCAAGGTGGCAGCTTTGCGATCTCCAACCTGGGCATGTTCGGCATCGACAATTTCGACGCGGTCATCAATCCGCCGCACGGTGCGATCCTTGCCGTAGGTGCAGGTGTCAAAAAGCCCGTGGTCAGTGCGGACGGCGACCTAACAACAGCCACCGTCATGTCGGTCACTTTGTCCGTCGATCACCGTGTCATTGATGGCGCCCTTGGGGCTCAGTTACTGGCCGCCATTGTCGCCAATCTGGAAAACCCAATGACAATGCTCGCGTGACATAATCTTCGACCAACACACGATGTTGTCGACCTAAGCCGCTACCGCGCTAGCTAAGTGATTTCGGCGATCACGGAGCAACGCACGAAGGACGAGCGAAAAACAGGTGCAATAGTCAGGATCCTCGAAACTCTCGATCGGGGATCTGGGCAACCTCGTGGCCGCCGATAGAAGGCTGCCATTGCCCCAAGCCGGGTGGGCTTTCCCAAATCGGCGACGGTATCGGTCCGCAACGGCAGCTTGCCGAACCAACCGGGCGGCGCGGTGCGCCCGCTGATCCGGCGGCAATGCCATCAATGCCCGGGCGGCGAACGCCACATCCGTGAAGACAACCGGTCGCATCAAACCTCCGGCAGCGCAAAGCGCATATAGTGGATCGCAATGCTAAGTTGCCCGCCTCCGTCGAACGTCCCGCCTTCGGCCGTGAGGACCAATGGGGTATCGGAATAGTAAGTCAATGGCTGCGACAGCACGCCATTCGCGAAAGATCCCATGCCAGGGCCCAGGCCAGACCCGAACCGGTCGCTCGCGCCGCCTGTCCCCATCTGCCAGTTGCTCAATGATCCGGTGATCGTTGAGGTCACTCTGGCGGACACCGCAAATACCATGGCGTTCGCCGGAATCGAAATCGCCGTTATGTCGCTGGCACCAGCCGCCACATCATGTTCGAAACTCAAGATTTCGAACCCGGCTGACGCACCACTCGTCGACTGGGCCAATGGAACGGTCTCCCAGGTCGTTCCAGACCATTGCACCTGGCGCCCATCCGCAATCAGCGTAGCAGTCCATCCAGACTCTGGCGTCACAAACTCCCAACCACCGCCAATCGCCAGCGCCAGGGCTCCGTCTTGCCCGAACCAATCGCCTGATGCGCCAGCGGGAACTGCATAAACTGCGCCATCCACCGGTGTCGGTGGTGCGGTCAGATCCAGCGAAACGATCCGCAACTGGACCAACCCGTCCAATCGGGCCAACGCCTCGTTTACGGTGACATGTTTCTGCGCCTGTGCGGCTTGCACCAGGGGCAGGCTCAATCGAGCGGTCTCAGTCATTGATCGTAATCCTCCTGAAGGGGCCAGGACCGAAACGGTCCGAAACCTGTGCAACCTGAATATCAAAAGGGCCGGTTACCCCATCGCTCGCCTGATCCACGGCGGAATAGGTCCAACTTGGCGTACCAACGAGTTCGGTACGCAGCGCGGTGCCAGCCGAGACGACCTTGATCAGGTACAGTTCGGCACCTTCCCCCAACGGCACCTCAAACCCGGCCCAACTGTCGCCATCAATCCGGGTCCGCCGGATCCAACGCACATGCAGATCGCCAGAAACATCTCGCGCGCCGCGCAAATGAACCGGGGCATAGGGACGTAGTCCGATACCCTCAAAAGCCACCACATCAAGTTCGTAGGACGGGGCATCATACGCTAAGGCAGAAGGACCAATACGATAGTGACGATCAAGCCCCCTGGCCGAAACAGGCAGGTCAATCTGCTGCGGGCGACCATCCAATAGCACAGCCCGGCTCCCGGCGGGCCAAACGGTTGGCATTGTCGCATCGGTCCCCGCCTGCCCGCGCAAAAGCCCGCGTAGTTCGTAGGTGTCGGCGGCCACCAAATCCGCCTCAGCGAACTGGACAATTTCCCAATTGGCGGCGCTGCCATCGCCCAGAGCCAAGGCATTCGTCCCGTTCAGAACATCACCCCGCTCCGCCGAAGACAGACCACCGCCAATCACTTCCAGATGCAAAACGTTTCCGCGATCCCACAGGCCAACAGGCCCCTCTGGCAGGTCGCTCAACGTCTCTCCAATGATCGAAGGGCGTTCAATCTCGGTATTCAAAACGTATCCGCTGTCGGACAAGCCCTGATATACAGCCACAGGTCCCGTCCAAGGCGACGCGGCAGCAGCTAGGTGGGGGGCATGCGCCACCTCGTTGCCGGTCAGCAGCGGCAAATCCAGAAACTGGTGCTCGACCGGCATAGCTGGCACGTGCGGGCGCGGCGCAACCTCTTCTTCCAAACCGGGGCTCGGAGCATAGATCTCATCCTCCACCCGAACAGCCTCAACGATCCGCGCCTCCGCCAGTTCCACGGAATCGATCCGGTAGTTGGATCCGGAGGGATGGATTCTCACCACATCCCCAGCCCCCAGCGCCACATCCGAAGGCGGCAAGGCAAATCGTGCGGTGTCGCGCGCAATGCGGGATTCCGTCAGCCACCGTTCGACAATAGCCCGGGCCTCGGCCCGACTCAGAATAAGCGGAATGTCCGAATGGGACACGGCGAATGCCTGTTCATCAGGGAAAATGGCCTCGGCAGACCGCGCTTCAAAGTCACCGTCGGCTTCAATGAAAGACAATCGTACCCGTCCCGCCGTTTCTGCTTCCGGGGCACGAACGGTCTCGATATCGGACCCAATATCGGACACGAAAGCCAGGGAACCAGTCTCGCGCACGGCTTTGGCCACTCCGTCACGCATTCGAAACTGCAGCACCCCGTCACGTTCGATGGCTTGAAACCCGTAGGCCAGCATCAAAGGTTGCAACGCAGCCCGGCCGCCACTCAGGTCATTGACCGAGTAGCCTCGCACAAGGCCGAAAAGGCCACTGACATCCACCTCGCTCAGACCTGCCCGCGCACAAATCTCTGCCACAACCGCCGCCAAAGTCTCGTTCGACGTGCGCCCATTCAGCCAATGCCCGCGCGCGTAATTCTCGCCATCTGACCACAAGACCGTGTTGCCGGGAAAGTTGGGGTAAGGTCGCGCATCCCAGGCCCAGACAAAAGCATTCTCCATGTCGACCATCGGTCCGCCGTAAAGATTGGATACCGGATTGTTGGCGGCATCTCCCCAGTACCGATCCATGGCGCGGACATACTGCGCCTGGATAAGATCATCGCGCGCCCCCTTCGAGAAATAGGGCAAGTTGCTTTCTGATGACTTCGGATCGATGAACTTGTTCGGCTGGTTGGTCGCCTTGTCCAACGCCGCACAGCCATATTCCGTAAACCAGATCGGTTTTGACGCAGGTTGCCAAGCGGTTGGGTTCGCCTTCCGAACGCCACCCGTTCGCTCGTGGTGAGGATTGGACCACCACCCGGCCAAATCCTTGTAGCGAAACA
>JBCBGY010000050.1:22454-23724 GCA_038526275.1 Pseudomonadota bacterium | reverse complement strand
CGTTCGACCTGTTCCAAGAGATTTGCCGGGCGTTGCCTTGGCGTATAGCTCGATAGATCTTGCCCAACATTTGGCTCGGGCTCGATCACCGGGTCGCCTACGCCGTCGGGCCGGCGCGGTGGCACAATCTCAGGCTGCCCAGCGAATACCATGTGACCTTCCGGGGCCAAGGTGCCTTCGGGGGTCGGTTCTACAAGAACAATTGGCGTATCTGCTGGGGTCGGGTTGGCCACAGGGCCAAGCGCTGTATCGGTAGGCTTCAGGGCGATATCCGGCAGGGCAATGGCATCGCGCAGATCTAGTTCGGGATCGATTGAAGTGACATAGAGGCTCTCCACCTCTTCTTCTTCGGGCAAGAAATACCGAGCCGGGATCTGCTGCCAAATGCCCGTTTCCTGGTAGGCCGTTTCCACCTCTGCAAAAGTTGGAACGACTGGCTCTACATCGACCAAATCCAGATCGCTGTCGTCGGAAAGTGGTTCCTCTTCAACAGTTTCGAGCTTCGGAGCGGCCACAGCGACATCTATGGCCGGATCATCCTTTGGGCCCGGTTCTTCAACCAATTCCGGCTCTTCTGCCAAGTCTTCTTCGACCACTGGCTCAGGGTTTTCTGCCAGGTCGGGTTGGTCAACGAGTTCGGGCTCATCGACAAATTCAGGTTCCGTTACAGTCGGTAGATTAGGTCGAGATGAGGTTGGTGCTTCCGACAGGCTCGCCAACTGTACGTCATTGACGTCAGGTGTCACAATTGGCTCTGCAGGTGGCATGACGGCGTCTGCCACGGTCGGTGCGGTGCCAACAGTGTCTGAAATCTGGCTCTCTGCGACAAGTTCGGCATCCTCAGAACCCGATGTCAGCCAAAGGCTTGACCAAACACCCGCGCCAGCCAGGATGCCCAACAGTCCAACCGTCATCATCAGGCCAAGCCTGCTTTTTTTCGGGGCCGGTGCGCTCAAGTCCAAATCGCCAAACGGTGCGGCGCCAGCTTTCCCAAATCGGCTGTGCGTGCTCTTGTCCGCGCCCTGATCGATCGGCGGTGACATGGCAGCAGCCCGGGCGGCCCGTTCTGCCAAAGCGCGCTGTAACGCACCCGGCACAGGGATGGTGCTGGGTTCCACCGGATCTGAGTCCGACCGGGACGCTCCGCCTAGCTTGACGGTGCTCGGGATGGCACCAGGATCTTCATCGGGCCCCTGGGGCGCGGTCAAAGCAGGTTCGCGCCGGCGGATTGTAGAGAAGGATACAGGCGTGGCATCCTCTTCGGGCTCGG
>JBCBGY010000050.1:3011-22354 GCA_038526275.1 Pseudomonadota bacterium | reverse complement strand
TCGGCCAACGTGTTCTCGGGGCTGGCGGATGCGGTGAGTTCGTCCACAGTTTCGGTGGCTGGTTCATCCTCTGCCACTGCGGATTCGGTGTCGATCAGTTCCTGATCTGAAACCGGTTTTTCTTCTGCGGGGACGGAGATCGCTTCGACTTGCTGCACATCTGTCTTGGCGAGGGTGCTTGCCACTTGCGGGGAGTTGATTTCTTTAGCCGCCCCGGAGGCCCGTTCCGAACCCTCTGCGATCAGCGCCGAGAGAGCAGCCTGATCCAGTTGGCCTGCAACGGCGAAAGCGGTCTCTGCCCGCTCCGCCTCTATGCCTAAAGTATCAGCGTCGCGGGTCAGACCGAAATAGGCCTCTCCCGCAAACTCAGCTGTATCGGGGGCAGCTGCGAAGGAAACCGGATTAAACCCATGTTTCGCGACAAAGGTCTCGGCTTCATCCAGGGTTTGTTGAGCGACCACCGCGATTTGCAGCCGATCCCCATCCACCCGATAGTCTTTCACCAGGTCTTTAAGCGCGTAAGGCGTTGCGCCGTCGACCGCTTCGTCCACACGTGCGGCGTTTTCCGCGTCATTTCCGGCAGCCGGGGCGTTTGTGTAGTATATCTGCGAATTCGGAAGGATCAGTTTTGTGGCAACATCGGGGCCGCCAATCCGTTCGCTCAACTGCTGCAGTTCAGCCAAGGCTTGGCCGAAGTTAGGGTCGTCAAATTCCGCCTTACCCAGGCCCCACCAGCCACCATCAGAGTGGTGTAACAGCGTGATCGCCTCAGAGGTGAGGTTCAGCGCAAAACGAATAATCATATCTACGGCTTACCGAGTTTGGTCCCCCGGGACAAAGTCCCTCGTCATTCGACAGGGTTATACATGATAATAGGGGATGAAACAAATCCCTCCACATAATGCGACGTTGCGTGTGTTTCTGCCGGTTCAGCAACGGCCCAGTCGCGTCAACCTGCGCGACATTACCCCAGGTTTGCCCAAACCTTGCCACCTTTGGTGCGCACTTTACGGCAAGCAATTTCTAACCTGGTTGGGGCTGTTTTATGGACGGGCGCGTCTTACTGCTGGTCTTTGCGGGACTCGTTGGTGGAATCGTACTCCTTGGCGGGCGAACGTTTGACCTGCCCGATGTGGGCATCCCGCTAGGACAGAGCGGGCTTGTCGCCAGCACGGGCGGGGCGGTGCAGGGCGACCGGTCTGACCCCAATACGTTTGTCGTTGACAAGTCCGGTGTCCCTCAAGCGCGCGGCCCTATTGCGGCAACCGAGCATCTGACCGCGGCTTTTGTCGGCAAGGTACTGGATGGGCATCGCAGGTCTGGTGCGACAGCCCCGCCGATTGCGCTGATCCCTGTTGAGCCTCAGCAGTTCTGCCGCTTCAGCCCGCCCGAACAGGGCAGCCGAGTCGTGAACCTAGTCGCTATGGGGCGGGGCCTCGACACCAAGACCTACATCTACAGTGACGCACAACTGCAGGAACGCACAGAGAATTTCCTGAAGGATCTGCAAAGCGACGGACGGGCGGAGGTTCCGGTCTATCCCAACAGCTTTGAGTTGGAGGGTGTGGATATCGCCGTGTCCGAAACCGAATATCCGGTTCATCTGGTTCTGCATAGTGGTGCGAAGACGCTGTGGAACGTGCATTTGCGACCCGGCGCCAGAGTAACAGGTGTCTCAATGATTGGCGGTCGGGTGGCTGCCATCTCTGGTCTGCCCAGCGGAACACCGGTGCAAGCTTTGCTGAAAGAGCAGCTTGTAGACTGCAAGATCAGTCCGGTCACCCGACCGCTGGTCAATCCGGTTTTCCTGTCATCTGTAAAGATTGGGGTCATTTCCAAAGAGGAAGCAGAAGAGACGATTTCGAACTGGCAAGAGATGGAGCGGCGCTACAACGTTTGGTTCAAAGGGCAGTTTGGCATCCCGGCCACAACGACACGCGTGGGCTATGAGAACGGACCGGTCTTCTTGGTCGGACCCTTGCCAACGGACGAAACGGAGTTGGTTCCATTCCGCGACCTTCAGGAAAAAACGCTTCTCTATGTGTCGGGTGAGACGATCACCCGCGGCACGGCTGCAGATTTTCGGGATGAGTTTCGGGGCAAAGTTCGCGCTTTGGCCATGCGGGTCTCTGGCGGCAACCTGCAGGGTGTCGCGTTGGGCGGAGGGAACTAGCGGATGGGACGCGGCGGAACGGGAATATTGGTGATATTCGGGGTCTTATCCCTGGGCATTTATGGATTGATTTACCTCGCACCCGGTCTGATCTTTTTCAGCCAGGTCGCTCCGATGATGAACGCCATGTCAGAGTTGGAAGACATTCGGAATCCGTCTGGCGCTTTTGAGACTGCGGATCGAACGCTCACCATCCGAACGCAAGATGGCGGCAAAGCGCGCCAAACCGATATCGAAGCACATGTAAATTCCAGAGATTTCGCTGATAATCGGTCGGCCACCGTGGTGCGGCGGGTCGACATCACTGATCTGTTGGCGGATGGCGAGGAACTGCCCGAAGCGGAGTTGCTGGATCTTTTTGTCCAGGCCCGCATTGCGCGGGTGGCGGAGCGGGACTGCGATCTGATGCGCCAGGTTCTGGCCAATGCTTGTAGTCCGAGCCGATTTTCGGCCAGTTCCGTGGAAGGGACGATCTACAACGTCACAACCCGGATGAACTTTGTCCAAACCCAACCGGTTGGGCCGGTGCCGGGATCGACTGAGCTAATCCTGAATGAAAAGTCGTTCGATTATGACGTCGACACCGCCGGTGCGATCGGGTGGGAAGATCAAGACGACGCGATCGCCCAGCTTTACGGGGCGGCCCAGGTCGGTTGCGACGAAATCTATGGTCAGTTCGGCAATTGTGCCATCAAATCCGTTTCCGCCCGACAGAGGGAAAACCAGCTTTCGGGGAGATTTGTGCTGTCGTGGTTGGTCCCGGTGGATCCATTGCCAGTTACCGCATCCACGGGCGAGGGGCAGGCAGCATCCCCTGATCGCGCGCCATTTATGGGTGGCCGTTTCTCGGATGAACCGGGGCAAGATGTGGTGTCTGCGCCTGCTCCGGCACCTGCGCAGCCTGCCTTTGATCGCAGGGCTGCCGAACGGGCGGAACGTCAGCGAACGGCTGACCAGTTGGAAGCAACGGCCGATGTGGATCGCTCTCTGACACCTTACGAAATCAGCGTGGCCGCAGCCACTGGTCAATCGGTGGAAGTACCACAGCCGGAACCGTTTTTGGAGCAAATCACGGTGACAGAACCGGTGCCGGTGGGTCCGCCAACGGATCGGGAAGCAGTCGCCGAAACGGACGTTGAGGGCCCAGCTTTGGCCACGCCGACCCGGTCAAACCTGTTGATCGCTCAAAAGCGCGAGTGGCGTCGCCAGGCTCGGACCATGTTCGAAACCGGTCAGCCTGCGGACATTGCGAACTAATTGGGATTGAAGGCTCGCCTGATGGGGGCGAGCCTTCAATCGTCGGGCGAGATGCGCGCAGATCACCCAACGCGTTGAAATTTTTTGATTTCAAGTAACTCGCATGACGCTTAGTTGGTTGCTTTTGATAGGGCCTGATCGAGATCCGCGATCAGATCGTCCGCATCCTCAATGCCAATCGACAGACGGACCACACCGGGGCCGGCGCCCGCAGCTTCCTGCTGTTCGGCAGAGAGTTGGCGGTGGGTTGTCGAGGCGGAGTGAATGATCAGCGACCGCGCATCGCCCAGATTTGCCACATGGCTGAAGATTTCAAGACTATCGACAAGGTTCACGCAAGCCTCGTACCCGCCCTTGACCGCTACGGTAAAGAGAGCCCCTGCGCCTTTGGGGCAGATCTTTTCGACCCGATCATAGTAGGGCGAAGAGGGAAGACCGGCATATGTGACGCCTTCGATCCGTGGATCTTTTTCCAGCCACTCAGCCAGGCGTTTCGCGTTTGCTACGTGGCGTTCCATCCGCAGGCTCAGCGTCTCGATCCCCATCAGTGTATAATGTGCGGCCTGGGGGTTCATGGTCATGCCAAGATCACGCAGTCCAACCGCAATGCCGTGGAAGGTGAAGGCCAGGGGGCCGAACGTTTCGTGGAATTTCAGGCCGTGGTAGGCGGGTTCGGGGTCGCTAAGCGACGGGAATTTGCCGCTGCCCGTCCAATCGAATGTACCGCTATCCACCACCACACCGCCGGTGACTGTACCATTGCCCGTGAGGTACTTGGTCGTGGAATGCACCACCAGGGTCGCACCATGCTCGATCGGGCGGCAGAGGTACGGTGTGGCCGAGGTATTGTCGACAATGAGGGGCAGGCCTGCGGCTTCGGCCACCGCCGCGACGGCATCAAGGTCTGTAATGTAGCCACCAGGGTTCGCGATAGATTCGCAGAAGATGGCGCGGGTGTCGTCGTTGATCGCGGCTTTTACGGCGTCCAGATCATCAAAATCGACGAAAGTCGCCGACCAGCCGAACCGTTTGATCGTCTGGCTGAACTGGGTGACGGTGCCGCCGTAAAGGCGCGTTGAGACGACGATATTGCGCCCGGGCTCCATCAGCGGGAACAAAGCCATGATCTGGGCGGCGTGTCCTGAGGAGCAGCAGACCGCGCCTACGCCGCCTTCGAGCGTGGCCACCCGTTCCTGCAAAACGGCAATCGTTGGATTGGTCAGGCGGGAATAGATAAAGCCGACTTCCTGCAGATTGAAAAGCGCCGCAGCATGGTCGGCATCGCGAAAGACATAGGCCGTGGTCTGGTAGATTGGCGTCTGGCGCGCTCCGGTTGCGGGGTCGGGGCGTGCCCCGGCATGAATTTGTAGCGTGTCGAAGCCGTAGCTGACGCCGGAATGCTGATCGTCTGGCATGATGCCCTCCCTCATTTGCTTTGCTTGGGTGTATGGGATCGATTGCGGGGGCTCAATCTCTGTTTGCGGGCGTGATCCAGCGGACCCGGGGCATAAATGCCCCGGGACGCCATGCTGCGGGGGCGGAGCCCCCGGGGCCGCGCAGGCTGTACGGTCAGGGCCGTGAGTAGGTTGCGCTGAGCGGATGTGCCGCTATCTGGGGACAGGGGCAAAGGCTGAGTGATGACTGAGACGGATCTAAGGCTGACTATACGGCTCTCGACCGCTCGCGACATGGCGGCGGTGGATGCCCTGTTGTCGCGATCCTACCCGGCCTTAATAAAGGCCGATTATCCGCCATCGCTGCTGGTTACGGCTGTTCCGCTGCTCAGCCGGGCAAAGCCGGAATTGCTGACAAGTGGGAGCTATTATGTGGCGGAAACGGGCGACGGGGCCATTGTGGGTGCTGGCGGCTGGACGCGCCATAGGCGCCAACGCGGAGGCGCGGACATTCGCCATGTGGTGACGGATCACCGGATGGCGCGGCGGGGGATTGGCCGGGCGCTCTTGTCCCGTGCCATGGCCGACGCCGAGGCTGTTGGGACTACTTTGTTCGATTGTATGGCGACCAGGACGGCGGTGCCGTTTTATCAGTCGTTGGGATTTGTGACCTTGGGGCCTGTTGAGATAACGTTGGCCCGCGCCATCCGGTTCCCGGCCATTCAGATGCAACGTAGAACTTAAGCAAGAAAATGGCCGGGCGTTTGCCCGGCCACATGCATCACGACATTGCCGGATGTTATTCTTGCTGACCCATGAACATCAGCAGGAACTGGAACATGTTCAGGAAGCTGATGTAGAGACTCAGCGCGCCATCATAGGCGGCCTTGTCGAGCCATTCCTGATCGCCGTGCACAGCGTGGGCCACGTAAGTGTTCTTGATGTCCTGCGTGTAGTAGGCGGTGAGACCGGCGAAGATCAGGACACCGATGGCCGAGATCGCCATCATCATGACAGGCGACTGCAGGAAGATGTTCACGATCATTGCGACAACCAGGCCGATCACGCCCATGATCAGGAACGAACCCCAGCCGGAGATGTCTTTCTTGGTGGTGTATCCCCACAAGCTGAGACCGGCAAAGGCGATGGCTGTCACAAGGAAGGTCTGAGCGATGGAGTAAGGCGTAAACACCATGAAGACGGTGCCCATGGAGATGCCCATCACGGCAGCAAAGGCCAGGAAGCCCAACTGGACTGTGGCAGCGGACCCGCGGCGCATCAGGGCACCCCAGCCGAAGAACAGGAATGCCAGCGGTGCAAACATCAGTACCCATTTCACCGGCGTGGCGTACAATGTGTAGCCGAGATCGGTCAGGTAACGTTCAGCGCCAATCTGGTACGCGGTCGGTGTCGACGTCACGGACAATCCAGCGATGGCCCAGGCGGCAAGCGCCGTGATAACCAGCCCGCCGGACATCGTGCCGTAGACTTTATTCATATGGGCGCGTAGCCCTTCGTCAATCTGTGCAGACCGGACGCCGGCAACGCCTGTCCGCATTGTCTGGTACTCTGCCATTTAGGCCTCCAATTTCACTTCCACATTATCGCGAGGCCTCCCCCCGCGCACACCAGATCAATATCGGTGACAAGGGGAGGTCTTTCAAGCTTTTCCCCACCAAAACCGTTCGAATTGGTGGGGAAACAGCCTGTGATCGTGGAAGCGTCATTTGGAGCCCTTGTTTGAGGTCACAGACGCTGGGATGGAAGATCCCATACAGAGCGGTTGGCTTCAACCCGCACATCATCGGACGACAGTCCAACATCTTTGAGCATGTGTGCGTCCAAATCCGCCAGTTCACGCCGTTCGCGCGCTACCTGATAAGCCAAAAAAGCACGCCGCAGCAGTTTCGGTGCGGCAAAAATCCGGTGGTACCGGGTGAGGAAGATGTCGAGCGTGGTCATCATATGTCCTTTCAAGAATTGTGGGTCTTGATCGGCGTCCGATCATTTATGTTGATGTATATGGCTGAATGTGATCAATATTGAAAACGAATGTTTCTGATATATTGCATCAAGGATGGTGATGAATTGCGAAATCTCGATCTAACCGCTTTGCGCTCTTTCGTCGCGGTGGCCGACAGCGGCGGGGTGACCCGTGCCGCGGCCCAGGTGAACCTCACGCAGTCAGCCGTTTCCATGCAGCTCAAACGCCTGGAAGAGGCGCTGGACGTGCCCTTGCTGGATCGATCTGCGCGATCTGTGTCTCTGACGGCGGCCGGCGAGCAACTGGTGAGCTATGCGCGGCGGATGCTCGACCTCAACGATGAGGCCATCATGCGGCTGACGGCGGATGATTACGAAGGGGAGATCACGCTCGGTGTACCCCACGACATCGCGACGGAACACATGCCCAAGGTACTGAAGCAGTTCAATGCGCAGTTTCCGCGCATGCGGGTGCGGCTGCTCGCGTCCTATACGCGAAAGCTGCTGCGGCAATTTCGCGATGGCGAGTGCGACATGATCCTTACGACCGAGGATGGATGTGGCCAGGACGGCGAAACGCTGCGATCCCTGCCGTTGATCTGGGTCGGGGCGCCAGACGGTGTGGCCTGGCGGAAACGACCCTTGCCGCTGGCGTTTGAGGGGGATTGCGTCTTTCGGGGGCCATCACAGCGGGCATTGGATGAGGCGGGGATCGCCTGGCAGATGGCCATAGAGTCGGATTCGACCCGGGCGATCGAGGCAGGTGTCAGTGCCGATCTGGCGATACATGTTGTTCTGGACGGGATGGAGCCACCTTACATCAAGCCCATCTTGCATAATGGCAGCCTTCCCGCCTTGCGCAGCTTCAACATCAACTTCTATGTCGCCCCACGTGCGACCGGCCCGGCACAACTGGCTTTGGCAACGTTGGTGCGCCAAGTCTATGGCAATATCAGGAGTGAGGCACGGGCGTCACAACGACCTTCCCAGTTGCTTGGCGAGACCGCAGAAGCTCCAATCCATCTTCGACCCGTTCCAGCGGTAGGACATGGCTGACATGTGGGCGGAGCCGGCCCGCTTCGTACCATTCCAACAAGGTCTTCAACGATCCGGTCAGTTCGTCTGGTGCGAAACTCCTGTATCCGCCCCAATACAGCCCGATCAGAGTAATGTTCTTGACGAGCAGGTGATTGGCGGGGATCTGCGGCACTGTCCCGCCTGCAAAGCCGATCACCAAAAGCCGCCCCAAAGGATTCATAGCGCGAAAACAGTCGCGAAAGAGCGGATCGCCGACCGTTTCATAGACAACATTCGCTCCACCTAGGGCTTTGATCTGGTCCCGTATGTCGGGCGCGGTGGCATCGATCAAGTGATGAGCCCCCATCTTCTGCGCGATGGCCAGCTTGTCGGATCCCCGGGCGATGGCCACGACTTCCGCGCCGAGCTGTGCGCCGATCTCCACCGCGGTCAAGCCGACACCGCCAGCAGCCCCGGTCACAACCAGCCGTTCGCCCGGTTGCAGGTTCGCGCGGTGGGCCAAAGCCAAATGCGAGGTGCCGTAGGCGATTTGGAAGGCGGCTGCGTCGGTGAAGGGCATCGAGTCAGGCAATATGAGGCATCGATTGGCATCAAAACAGCCATACTCCGCCAGGCCATCTTGACCTGAATAAACCGCAACGCGCTGACCTACCTGAAGGTCAATAACGTCCGATCCGACCTCGACTATCGTGCCAGCGACTTCCATCCCCATGGTCATCGGCAGGGGTGGACGTTCCTGATACTTGCCCTGGACGGTCAACAAATCCGCGAAGTTCAGACCGCAGGCATGGATGCGCAGCTTGACCTGCTTGGCCTTGGGCGAAACTTCGCCGATATTTTGCAGCGCTGGCGGCTGGTTAAGTGAAGTCAGTTGATAGGCGCGCAAACCTCAATGCCCCTTGTTCATGTCGTTCAACCTAAACGAAACTCGCGCCATATGGAGCGATATTCCAATAAGCTGAACACGAATTAGAAACGGTATATTTCCACCTTTCACGCACTTTAAGGCTGAAAGTTGTTCTCAATCGTATGCAAGCTCTCAGCGGGAGTGTATAAACTGACCCGGTGGTAAGCGAGAACGGATAGGTGGATATGCCTAACATAGGTAACGGTCCTGTAATAAGGTCGTCGACGCTACAGGTCGTGGTTGGCATTTCGGGGGAAAATGTATGACCCACCCAGTGGATAGTCATGTTGGTAAGCGGGTACGCCATCGGCGCTGGATGGTGGCGATGACCCAACAGCAGTTGGCGGACAAAGTTGGAATTAAATTCCAGCAAATTCAAAAATACGAAACGGGTATGAACCGGATTAGTGCGTCGCGTCTTTGGGATATCTCAGAGGCTTTGGGCGTCCCGGTCAGCTTTTTCTTCGAAGGTCTGGGCGACAACGCTTCCGAGACTGACGAAAGCCTGGCGGCAAACGATGTGCTGGCGGACAAGGAAGCATTGCAATTGGTTCGTTGCTATTATGCGATCCCGGAAAATCAGCGTCGGCGCTTGTTCGAACTGGCCCGGGTTCTGAGCGACGCGGCTTGAAAGCCCGACCTGCCGGGCGGCAATGAATGACCGAACGGGAGGCTGATGCCAAAGAACTGGTGAATGTGGCTTGCCGCGCGGCTGACGCGGCGTGCCAGGCGATACGACCGTATTTTCGTTCGTCTCAGTTGGAGACAGCGAATAAAGCGCAGCAGGGCTACGATCCGGTCACTTTGGCCGACCGAGCATCAGAGACAGCAATTCGCCGGGTCCTGCAAACGGAGCGACCTCAGGATGCCATCCTGGGCGAGGAGTTTGCTGCGGCGGAAGGGTCCAGCGGACTGACATGGGTCATTGACCCTATCGATGGCACCCGGGGGTTTGTCTCCGGCACCCCGACTTGGGGTGTCTTGATTGCAGTGTCAGATGATACTGGGCCAATCCTCGGCGTGATCGATCAGCCCTATATTGGTGAAAGATGGATCGGTGGTCTGGGCCGTGCCGATTTTTCAGGGCCCCACGGACCGGCGCAACTGGTCACGCGCCAGACGACGGCGTTGGAAGAGGCCATACTCTTCTCCACCTTTCCCGAAGTCGGAACCGAGGCCGAGCGGGTGGCGTTCCATAGGCTGGCCTCAAACGTGCAACTGACCCGTTATGGCACCGATTGCTATGCATACGGATTACTGGCGCTCGGTCAGATCGACCTGGTGGTGGAGGCCGGGTTACATCCTTACGACATTTGCGCCCCGATCGCCGTCATCGAAGCCGCAGGCGGTATCGCGACAGATTGGAACGGTGCGCCCGCCCATTGTGGAGGCAGGGTAGTCGCTGCGGCAAATCCCGACATTCATGCCTTGGCTCTCGGTATCCTCAAAGACGCGTAAGGGCCGACCGTAGCGTCATTCTGCGGCGCGAACCGGGGTCTCCGGATCTTGGCGAGGTTCATGGCTTTCGCGAGCCGCCTCGGCGGGAGCGTCTTCGGCGACGGGGGCAGGCTCCGGAAGAATTGGTTCCGGTTCAAGGTGATCTTGGGTCCCAAAGAGCGACTGTGGCACTGGTTGATCCGGCGGTGCCATGCCCCAGATGATCTCCGGGTGCCGAATGCGGCGCGCTTCACGCTGCAAGGCCCAGTCGCGTGCCGCACGGCTTTGCCGCCCGAGCGATAGCGCTTCCAGCGCCCGGGCCACCCAGCGTGCATAGGTGGTGACCCAAACCCGCAAGGCAAGCATGGACGGCGTAAAGACAAGGGTCAGAACGGTCGCAATGCCCAGGCCGAAGACCACAGCGGTGGCCAATTGTTTCCACCACAGCGCTGTCGGGCTGTCGATTGTGTAGCCGCCGCCAAAGAAGTCCAGGCTGAGGCCGAACATCATCGGGGCCAAACCGGCCATTGTGGTGATGGTTGTCAGTAGAACAGGGCGGATCCGAACCTCCGCTGTGCGGGTGATCGCCTCAATCCGCGGCATATAGCGGCTATATTCCTGGTACGTGTCGATCAGAACAATGTTGTTGTTCACCACGATCCCCGCCAGCGCCACGATGCCCGTACCGGTCATGATGATCGAGAAGGGCTGGTTCATCACCAGCATCCCGATCAATACGCCTGCTGTCGACAGAACCACGGCCAGCAGAACGAGCGTGGCATTGTAGAAGCTGTTGAACTGAGCGAGCAGGATGATGAACATCAGGCCCAATGCGCCCGCAAAGGCCTGCTGCAGGAACGCGCCGCTTTCTTCCTGATCTTCCTGATCGCCGGTCCATTCCCAGGAAATACCAGGTGGCAGCGGGGTTTCCGATTCCAGCCACTCCGTCAATAGAGCAATCCGCTCGTTGGCTGTGATCGGCGAAAGCTGTAGCGTGTCGGCCTGCAGGTCATTGCGGATCTGATCGATGTCGGGGGTCAGCCCTACGGGCTGCAGCCCGGTTGGGACGGAGTATTGGTCGCCGTTTGGCGCGGTCAGCGGGCCACCAACCTCTTCCGGCATGAGTTGCAGAACAGCGAGCGTCGCATCGTCTTTCGAGGCGACGAATAACCCTGGCGCCACGTCCGCCTTCACATCATAGACCCGGCTTTGGTCCACGCGATCGATCCGATCAAGTTTTGCCACGGGTTTGCGGGTGATGAAGTTGGACAGGGGCACCAGACCATCCGTGGTGCGGACTTTCAGCGTGTCCAGCGTGGACAGAACCCGATCCTGCTCCGGTAGGCGCACGCGGATCTCGATTTCTTCGTCCGAACTGTCCACACGCATCGTGTCCAGCAGAATGCCGCGTGTCACCAACTGCACCATGGCGCCAACGGTGGCCACGTCTGCGCCGTAGCGCCCGGCCTTTTCAACATCGACGTCGATTTCCCAATCAATCCCGGGCAGGGGAAGCGTGTCTTCAAAGTCGATCAGCGCGGGGGTCTCTTCGAACTTTGCCCGAACGATGCGGGTGGCTTCGCCCAGCGTTTCCAGACTGTCGCCCGCCAGCCGCAAGTGCAACGGTTTGCCGGATGCGGGGCCGCGGCTCAGGTCAAACACATCGGTTTTGATACCGGGAACTTGGGCAAGCCGAGATTCCAGGTTTTTGATGACCGTGTCGCCGTCGAAAGCGGGGTCCACTTGTTCGGTGCGGAAGAAACCCCACAATTCGCCCTGCTGCCGTGGCCGTTCGTTCCAGGGTGTCAGTTCGATCTGAACCTGTCCGATTGCGTCGAGTGGCCCGGACGCACCACCCGTGTTGGCATTCAAACCGCCGGCGCCTGCAAAGGCAAAGGCGCTGTCAATTCCTGGCGTATCAAGGATGATATCCTCGACCTGTTTAACCAACGCATCCTTTTCACTGATCGACATGTTCCCGCGCGCCTGAACATAGACAATGGCCTGTTCGGGCTCGGTGGTCACGAAGAACTCAACACCGTTATTGTTTTGTCCGAAATAGGAAAAGGTCGCGACGACGAAGATGCCGACGGCGCCAATGGAGATCAGCGGCATCACAGGATTGCCTGCGATGGCGTAGATAAGCCTGCCGAACAGGGACCGCCGATTGCCCGCTTCCACATGTTCGACAACCGGTTTGCTGACGAGGTCTTTCCATAATTTCCTGATCGCGGTGAATGGCAGCAGAATCAGCATAGCGAGGGCCTTGAGCGCGCGCTCTGTCAGGACAATCAACGAGATGACCGTCGCGGCCGCTATGCCAGCACCCACCGCAGCAGGTGCCGCTACCGTCACGCCCAGTGCGAAGGCCGCTGCCAGGCCAAGGATTGTGGAGAGAGATACCTTTGTCAGATCGATCGCTGCCCAGCCCCAGTAGGATGTCAGAACGTACATGGCTCCTGCGGCGAGGCCTGCCGCGATCGCGGCAACGAGACCCAGTCCCAAAGTGACCAAAATGTGCTGGTACCATTTCAGGCTTCTGAACCAGGTCAGTGCCGCCTCGGACCAGACGATCAAACGGCCTGATACGCCGCCCATGACGGGAAGGTAAATCAGCGCGACGACCAGCGAAGCCGACAGGACGAATATCAGTGTGACCGGCAGCATGCCCATGAACTCGCCCGGCACACCGGGCCAGAACAACATGGGCAGGAAGGCGCAAAGGGTCGTGGCGGTTGAACTGACGATGGGCCAGAACATGCGTTTTGCGGCCTCGACGTAGGACCGCATGGGGCCTTCGCCTTCGGACATTCGTCTGTCGGCATATTCGACAACGACAATGGCTCCGTCGACCAGCATGCCCACAGCCAGGATCAGCCCGAACATCACGATGTTCGACACGCTGATGCCCATTACGGCCAGGAAAGCAAAGCACAACAGGAACGAGGTCGGAATGGCAAAGCCCACCAAAAGGGCAGGGCGCAGGCCAAGCGAGGCCAAGACCACGATCATCACCAGGGCT
Organism: Pseudomonadota bacterium; assembly: GCA_038526275.1. Taxonomy (GTDB): domain Bacteria; phylum Pseudomonadota; class Alphaproteobacteria; order Rhodobacterales; family Rhodobacteraceae; genus 188UL27-1. The sequence continues at coordinate 9,143 of JBCBGY010000050.1, read as the reverse complement.
ATGGCGGTCAGAACCGAGCCTTCCAACTGGCTGACCATCGAATCCACGGTGAACGATTGGTCGTTCGACGTGCCGACGATGATGGCCTCTTGCAGTTCCTCAGGCCAGTTTTGCTTTTCTTCCGCCACGATCTCGCGCACCAAAGTGGCCGTGTCGATCAGGTTGTAGCCCTTTCGCTTGGAAACCTGCAGCGCAACCGTGTTTTCACCGTTGAAACGGGCCGTGCCTTCGCGGTCTTCAAATGTCAGGTTGATCTCAGCCAAATCGCCAAGCGTAATCACCCGGTCTTCATTGGTTTTGACGGGCAGTTCATAAACGTCCCGTGGTTCGTCGAATGAGGACGGGATCTTGACGGAGAACGCCCCCTGTTCCGTCTCGACCACACCGGCAGCAATCAGTTGGTTGTTGTTCACCACCACATTGATCAACTCGGCAGCCGTTACGTTGTAGGATTCCAGCCGTAATGGATCGATCACCACTTCCAGCATTTCGTCACGGTGACCGGACAGTGCGGCGTCCAGAACGGCTTCTTCGCCTTTGAGGCGGTCTTGCAGGTCATTGGCGACCCGCAGCAAGGTACGTTCCGGAACATTGCCTGTCAGGTTCACGATAATGATCGGGAATTCGGAGAAATTGAACTCGCCGACGGTGTAGCTGTCGGCACCGTCCGGAAACTCGGCCTCCGCCTTGTCCATGGCTGCACGTACTTCCGCGAGGGTCGCCTCTTTGTCCCAACCGAATTCGAATTCAAGGTTTAGGAAGGCATATCCTTCGGACGCTGTGCCGGACATTTCCTTCAGGCCATCGAGATCGGTCATCTCGTTTTCCATGACCTTCAGAAGCATCTTCTCGGCATCTTCGGCGGAAATGCCGGGGAAGGGCACACTGATGAAGGCCGCCGGGATTTCAATGTCCGGCTCGCCCTCCTTGGGCAGCCCGATATAGGCCACGGTGCCAGCCAGCAGCGAGAGGATGATGAAGGCAATCACCATCCGGGCACGTGATGCGGCCCAATCGACGATACCGGTCATTCAGACAGCTCCCGATAGGTCACCGCCAGCGCCACACCGTCACCCACAAATTCTTGTCCGACGACGATCACATCGACCAGGTCCGGAAGTCCGCTGACCCATACTCCGTCCACTGTATCCCGCAAAACGGTCAAGGGGGCGAAGTCCGCGAGCTTGTTTTCCGTTACGTAACGAACGCCGATCACGCCTGCATCGTCCAGTGTCATGGCAGATGCGGGGATCAGATGCGCCTCAATCCCATCAGATGAGATTTCAATCTCTGCGGTCTGCCCGTCTCGGATCGAGAGGTCCTCGTTGGTAACCGTGATCTCCACCCGGAAGGTCCGGGTATTGATGTCGGCAGAGCGGCTGAGGAACGTCACGCTGCCCTGAACTTCGCGGCCCGACAAAAGGCGCGCGCGGGCGTCGGCGCCCACCTCGATCCGGTCCACTTCGGTTTCCGGAACAAAGCCCACCAGCTTGATCGGGTCCAACTGAATCACCGTGGCGCAGTGCTCGCCAGGTTGCAGGAAAGTGCCAAGTTCTGCCGTGTCGGTCTCAAGCAGGCCAGCGAAAGGAGCGGTGATCCGCAGCCGGTCGATGTCCTTTTGAACCGTGGCCACCATTGCTTCCGCCGACTGAACTCCCGCAGCCGCACTTTCCACGCCCGAACGCGCGGATTGAATAGAAGCTTCCGCTGTCGAAACCGCAGCCTGAGTCTCTGCAACACGGGTTTCCGAAGCAAAGCCATCCTGGTTCAGGCGTGATGCGGCACGATCATTGATTGATGCCTCGGCCAGGCGTGCTTCCGCCTCTGTCACCCGAGCCATCGCTTCGGGCAATCCAGCTTTGGCTTCCGCCAGGCGCGCTTCGGCCTCGGCCAGCTGCGACGGCCGAATGCCCGGGTCGAGTTGGCATAGAAGCTGTCCGGCCTCGACGAACGACCCCTTTCGCAGCGGCATCGATTCGACCTGACCGGCGGTTTCTGCCCGAACATCGACCTGCCGATGGGCTTCCGTCCGGCCTCGCAAAAGAACGCCCGACGCGACGGACTGTCTTGCTATTTTCTGGGCGACAACCGGAACCCGGCGCACATCAGGATCTTCCTGTTGAGCCGGCGCTGACTGGTCCGCGTCGCCAGCCAAAGTTTCAGACGCTTCGACCGCTCCGCTACCTGCAAAATTCAGCAGCCGATCTCGTTCGAACACAATGGCGTAAAGCGCCATGATGACGATGCACGCTGTGATAATCGAAAGCGGACGCATGTCAGTATCCCTACGTTTGGACGCCCCAGAAACGAAATGTCAGGATCGTCACAATGTTGTACGCTAAACTGTGTAGTTCAGATTAATCTCTGCCTACGTCAGGTGCAAGACCAGCCCGGTACGGAATTTCAGACCTGCGTCAGCAAGTTACCGCCAATGCTTGGGGTCTTTGCATCGGAGCTGAAATCGCTGTATGACCTGCGCCAGTTTTGGGATCCACAGTGCCGCCCAAGAAGAGGCCGGAGAGTTAAATGAGCCAGACCGATAGCTTCATTGACGAAGTAAGCGAAGAGGTGCGCACCGACAGGTTGTGGCACTTGTTCCGGCGCTACGGTTGGATCGCGGCCGTTGTCATCGTTGTTATCGTCGGCGGTGCGGCCTGGAACGAATATCGTAAGGCAACGTCAAAGGCCGCGGCCGAAGCGTTGGGCGACGAAATTGTTGCCGCACTGGATGCCGAAAACGCGGAGGTTCGACTGGCGCAATTGTCCGACGTCGAAGCACCGGAGCAGGTTCAGCCGATTGTTGACCTCATGCGCGGCGCGACTGCAGCTCAAGACGAAGACGCAGAGAACGTTATCGCCGCATTGGAACCACTGACCGCAGATGCGGAACTGGGTGTAATCTACCGGGACTTGGCTGCGCTGAAATTGCTGCTGCTCGGCGATGCGGTGCCGCTGCAATTGCGTGAAGAACTGGTCGCGCAGATAACCGCGCCGGGGCGGCCTTACCGGGTGCTGGGCCTGGAACAGGCTTTGTTGATCCAGATCGAACAAGGTCAGGAAGATGTGGCTTTGCAGTCAGCCCGTGATCTGTTGCAAGAGGCTGGGGTCACTCAGGGGTTGCAACAAAGGCTCACACAGTTGATTTTTGCGCTCGGTGGTAGCCCTGCGGACTTTTGATGGTCTGCGGCGCGGTTGAGTTGAGACGAAGGGACGGGGCAGCCAGGTGAAAAACTTTCCTTACATGGTGCTTCTGAGCTCACTTCTGCTGTCGGCTTGCGGTCAGGAAGAACCGCGTTTGCCCGGCAAGCGGCTGGATGTACGCGACCCGCTGGTCATCGAAGGCGAAGAGGCTGCCCAGGAGATTGCCGCCGCCGCCAACATCATTGAACCGATTGAGACCAATCCGCGCGAGGCTGTCAGTGGCAGCCAACCGATCTCTCTGCCGGGCACGGTAAACCACACCAATTGGACGCATCGCGGAGGCAGTGCGGATCACAAGGTGACGCATCCTGCCTTGTCCAGGGGACTGACCCGTGTCTGGTCTGCAAATGTCGGCGCGGGAAATAGCCGCCGGTATCGCATTTCCGGCGACCCAATCATCGCAGAGGGCCGCGTTTTCGCACAGGACGCCCGCGCTACAGTGGCCGCCTTTTCAACGTCTGGCGCCGCGCTTTGGTCGCGCGATCTGACGCCCGCCTCCGACCGCAACAAAGACGCAACCGGCGGTGGCTTGGCCTTTGGCAACGGAATATTGTTTGCAACCACCGGTTTTGGCGAACTGGTTGCCTTGAATCCGACCAGCGGCGACACAATCTGGCGGCAGGAATTTGATGCGCCTGTCACCGGGACCCCCACCGTTATGGGCGATCTGGTCTATGTCGTTTCGCGGGATAATCGGGCCTATGCCGTTCGCATCGATAATGGCCGCATTCAGTGGCAATTGCCTGGCGCGCCGTCGAATTCGGATCTGATCACCGGGGCCGGTCCTGCGGTCACGAGCCGGCTGGCGATTTTCCCGAACGGTCAGTCGGAATTGAATGCAGCTCTGCGTCTTGGCGGCATCCGCGTCTGGGGGGCGTCCATCGCCGGGGAGCGTCGCGGGCGGGCCTATGCCGGGATCACCGATATTACGGGCGATCCCGTTATTGTCGGCGATCGGATTTATGTGGGTAGCCAGTCCGGCCGCTTCGCGGCTCTGGACGCGACAACGGGAGAACGGATCTGGACGGCAACTGAGGGCGCCTATAGCCCCGGTTGGCCCGTGGGCGGATCGGTGTTCATTGTGTCGGATCAAAGCCAGCTGGTGCGGCTGGATGACGAAACCGGAGACGTGATCTGGGCCGTCGATCTTCCCTATTTCCAGAAAGACCGGGTCAAACGCCGCAAGGCCGTCTATGCTCATTTCGGCCCGGTTCTGGCCGGTGGTCGGTTGATCGTTGCCTCCGATGACGGATTGATCCGGTCCTTTGACCCGACATCCGGCCAGCTTCTGAGTTCGGTCGCTTTGCCAGGCGGGGCGGCCAGCCTGCCTGCGATTGCGAATGGTACCCTTTACATTCTGTCCGCGAACGGGCAATTGCACGCGTTCCGTTAACGTCTGGGCGTTGCAACGCCTCTGGATACGCCGATGAGCTTCACCCTTGCCCTGGTGGGTCGGCCCAATGTGGGCAAGTCCACCCTGTTCAACCGACTGGTTGGGAAACGCCTTGCTCTGGTCGATGATCAGCCAGGCGTCACCCGTGACCTGCGCGAAGGGGAAGCGCGTTTGGGCGACCTGCGCTTTACGGTTATTGATACGGCTGGTCTGGAAGAAGTGACAGACGACAGTCTGCAAGGCCGCATGCGCCGACTGACCGAACGCGCCGTCGAAATGGCGGATATCTGTCTGTTCATGATCGACGCGCGGACGGGCATCACGCCAACCGATGAGGTCTTTGCGGAGATCCTGCGCCGGAAATCTGCGCGCGTTATCGTTGCGGCCAACAAGGCGGAAGGGAACGCGGCTGAAGCTGGTGTGATCGAAGCCTACCGCCTCGGACTTGGGGACCCGTTGCCACTGTCCGCAGAGCATGGAGAAGGGATGGCGGATCTGTTGGCCGTCCTTATGCCCCTGGCCGATGGTTTCGCCGATAGAGCCGCTGCCGACGTGCCTGTGGTGGATATTGATGTTGAGGATGGCGAAGCCGTGCCTCACGCGCCCACTGAAAAGCGGCCCCTTCAGATTGCGGTGGTTGGGCGACCGAACGCGGGCAAGTCTACGCTGATCAACAAGATCCTGGGGGAAGATCGATTGTTGACCGGCCCGGAAGCCGGGATCACGCGGGATGCCATTTCGCTGTCGCTCGACTGGAATGGCACGCCTGTGCGGGTCTTCGATACAGCGGGGATGCGCAAGAAGGCGAAGGTGCAGGACAAGCTGGAGAAACTGAGCGTGTCCGATGGGTTGCGGGCAGTCAAGTTCGCGGAAGTCGTCATTGTTCTGCTGGACACAGAGATACCGTTTGAGCAACAGGATCTTCGGATCGCCGACCTTGCTGAACGGGAAGGCAGGGCCGTGGTCGTGGCTGCGAACAAATGGGACCTCGAAGAGGATCGGCAAGCGAAACTTGCGGGGCTGAAAGAGGCGTTCGAACGGCTGTTGCCCCAGTTGCGGGGCGCGCCTTTGGTCACGGTGTCGGCCAAAACGGGCCGCGGACTGGATCGCTTGCATGACGCGGTCCTGCGGGCCCATGATGTCTGGAACCGCCGGGTGCCCACCGCGCGGCTGAACGACTGGTTGACCGAAATGCTTGAGGCGCATCCGCCACCGGCTCCGGGAGGGCGCCGTATCAAGTTGCGATACATGACCCAGGCGAAGACCCGACCTCCGGGTTTTGTGGCGATGTGCAGCCATCCTGAAAAGTTGAGCGACTCCTATAAACGCTACCTTATCAACGGGCTGCGGGAGGATTTTGATATGCCCGGCACACCGATCCGCCTTTGGTTTCGGTCTCAGGCTGACAAGAACCCATACAAAGATCGCAAGAAATCTACTCCGTCTCGCCTTCGCAAACATTTGGGCAAGAAACCGTTGGGATAGTTGCCGCGTGGCCGGAACTGATAGGGCGTTTTGGCGGTGTCGTTCGGTCTTTT
>JBCBGY010000050.1:0-2911 GCA_038526275.1 Pseudomonadota bacterium | reverse complement strand
GTCCGCTCTGCAGCTTCTTGGGCGCGCGTTTCGACGAATTTTTCTAATCCAGGTTCGTAGATCGTCGCGCGCGCGCGGCCCGAATATTTTGAAGAATACAACGCCGTGTCGACTTCTCGCATCATACGTTCGACATTTGACGGAGTCTCTCGTCTCGATACGGCGATCCCGATGCTGCCTGAGATAAGGCAGGTATCTCCTTCGAACGGTATGGGCTCTTCCAGACCTTGAATGATGCGGTTGGCCAGGTTCATCAGGTCGCTTGGGTCCGTGAGCCGGTTGAGTATCAGCATGAATTCGTCGCCACCAATCCTCGCAATATGATCGCTGGTCCGTGTCAGCCGCTGAAGAACTTCTGCCACCGACTGCAACACGACGTCACCGGCCGCGTGCCCAAGCGTGTCGTTGACGGCCTTGAAGTAGTCTAAATCTATCTGCAGCAGCGAAAAATCCGCACCTCGGGACAAATTTCCGGCTAAGGCAGTGTCCAATGATCGGCGATTTGCAAGCCCGGTTAAATCGTCGGTCATGGCCTGGGCTTCTGCGGCAATCTTCGCTGAGTTCAGTCGCTCATTCAATCGTTTCTGTTCGATTTGAGCGGCTGAGTTGGCTTCGAGCACGAACAGGAATTCCAGTGCCAGGTCGGTTGCGGCGAAGTCGCCGCAAGTCAGGTCGAATTTCTGGACGGCGCTTAAGAGCGAGTAACCGAAAGACAGGTTCATCAGAATGGTTGCATCATTCTCAGTGGCCACGATTGATCCAGCCAGGACCAGATCCTTGGCATGAGCAAGTCCCAACTTAACCTTTGTGCCGGCCCCTTTTACCAGATCTGCGGCCTGGCTCACCTGCCGTGGGCGCATGACATCGAACAGGTCAAAGAACTGGCCGCCAACAATCTCTGCCGAGAATCCGAGTTTTTGGATGGTGGGCCCTGCGCTTTTGATATTGCCTGCTTGGTCTATCGCAACATGCATAGGCAAAAGCCGTGCCAGTGCTTTCGGATCCAGGGTCAGCGATGTACGAGGTAGGGGAGGAGACTGTTCTACGCTCGTTCGGGCCATGTTCATACCGTAATACCTTCGGCCAGGGTAAAGGCATTTCCTTCTGAAAAGGCCGTATCGAGCATTTTTATGGTCAGGATGGCCTCATTTTTGTCGTTGGATTCGTGTTCCAGGAAGACCAGGCTCCCGTAATCATCGGCCATGGTTCGCAATATTCCCATCAAGACGAAACCGAACTCCGGATCGGCGCCCGTGAGATGAACGCTCACCTCACCAGGGCGAACCTCGAAGGTTTCAAGTTGTGGAAACTGCATTTCCGGCACAGCCAGGCCGACCCGGTTGGGAAGATCATCCAGTCCGCTAACGAACTCCACGAAGGTCTCTCCGCCAAAGCGCAGGAGTCTGCGGATGGCATGCGTTTTGGGGTTGGAGACGAGAAATGTCCCCACATCTTCCAATACGTTGGCGCGAGATTTGTCGAGCTGAAGAGCCACCGCATCCAGCATACGGTGCGTAATATGATCGTCATATTCCAACATGGCCTCAAAGCCATGCTCAGGTAGATCTACGTCTTGTGCAATTTCCTGCCAAACGGAAGAACCGTATGTCTGACTGACAAACGACTGGATGGATCTGTTTATAAGACCGTGCATAGATGTTCAACCGCTTCACTCTTTGCTCGACGCTAGAGGAAGAAAGTTAAGATCCGCAAAACGCCGAATGGTTTAGGCCATGCCGACAGCTTTCATGACAGGCATCGCATCATCTGGTCGTGTGGCGATGTAGTCCATAAGTTCTTGCTGCATTGCGGCAGCAGCTGGATGGCCAAAAATGTTTTCCATTTCATGGGGATCGCGAGATAGATCATACATTTCCCCGTCGCCGGTTTGTAATTCCACGGTCAATTTGTGGGTTTTGGTGCGGACTGTTCGCAACGAAAGTCCGACGCCGATCCGTGCTGGCAGAAGCTCCCATTCCGACATGGCAAATGCCCGTTCCTCCGATTTGCCTTGCAAGAAGGGAACCAGGCTTGACCCATGTTGCGTGAGGCCGGGTTCGGCGCCCGCCAACTGGCAGAAGGTCGAAGCGAGATCCATAGTAGAAACTGGTTCAGCGCAGGATTGGCCGGCAGCGATCCCCGGTCCTCGGACAATCATCGGCACCCGAAGCAGGCCTTCGTAGGGCATGGGCCCTTTCAGGACCAGGCCGTGATCCCCAAGCCAATCGCCGTGATCAGAGATGTAAAAGACGTAGGTATTTCGGTCCAGACCGGCTTCCGCGAGCGCGATCAGAATGCGCCCCACATTATGGTCGATCAGCGCAATCTGGCCGTATGTGTTTGCGATGATCTCGCGAAGCTGTTCATCGGATTGTGGCGGAATGCGGCTGTAGTTTTCACGGATCTCGACACTGGCCTTGGGGCCTTTGGGCGTCGTATCCAGCGCGGCCTTGTGCCACCAGGGGCGATGGTCAAGATCACGGTGCCGATGGGGCGGCAGATCGACCTCCGCAGGATTGTGAAGCCGGGACCAGGGTTCTGGTGCATCGAACGGATGGTGCGGATCCGGGAAGCTGACCCAGGCGCAAAATGGTGTATTGCTGCGGTTCTTAAGCCAGTCGATTGCGCGATCAGCGGTCCAGGTCGAGTTGTGCCAGGCCGAGGGAAGCTCAGAATGCCAGGTCTGTGCCGCTGCGGTTTTGGAGTGTGGTCCACCGCGATAGGCCATGTTGCGCGCATCGCCACGCCCGTCAGCATAGTACCAGCGTTCATAATGCTGACCTTTGGGCGGTTTCTCGGGCAAAAACCAATTGTGACCGACCAGCATCATCTCCACATGGTCAAATCCCATGTAGGGGCCGTACCAGTCGGGGCCGAAATTGGCGGAGCAAGAAATGCTCTCGGGCGTGCC
>JBCBGY010000049.1:18784-24329 GCA_038526275.1 Pseudomonadota bacterium | reverse complement strand
GTGGCCGCCATCATGGAAGCACCTGCCATTCTGTCTGCCCTCTGGCTTGTGTCACGCAGCCAAGGCGACCGCGAAATGGATGCCGAACTTTGGCGAGAAATCCTTTTGAACGGTTCGATTGTCCTGTTGATCGGTGCGTTTACCATTGGCTGGATCACGGGCGAAGACGGTCTGGCCCAAATCGAAAGCTTCATCATTGCACCGTTCCAAGGTGTGTTGTGCCTGTTTCTGCTGGATATGGGCCTGATCGCGGGGCGTGGGCTGCGGGAAAGTGGCCGCCAACTTGGCCCCGGCGTCTTCGCATTCGGACTGGTGATGCCGCTCATCGGATCCATGTTTGGCCTGATTACAGCGCTTCTCCTTGGGCTGTCTGTCGGTGGCACGGCACTGCTGATGACACTTTGCGCGTCGGCCTCGTACATTGCGGTGCCCGCTGCCATGCGGGTGGCCTTGCCCGAAGCCAATCCGTCGATTTATCTGACCCTCTCGCTCGGGGTGACCTTTCCGTTCAATCTGGCGCTCGGCATCCCAATCTATATCGCGCTGGCGAGCGCCGCTGCCGGAGGTTGAACCATGGAAACCCACAAAGCCAAACGCGTGGCCATCATTATAGAAGCACCGATGCAACGGCGCCTGACCGATGCGCTGGAAAGTGCCGGAGTGGTTGGCTACTCGATCCTCCCCGTTTTGGGTGGCTCCGGTCGATCAGGTTCGTGGAGTCGGGAGGGCCAGGTCAGTCGCGCGGGCGGTATGGTTCAGGTCGTTTGCATCATTCGCCCTGATCGGTTGGACGCCTTGTTGGACGGGGCCTTCAAAGTTGTTGAACGCCATATTGGCGTTGTTTCGATCTCTGATTGCGAAGTGATCAGGGCCGAAAGATTTTGATTTTTCAGTAGAAATCCCGCTGAACGCCCGGACGACCCCCAATATCGTCCACCCCGAAACTGGGATCCGAACTTACAAATATTTACAACTTGGTTGACTTCTGACAATTCGGCTTCGCATAAACGCTGGACCGGACACTGGTAGCGTGTCTGGCAAGATCTGGGAGGATTGAATGTCGGTTTTCAAAGCATTTGCGAAAATGGCTGGAGTCGTGGTTGCTGTATCCAGCATTGCGGTAACGGCCGCGTCTGCGCAGTCGGTCACGCTGCGCGGGGCGAGCATGTTCGACGAAGAACATGCCTACACCAAAACCCTGCGTCAGTTGGCTGATCTGGTTGTTGAATCCTATGGCGAGGACGTCGCGTTCGACCTGAGCCTGAATGGCGAACTGGGCGACGAAAGCGATTTTGTCACGTTCCTGCAGCAAGGCGTTGCCATCGACTATGCGATCATGGCGCCGTCGAACATGGCCACGTTTGCGCCCTCTATCCCGCTGATGGATATGCCCTTCCTGTTCCGCGATCTGGAACATTGGGACAAGGCGCTGTCGAGCGGTGTGATGGCCCCGCTGGAAGCCGAGCTTCTCGAAAAGGCTGACATCCGGGTGATCGGCTATGCGGGCGGCGGTGTGCGCAACCTGGCCTCCGCCGAGCCTATCGGCAATCTGGATGAACTGACGGGCCACAAGATGCGGGTGATGGGTGCGCCGATCCAGGCGCAGATCTTCTCTGCCATTCAGGCCGCACCGTCCGCCATTGCCTATAACGAGGTGTACAATGCGATCCAGACGGGCGTGATTGCGGGCTTCGAAAATGAGGCGGCGTCGATCCAGAACCTCAAGTTCTACGAAGTCGCACCGCACATCACCTTGACCAAGCACGCGATCACCGTGCGTCCGATCGTGATGGCCGAAAAGACCTTCAGCAAACTGCCTGAGGATTTGCAGGCCGCGGTCTTGGCGGCTGGGGCCGAGGCCGGCGCCTTTGGTCGGAAACTGGAAAGCAGCCAGGACGGCGAAAAAATGCAGCAGATGATCGATGCAGGGCAAGTCGAGGTGCAGGAATTTGCAGGGCGCGAAAAGCTGCTGGATATGGTGATCCCGGTTCAGGATGCCTACGCGGCCGAACTCGGTGCCTCCGAACTGCTTGAAGCAATCCGCGCACAATAAAGCGACCCGGATCAATTGGTCACCGGCCCAGTGCCGGTGACCATTTCGAAGGTACCGTGATGTTCGAAACCTACCTGAACGCCTTCGCAACTGGGTTGCGCGTCTTGCTCGGTTGCCTTGTCGCCATTCTGGCCATACCGGTCGGAATGCAGGTTCTGGCGCGTTACACGGGGATCATCCCGGTATATTTGTGGACCGAGGAACTGGCGACGTTCATTTTCGTCTGGGTCGTGATGATCGGGGCCATGTTGGCCGTATGGGACGGCACGCATTTCGATGTGCGCGTAATCCCAGATGCCAAGGCCCCTCTGCTGAAGCTGCTACAAGATGGTTTCGTTCTGGTCTTGATCACAGGCTTTGCATTGCTCTTCGCCTGGTACGGGATCGAATATGCCAAGTTCGGCTGGATCCAGAATTCACCCATGATGCGCGCCAATATGATCGTGACCTATATCTCCGTGCCCATTGCCGGTGTTGTCTGGACGGTCTTCTCGGGTTTCCGCCTGTACCAGGCAATCGAAGACTATCGTTCCTCCCAGAAAGCATCCGCATGATCGTTTCCACCGGTTTGGCCTGCGCACTCCTTGTGGGTGGATTTATCCTGCTTGTCGCGCTGCGGATCCCGGTTGCCTTTGCGCTTGGGCTGGCAACGATCCCGGTTGTGGTGATGGATCTGCGCCTGACACCGTTCATCCTGCTGGACCGGATGTTTCAATCCTATAATTCGTTCATCTTGCTCGCGGTGCCGTTCTTCCTGCTGGCGGCGAACCTGATGAATTCCGGTAAGATCACCGACAAGCTGATCGATCTGTCTCGGGTTTTGACCGGCTGGATGCCCGGAGGCCTGGGGCATGTGAATGTCGCCGTTTCCATGCTGTTTGCCGGAATTTCGGGGTCGTCCACAGCCGACGCAGCAGGCTGCGGCAAAATCCTGATCCCGGCCATGGTCAGGGAAGGGTACGACACTCGTTTTGCCGTCGCACTGACCGCCTGTTCTTCGGTGATGGGCGTGATTATCCCACCGTCGATCCTGATGATCGTCTGGGGTGGAGTGATGCAAACCTCCGTTGGCGCACTGTTTTTGGCGGGTGCTACGCCGGGCTTGATGATCGGTCTGGCGCTGATGGCGACGGTCTACGGCTATGCGCGGGTATACGGATATCCGGTGATCGCCATTCCCAGCCTGTGCGACCTCTGGAACGCCTTTCGTGGCGCGTTTCTTGCCCTTTTGACCCCGATCTTTGTGGTTGGCGGCATCGTAGGCGGCATCGTCACGCCGACGGAAAGCGCCATCATTGCCGCTGGCTATGCGCTTATCCTGGGAACCTTGGTCTATCGCACAGTCACTGTCCGCGACCTGGGGCATATCTTCTATGATACCGGGCGGTTTGCCTCGATCTCGCTTTTCGCCATTGGCACGGCTTCGGCTTTCGGCTGGCTTTTGGCCTTTTACAAGGTGCCTGCACTTATCGTCGGCTTCATGGTCGATCTGCAGTTTGGCAGCTTTGGCACCGCCCTGGTAATCGCCGGTCTGTTTCTGTTCTTCGGGCTTTTCATTGATGCTATCCCGACGATCATCATTCTTGGCACAGTCCTTTTGCCTGTGGCCCAAGCGGCAGAGATCCATCCGACCGTGTTCGCCATCATCGGGATCGTCTCGCTCGCGTTCGGTCTTGTCACACCGCCCTATGGGCTTTGTTTGCTGATTGCTGCCGCCATCGGCGGGCTCAACGTGGTGCAGGTCATGCGGGACGTGGTGATCATTCTGGCGCCCATGCTATTGATCTTGCTGCTGGTCATCCTGGTGCCGGAACTGGCCCTGTGGCTGCCACGGTTGTTGATGCCGGCCACGTTCCAGTAGATCCGCCATGGATACCACGCGAGACGCGCCCCCGCAGGCAACCGAAGGCACAACGCTCTCCGATCAGGTCTATGAGGCGATATTGTCGATGATCGTCGGCGGGCACTATGCGGTTGGATCGAAACTGCCGACCGAGCAGGCTTTGTGCGAGGAGTTTCAGGTATCGCGGCCGGTGCTTCGGCAGGCCTTGAAGCAGTTGCGCGAAGATGGTGTGATTGTCTCTCGGCAAGGGTCCGGGTCTTACGTTCAGCGCCGTCCGGATGGCGCGATGCTGGATTTTGCCCCTGTGGGTTCTATCGCCGATATTCAGCGAACCTTTGAGTTTCGCGCGGCCATTGAGGGGGAGGCGGCTTACATTGCCGCCCTGCGGCGCAACCAAAATGATTTGGACGTTATGTCTGCTACTTTGACGGAACTTGATCGCTGCATTCGGGACGGTGAACTGGGGGTCGAAGCCGATGAAGCCTTCCACGCCGCAGTTTGTGCGGCCGCAGATAATAAGTACTTCCTGGCCGCGCGAAACGCGATCAGATCAAACATTCTGGTCGGTATGGACGTGAACCGAAACCTTTCTCTTATCGGGCCGCAGGAGCGGCTTCGGCTGGTTCAAAGCGAGCATTACGCTGTCATTGCAGCCATTGAACAGGGCGATGCCGAAACAGCGCGTCAAGCGATGCGCGATCACGTCGAAAACGCACGTCGTCGAGTGTTCGACGGAAGTTAATGCCTTGCCGTATTGTGGCCTAATTGAGCCTCATTCCTAACGCAAACCGACAATAGCGTTGCTGCAGCTGTTGCAGTGGAGCCAGGGATCATGGTTGTTTACCGAATGCTTGTGGCCGCCGCGCTGATGTTGGGTGCCGCTAGTGCGGCCATTGCCCAGACCAAGGATCGATTGGATCGGCGCGATAAGCTTTTTGGATTTGAATCCGTTGGTCGGTTGGACAGTCCTGGCGGCAACTGCACTGCTGCTTTGGTGGCACGCGATGTGGCTTTGACTGCAGCGCACTGCGTCCACGGCAAGGGCAAACAGTTCGTTTTTCGGGCGGGGTATAGTGATGGGGCAGCCATTGCAACGCGCCGTTCGGATGATGTGGTCATCGCTGAAGGCTACTTAGAGGCCGTCGCGCGTGGTGATCGTGCGGCCGCTATTGCAAATGATGTGGCGCTGGTTCGGTTGGACAGCCCCATTTTTGAGCCGGGCGCTAATCCGTACGAGATCGCCCGTACACCCGGGCGTGGATCAGATATTACCTTAGCATCCTACGGGCGCGGACGTTTGGAGGCCTTGACCTTGGAACGTGGATGCGAACTCCATCATCGCTATCGCGGGGGTGTGGTCGGTATCGATTGTGACGCGACCTATGGTTCGTCCGGAGCCCCAGTCTTTACGCAAGTCGGGGGACGACCACAGATTTTCTCGATCATTTCTGCGGGCTCTGCCAGGGAAAACGGCCAGCCAGAGACGCTCGGTGTGGAACTCGCAACCATCGTGCCAGAGTTACTGCAGGCTCTCCGCAATAAGCGTGCATTGGCCCCGGTTGGTACCGGGGCACGTCGCGTCACAGTAGGGGAGCGGACGAAAGGTGGGGCCCGCTTCGTTCGTCCGGGTGGTTAAATCGCTGAAAGAA
>JBCBGY010000049.1:0-18684 GCA_038526275.1 Pseudomonadota bacterium | reverse complement strand
CCCGCTTCGTTCGTCCGGGTGGTTAAATCGCTGAAAGAACTGGCATTGTTCGCCTAAAAATTCGCAGGGCGTGTTTTCTGGTGGAATGATTAGGCCGACAGCCAGGGTCGCAGACTGAAATGCTCGCATGGCTTCAAAGTCCGGTTGTATGTCTTCCAGCCATTCGCACCCTTATCCCGGGAACTGTCGGCAAAAATGTCGAGGGCGCCGCGTCCTCTCTCACACCCAGATAGTGCTCGCGGTCTTGGGTACCGAAATCTCTTGAACTGCGATAGAGAGAACGCGACCAACCGGCCTATGAGCAGGGATATTAAGCGCTGAATTGCCCTAAATCCTTTGCTTTCTGCTGCCGAAGCCAATCGACAGCTTCGTCGTAAGGAACGGCAGGCGAGAAAAGGAACCCCTGCCCGTGTTGACAGCCAAGTTGCACTAAAAATCTTTGCTGCTCATCCGTCTCGATACCTTCTGCAACAACTTCCACGCCAATTCCGCGGGCGACTGACATAAATGCCGTCAAGAACACTTCAGCGGATCGGTCTTTTCCAATTCCCTGTACAAAAGAGCTATCGATCTTGAGTTCATGAAAAGTGAATTCGTTGAGATGTCGAAAAGAGGCATAACCGCTACCAAAATCGTCTATTGAGATCCGAACGCCGATGTCAGCGATCAAATCAATGGACCGATTGACCGCCGTGGCGATCCTCGGAAGAAACACATCCTCTGTAATCTCCATTATGATGAGATGTTTGACATCACCATACTCCGCAAGCCGCCACATCACGGCTTCGATGCCGGACTCTGAGGCCAGTGTTTCAGCGGAGACATTCACGGCCACTTGCGGCGGGTCGAAACCAGAGCGGGTCCAGGTTCGCAGCTGGTCCAGCACAGCAGTGAACATAAGAACCGATAGTTCCAACTGCAGATCGTATCGATCCACGTCTTCCAAAAATGACACTGGTGCCAATATGCCTTGGTCTGGATGATGCCATCGGCAAAGGGCTTCAAAGCCAGTCAGGTCGCCTGTCTGAAGATCGAATTTGGGCTGATACCACGGGCGAAATTCTCGGGCGCGCAGCGCGTTTTCAAGGGATTCTTTCCGTTCCAGACTATGAACCGTCGCTGATAGCTCTTGTGAAAAGATATTATAGTCAGTCTTGCCTGTTCCCTTGAGCCGATACATTGCTGCGTCTGCAGCGGTTAGAACGGCGTCAAATCCCGGCTCGGTCTGGGAGGACTGCGCGACACCAATCGCTGCACCGACCCGAAACTGGTGGTCGCCATAACGGATCGGATCATCAAATATGCCGACCAGCGTGGTGCCAAGAGTTTCGCAGCCCGCTAAACTGATCCCGGGTTCAATGACCGCGAATTCGTCACCACCAATCCGCGCGGTGAGCACATGCGAACCCAAAAGAACTTTCATTCTTGTGGCGATTTCGACCAATACTGCATCGCCCGCCGCATGACCGAATGCATCGTTAATGGGTTTGAACATGTTCAGGTCGATGATCGCACAGGCATAAGGCTTGGCGGGATCGAACTTTGATAAAGCTTCTTCCAGTCCAGCACGATTAAGCAATCCCGTCATGCGGTCATGGCGGGCCATTTGTGCCATGTGTACCCGTAAGTGCCTTTCCCGCTTAAGCGCCCACGCAAGATCCTTCAGAGCGGGAAAGATCAGAAAGCTGGCCAGGGCCAAGATCACCGCGACCATGACCGCAAAGATGGCAGTTCGGATCAGTCGAAGGTTGCTTGCCAGGCTTGCCGCGTCACGTTTGACGTCATCGATCATCGCATCGATACCGCGACAAATAATTCCAGTTGGCGCAACGGCCAAATCAACTCTTTCTGCGTAACTTCGGGCATGTAACAGGCGTTCCCCGTCGATATTGCTGAGCACTTCGAGGTCGCTAAAGAACGCCTGTAGCCGAGGTTGGACAGCCTGATATGCGGCCGTCGACTCCGTGACATCAATGAACATGAGAGCGGATCTGCCGCCGGTCACTTCATCAAGGCGGGCAAAAATCTCGCGGCCTTCGGAAATGTGGTTTTCCAATACGGCCTGCATTCGGCTGATGAGCCGAAGGTTAGGTGTCTCGGCTTCTACGGCATCAATCAGGCCCTGGGTTGTGAACGCGGTATCTTGGAACAGCAGTCGATACTCATATGCCAGCACTTCGAAATTGCTGGCGAACCTCACCGTCCGGTCGCTCATGATCGAGACCAACATCAGTGCAACAGACAGGGCGATCTGCACACCCAAGCTATAGATGACATTGCGTTTCAGGCGACGCGAACTGCTTGGCGCGGGGCCTTTGGATTGGGTCATCCGATCTTCACACCCACCACTGGATCATGGGCGGTGATACGTTATCGGCTCTAACGGAGCCTGAACTGGACCGACGTGTTTCCCGAAAAGTCTCCTAAAAGATGATGGAAAAGCCGCTTGGTGCAGAGAGATCAGGATGTGACCGCTCACCCCGCCAAACGTGTTTGGGGCAGTTTCCGATCAAGAATGCCGCTCGCGACCATGTTTCGCAGGATCTCTACGGTACCACCGCCGATGGTGAACATGCGCGCGTCGCGGGCCATCCGTTCCAGTGGCTTGTCGCGGCCATACCCGGACGCGCCGTGCAGTTGCAGGGCGTCATTTGTCACATTAATTGCCATCTCTGCGGTGAAAATCTTGGCTTGTGCCGAGGCGACCATATCCGGAAAAGGATCGGCAGCGCGGGCTGTGTCATGGATCAGCAACCGGGCCGCACGCAACTGGATCGACATATCCGCCAGCTTCCACTGAACGCCTTGGAATTCCGAAATCGGGCGGTCAAACTGGTGGCGTGCGTCCACATAGGACAGGGCCTCTTCATAGGCGCCCTGAGCGATGCCCAAAGCCACGGCAGCGGCTCCGATCCGTTGGGAGTTATAGGCCCGCATGATCTGGCCAAAGCCCTTCTTTAGACCTGCCGGAGGCATCAGTAGGCTCGTTTCCGGCACCGTGCAGTTTTCGAGATGGAGATAGCTTTCCGGGATACCGCGCAGGCCCATAGCCGGAATCCGCTCTCCAACGCGCAAGCCCGCCGTGCCGTCTTCGATGAGAAAGGAGCCGATACCTTGGTAATCCGCGCCGTGGTAGACATGGGCCAATACAAGGTAAAGCTGCGTGATGCCTCCGCCGGTGATCCAGTATTTCACACCATTCAGTACGTAGCCGTTGCCGTCACGATCCGCCCGGGATTGCATGGCTGTCGCATCAGATCCGGCTTTTGGTTCGGTGAAGCAGATGGCCGGTTTGTCGCCCGCCAGAACCAGTTCAGCCGTACGTCGTTTCTGGGCTTCGGTGCCGTAGGTCATAATGGCAGGGACGGCGCCCATGTTTGTATCGACCACGATCCGGCCAGAGATGCCGCAGGCCTTCGCGGCCTCTTCGACAGCGATGCAGGTTGTCTCAAACGACGCACCGCTTCCGCCATACTCCACCGGAATGGTCATGCCATTGATGCCCGCCTCGGCCAGAGCTTTGGCATGCCCAAAGGGATAGGCCTCCGTCCGGTCCACCTCCGCGGCGGCAGGCCGCAAGCGCGTGTCGGCGATCTCGCGGACAACCTCGCGAACTGAGTCAGGACCAATGGGCACATCCAGCATCGTTGGTCTCCAATGGAAGGGGGTCCGTCCCCTGAAACACGCTAAACCATGGCAAAGATACGGGCAGGCCCGCCGGTGCCGCCTTTGTATTTGGGCGCACCAACCACCAATGTCGCACCAGAGGCGGGCACCTTGTCGAGGTTGGCGATATTTTCGATGCCGAAGCGTCCGGTCGGCAACCAGGCATAGTGCGTCGCAAAATCCGCGGAAATTCCATGGTCGAGCGAGAGCGTATCAACCGCCATAGACTGCGCGCCGGTTTCCAACAGCATCTGTGTCGCTTCAATGTGGAACCCGGGATAGTGCTGTTTTTCACCGTCGAAATTGCGGAAACCGTCGGTATCTACCTTGGCAGCCCAGCCTGAATACATGGCGACACAAGCGCCATCCGGAATATCCCCGTTGGCGGCGATCCAGGCGCTTACATCGTCAGGCGTCACTTGGGTGTCTGCATCCTCGGCGGCGCGGGCTGCGATATCGATGACACAGAGAGGGGCAATCAGGCTCGATACAGGGATTTCGTCTACCGAAGTCCCGTCAGCCGAGAAGTGGAGCGGCGCATCAATATGCGTGCCGGTATGTTCGTTGATTGTATACTGGAACAGGTTGAACGAATGTTCGGCGAAATTGAAAATCTGTTCCGGTGTGAATTGGCTTTCGCCAAAGTAGGTTGGGAAGTTCTCGTGCAGAGTGTGAGTCATGTCTTCCACGGTTGCGTGACCAGCCGCCATGGCCGGGGTGCTGAGCGCGCTGGTAGATAAAGCAGCAGCGCCAACGGCAGCGCCCGTAAAGAAGCTGCGGCGGGACAACATTTTGTCCTTAACGGCATTCATCACACAAATATCGCACATATGGTCGTCCTCTTCGCCTGAACCGGGTTTTGGTGGCACGCTTGTCCAATTTGCCTTGGGTCGGCTGGCGCGTGTCTGAAAAGAGGATTGCACGCAAAATACTATCAGTACATTGAAAATTCTTACCCAACGTCAGACTGCGCCACTCGGGGCCGTCAGGTTGAACATTTTTTCGCGAGATCGGGACTGGAAGGTCGAAAGGGCGCCACCTTTCCGGGCGGCGCCCCGCCGGGATTATCGAGATAGGGCTCCTACACCGGAGAAGCGGAAGGCTTCTTTTTCCAGCGCGTCGATCTCTTCAAGGCTCATTTCATCATGGGCCACTGTGATACGGCCTAGAAATACGAACGGCAGCTCTTCTGCCCGGCCTTCCAGATCGGCCTTGATGGCTTCAGCTGTTGCCGCGCCCACATCATCGCCCATGCGCATAGGTGTGGCATCAAGCTCACCGCGCCGAATGGCTTCAAGCTCCAGCCCGGTGCCACCCCAGCCGGTGGAGAAGATGTCCTTCTCCTTGCCAACCGCCACCTGAGCTTCGACCGAGCCCATGGCCATCGCCGTGTTGGCATTATGGATGATGTTCGCCTCTGGATAGGCTTGAAGGATCAGCGAAGTGCCCTCAAAACCGCCTTCGCGCTGGTATTCACCATAATGTTCGTAGGCCGTTGTCCAGCCGCCTTTCTCTTCAACGCAGGCCTTGAAGTCACCCGAACGTTGGTTGTCGGTGATCCCCGGAATGCCCCGGTTCATCGCCATCGTGACACCTTCGCCCAGGCGGCCCAGCATGTAGTCGCACATCACCAGCGCGCCCGCCGCTGACGAGAAATCGAACCAGGTGTCAGGCTGATTGCCCAGATCTTTCAGCGGGGTGTGGAACGCCCAGACGTAAGTCACAAAACCGTCGTTTCCGGACAGTTTGTCAATGTTGTCCGCCTGGATGGCCAGTTCGGACGGACCGAAGATCACATAGTCATACAGGTCGGCATCCTGTTCGACCTGGTTTGCGTAGGTGGATTGCAGCGAATGCTCAATCTGACGAGAGGCGAACTCTGTCGTCTCGAAAGCGATGCCAAGCTCATCAAGCCGTTTGGTCAGTGCCAGGTAGTTGCGCGCCCAGAAATCCGACGTATCCGCTGATGGATAGATCAGTGCGATTTGGACAGGCTTCTCAAGTGAACCGGTGAAGGCCACAGCTTCGCTGCCCACCACCTTTTGCAAAGCTTCCAGTTTTCCGGGTTCGTTGACTTCATCAGGCACCCAGTAATCGCGCTCGGCAATGTCTGGCAGCTCTTTCAGAGGTAAATGGCTTTCTGCCCATGCCACTCCCCCCAGGGTCAAGCTTGCCACTATAGCAGTGGTCGTTAAACATCTCATATTGGTTCCTCCCTTTGCATGAGAGCGGAGCCATCGGTTGGGTTGGGGCTGCATCCCCCGACCCAACCACCCCGCCCAAGATACCGCTTAACCACTGGGTGTGGGATCGACGGCGAACAGGCCCCCAACCGCGAGCAAGGCGATCAGAAGGCCCAAAAGAGCTGCGGAGAACCGCAGCATTTTCTGCCCATCCGGCGTGGCAAGTCCGGCCAGCCAGCCGCTTGACCCGTCGCGATCCTTTTTCTGGATCCAGGCATAGAGCGCCACGGAGCTAACAATGACGACGCCGGATGCGACGGACTGCCAGAAAAACTCGATCCGAAGGGTCACCAACGCATTGATCATCATTGACAGAAGCAAGACGCCCGCAAATGAGCCCAACATAGAGGCGCGCCCACCGAACAGCGACGTTCCCCCGACCACAACCGCTGCAATGACATGCAGGTTAAAGTAAGGCGCCGATGTCGCCTGGATCGCGTTCAACTTGCCAGTCAGCATGATACCACCCAGGGCCGCGCAGGCGCCGCACAGCACATAGGCATAGACCTTGTGGCGGTTGACTGCGATGCCGGTCAGTTCCGCGGCTTCCGGGTTTGAACCGATGGCGATGGTGTAGCGCCCGAAATAGGTGCGGGTCAGCAAGGCATAGCCGGCGATCATCGTCGCAATTCCGATCAGAACGGGGATCGGCACAAAGCCGGGGATTTGGCCGCGGCCAATCTCTGTCAGGAAGTCGGGGAAGCGTGCCAGAACCAGACCTTTGGCCAGCACAAGGGCAAAGCCGCGATAGACCAGATCCATGGCGAGCGTGCCGATCAGGTCTGGCACGTTGAACCGGGTAATGATCAGCCCGTTGATCAGCCCCATGAGCGCGCCCAATGTGATGGCGATGGGAACGGCCACATAGACCGAAAACCCGTACTGCTTGATCAGAAAGGCCATCAGGATGCCCGACAGGGCCGCGATGGAGCCAATCGACAGATCGATGCCACGTTGCGTGATCACAAATGTCATGGCCATGGCCATCGGCATGTAAAGGGCAGCATCCAGCAGGATCAAGTTCAGGTTGCTGGCCCGGAAGTAGCGCGCAGGCTCGGCGATACCCATGAACAGCAGGATGGCGAGGATCATCGCAATCGGGCCGATGATCGCCATGTAGGGCTCCAGCCGTTCCGTGATCGGCTGGGCGGGTGGTGGAGTGCTAGTCGTTGACATTACGCGGCCTCCTCTGCGCCGACGATCAGGCCCAATACTTCTTGGGTTGAGCTTTCCGCTGTCATCACCACGCCCGCGCATTGCCCGCGCCGCTGAACATGGACGCGGTCCGACACTTCGAACACATCGTCGAGCGAATGGCTGATCAGGATCACAGCAAGCCCCTGATCCTTCAGCGTTTGGATCAGCTTGAGCGTGCGGGCCGTTTCCTGGGGCCCAAGCGCCGCAGTCGGTTCATCCATCACCAGCACACGCAAGCCTTCGGAATAGACAGCCCGCGCGATGGCCACGGCCTGCCGTT
This sequence comes from Pseudomonadota bacterium, assembly GCA_038526275.1. GTDB lineage: Bacteria > Pseudomonadota > Alphaproteobacteria > Rhodobacterales > Rhodobacteraceae > 188UL27-1. Next base: position 11,298 of record JBCBGY010000049.1, on the reverse strand, counting down.
GACCGCCCGACAGGCTTTCGGTCGGGGCATCGAGCGATTTGAGCCGGACGCCAAGGCGTTCCATCAACACACGCTCCGTTTCACCGCGCATGCGGGCATTGTCGAGCACCGTGACACCCAAAACCTTGCGCGTCAGCTCATTGCCCAGAAACATGTTGGCCGCTGGGTCCAGATGATCTGCAAGCGCAAGGGTCTGGTAGACCGCATCAATCCCTAGGTCGATGGCGTCGGCATGGCTGGAGAATTCAACGCGCTCGCCATCGAGGAACATCTCGCCTTCGGTTGGCTGGTAGACACCGGTCAGGACTTTGATCAGCGTCGACTTGCCCGCCCCATTGTCCCCCACGATAGCCAGGACTTCCCCGGCGAAAGCGTCAAGATCGACATTCATCAATGCGGTCACGCCACCGAACCGTTTGGTGATACCGCGCATGCTCACTAGTGGGTCGCCCATGGCACCACCTTTCTGGTTCTAGTTGCTTTTGATCCGGTAAGCCTTGTGGCAGGCCGCGCAATCATCGAGGAGCGGTTGGTAAGCCGCCACGAGCCTTTCCAGATCGGTCGGCAGGTTCGCCACGGCACGGATCTGATCCATGGCGCCCGTCACCGGATCAGCGAAAATTGGGGTGGCGGCCAGGCAAAGGAGAGCGCCGAAAGCTTTTATTCTCAACATATTCAGTCCTAACTTTCTCCAAAGGAGGCCAGCCGGTTGCCCGACCAGCCTGCCCCCGGGAGACCTACTTGCCCCAGATCGCCGCATAGCCTTCGCGGTAGGGAATATCCGGGTCGAAGGCGTTGCTTTCGCCCAGTTTTTCGAGACCTTCCGGGGTTACCAGCGCGGGTGAGGTGATGTAGCCGGAGCAGGGCTCACCCTGGACCGCGCGGTTCAGCTCATCGACCAGCTGCCAGCCCTGAAGGTTCAGGGGCTCTGCCACAGTGATCGCCTGGTACCCATTGGATCGGATGCGCTGGAAAGCGGCTTCAGACCCATCCCCCGCGGACCCGGCCTGCGGGCCTTGTTCCGGCGATAGCCCAGCCGCCGCTAGGGATGGACCCATGAAATCGAAGTAAAGATCGTTGATCGCCAATGCGTGAGTCCAGCTTTCCCCGTATTTCTGCAAAAGCGAAGTGGTCAATGGCCCCATCCGGGTCGATGTATCGGCAATCGGCGTGTCGACATATTCCAACACCGTCCCGCCTGCGGCCTCGACCGTTTCCTTCAGCCGATCAGCCTTATCGATGGCGATCTGATAGGTGCTGTCGGTGAAGATCACGACGCCAATATCTTCGCCGCCATCGTCAATGGCCCACTCTGCGGCAACCTCCGATACGGTCATCGCATCAGTAGAGACGTTGGCGAAGATCCCGCCCGGCGCATCGCACCCGATCTTCGGGCCGGAATGCCAGGCCACCATTGGAATGCCAGCCGCGACAACGCCTTCCAGCGCGGCCTGCTGTTCGACCGCGTCAAAGCCGTTGATGATGATGCCGTCTGGCTGCAGAGCCAGAGCCTGACCAATGGCCGCCGTCCGGCCTTGGATCGACCCGGCCCCGTCCATAACGCGCACATCCCAGCCGATGGTTTCGGCGGCCTCTTCGACACCATTGGTTACCCCAAGGATGCCCCCGTTTTTCAGATCCGCAGCCACCACGACGATGGACTTATCCGCTGCCGCCGCTGGCCCAGCGGAGGGGCCGTCCCACTCTGCCGCCACAAGGGCTGGCGAGATGATCATGGTGGTTGCGAACAAAAGGCCCGCAAGATGGATTTTTTTCATGAATTCCTCCCTTTGCATGAAAACGGCTCAGCGCTTGTCTGCACCCTTTCTGCGCTGAGCGTAGCCTGCGATGCCGATGGCGATCAGCAGGGTCACTCCGTTGAACAGCGGCTCGACCCAGAACGAACCGCCGAATTGTTGAATGCCGGAAATGCCCACAGCCAAAATCGCAACGCCGACAATTGTGCCCCAGACATTGACCCGGCCCGGTTTGATGGTGGTGGAACCCAGGAACGCGCCCACAAGTGCGGGCAACAGGAATTCCAGGCCGACGCTGGCTTGCCCGATCCGCAGCTTTGCGGCGAGCAGCACGCCCGCCAGGGCGGTCATGGCGCCAGAGGCCACGAACGCGCCGATCACGTACTTTCGCGTGGGGATACCGTTGAGCTGTGCTGCGCGTTGGTTCGCGCCAATCGCGTAAAGATAGCGGCCAACCGGCGTATATTCGAGGATCACCCACATCGCGATGGTGATGGCCAGCAGGTAGTATCCCGTGATCGGCAACCCGAAGACGAAGGTGGTGGACAAGCCGTAGAAGCCTTCCGGCAGCACACCGACCATTTGTCGGCCCCCGGTATGCCAGAGGGCGAGGGCATAAAGTACTGTGCCGGTCCCGAGCGTCGCAATGAAACTGTCGATCTTGGCCACCTCGACCAGCAAACCGTTCAGGAAACCGGTGAAACCGCCAAGGATCAGAACAATGGCCACGGCCAAGGGCCACGGCATGCCGACGAGGGTCTGCAAGCTGATGGCCAAGATGTGCCAAAGGACGATGCCGTAGCCCACGGTCAGATCGATCCGTCCGGCGGCCATGGGGATCATCGCGCCCAGCGACAGCAGCGCAATGATGGCCTTGTCGCTGACGATTGCCCGAAGGTTGAGCATGGTCGGGAAGGTTGTGGGCAACAGAATGGAGAACAACCCGATCAGCAGCACGGTCAAGATCACCAGCCCATAGACGGGCAGGAACCGGAGCAGACGTCCGACCACGGTTAGTTTCGCGAGTTCGGCCTTGGTTGGCTCTAAAGCGCCCGATTCAAGCGACTGCATGGGGCGGGTCCTTCTGGTCTTTCATGTTCCCGGCAGAAGCCGCCGAGATCAGGTTTTCGGTGGTAAGACGAATGCCGCTAAGCTCATCGACGATTGTGCCTTGGCTAAAGACGATGGCGCGGTGACAGATCGTGGCGATCTCTTCAAAATCCGTTGAGATCACGAGGATGCCGACACCGTCGCCCAAGGCCCGATTCAACAGTGCGTAAATTTCCGATTTCGCGCCCACATCCACCCCTGCGGTCGGATCTTCGCACAAAAGGATACGGCGTTTGGTGGCGAGCCATCGCCCGATCACGACCTTCTGCTGGTTGCCGCCGGAGAGGGCTTCAATCGCCAGGCTCGGATCGTTTGGGGAAAGCCCGAGTTCCGCGCCGATGATCGCGGCCTGATCCGCCTCTGTCTGAGGCGAAAGCATATCGAGAGCGCGCCGTCCGATACCTTCGGGATTGAGAAACGTGTTTTCGCGGATCGAAAGGTTCATGGCCACGGATTCCTCCGTGCGGTCTTTGGCCACCAGGCCGATACCGGCCGCCATTGCCCGTTGCGGTGTGTCTAGCTTTGGCTTTTCACCATCGAGCAGGACTGTTCCCGAAAAAGCCTTCAGGCCGAACAGAGCCCGGCTGATCTCTTCATGTCCTGCGCCGCGAAGCCCGACCAATCCAATGATTTCGTTGCGATGCAGGGCGAAGTTCAGTGGCCCGACCGGACCCACCCGAAACGAGTCAAGCTGCAACAGCACCTCGCCCGGCGCCTCTGTGGGCTTGACCGTCTCGCGGGTCTTTCGGCCTACGATCTTTTGGACCAGTTCATCGGGGGTCGTATGTTCAATGCTGCGCACGCCGACGAGGGATCCGTCACGCAAAACGGCCACGCGGTCGGCGATCCGGAAAATCTCGTCGAGCCGATGACTGACATAAATCATCCCGACGCCACGGTCGCGCAGCGGGCGGATTGCGGTGAAGAGCCTTTCCACTTCATCGGCGGGGAGCGAGGCGGTCGGTTCATCCAGAACCAAGAATTCGCTGTCGACCGCCAGAGCGCGCGCAATCGCCACCAGGGATTTTTCGGTACGGCTCAGATCTTCGACCCGGACGGTCGGATCGAATTCGCAGTCGACCTTCGCCAAGGCCTCTGCGGCCAGATTTTCGACCTGCCCCCATCGGATCAGCCCGCCTTTGCGCGAATAGCCCAGTGCCAGCGCAATATTTTCCGCCACCGTCATCCATTCGATCAATCCCAGATCCTGGTGGATGAAGGCGACCTTCTGCCGTTCGCCAAAACCTGCAGGCCGGTGCTGATAGGGCTCACCATCGATCAAAACCCGTCCGGCATCCGCTGTATGGATGCCACCCAGAACCTTGATCAGGGTCGATTTGCCTGCGCCATTTTCGCCCAGCAGCGCAACGATCTCTCCGCGCCCGACAGACAGCGACACGTCTTTCAGGGCGTAGGTTCCCCCGAAATGCTTGTCGATACCGTCGAAAAACAAACCCGCTTGCAGGTTCATCATTCCAGCGCTCCTCCCATGTCCGGGCATTGAGTTACCCGTAACGTTCTCGTATGCTTTACCTTGGAGCGAAACCTGTCAAGAGCTAAGTTACCCGTAACGCAATTGAACTGAGATGAATGAAAAAAAGAATAAAAACAATAAGGTAAGCCTTTCTGAGGTCGCGCGGGCTGCGGGCGTGTCGAAAATGACAGCAAGCCGGGTGTTGCGTGGAGAGGGCGGATATTCAGAGAAGACGCGCGCCACAGTCATGGAGAAAGTCGACGCGCTTGGCTACCTGCCGAACCGTTTGGCGACGGTCTTCGCGGGCGACAAGGCCTCAACCTTTGTTGGGGTTTCGATCCCCGATCTGGGCAACGAAGTGTTCGCGCAAGTATTGGAAGGGATTGACCGCAAGTTGGGGTCTTTCGGACACCAGACCGTCTTGGGGCTAACCCAACATACGTTGGCGCAGGAAGAGGCTTGGATCCAAACCGTGCTGTCCTGGCAACCGGCGGGGCTGATCCTGACGGGCCGTTATCACTCCAACCGGTCCATGGAGATGCTGCTGAATGCGGGCATTCATGTGGTGGAAATCTGGGATCTGAATTCCAGCCCACTCGATATGAGCGTCGGGTTGAACCACTTTGACAGCGGCTTTGACATGGGCCGCTTTCTGGTTGGGCGGGGCTATCGCCATATCGGATATGTGGGCACTTGGCACGACGCTGCGAATGCGGCTTCAACGCGGCTCGACGGTTTTTGCAAAGCAGTGGAGCAGAGTGGCGGCACAGTGGCCCGCCAATTGTGCCTGCACGATACCGCTACTTACTACCCCGGATATTACGGGACAGAACAACTGTTGGCCTCAACGCCCGACCTGGAATGTATCTACTACCAGAACGATGCGATGGCCTTTGGCGGCCTGCAATTCTGCCAGTCTCGCGGCATGCGCATTCCCGACGATATAGGCATTGCCGGTTGGGGCGATCTTCCGATCACAGCAATTTTGCCCCGGCGCATGACTTCGGTACATGTTCCACATCTGAAGCTCGGCCAGGCGGCGGCAGAAATGATGTTGGCGCGCTTGTCAAACGAACCCGTTCCGGCCGTGCGCGATATCGGATTTCGCTTGATCCCGGGGTCTACTGTTTCAGCGGCTGACCCTTAGGAACTCAGGTCACCCACTTGATTGACGTACCTCAAAACTGGCAGTATAGCCGGGGTGAGGAGTACGCATTTTGGGCAAACCCACCGTCCATGATATCGCGAAAGAGGCGGGGGTTAGTCTTGCCACGGTTGACCGGGTTTTGAACGCCCGTCCAGGCGTGAGAGACAAGACCATTGCGCGGGTTCAGCAGGCTGTCGAGCGGCTGGGATATGTGCGCGATACCTATGCGGCCAATCTGGCGCGACAGCGGGAATATCGGTTCGCTTTCATCTTGCCCGAGGGGTCCAGCCAGTTCGGCAATGGGCTGAAGGCGGCGCTGCAGGAAGCTTACTCGCACATGGCTGATCGGACCCACCTTAACGTGGTGCGGGTTCCACAGAACGATCCCCACGCAATTGTCCGAACACTCAGGTCCTTGAACACGGATCGGTTGGATGGGCTGGCCTTGATGGTGCCAGAGACGCCTCAGGTGAGGGATGCCGTGTCGCGTTTGAAGGATGCCGGCCTCGCCATTGTAACCCTTGTGTCCGATCTGCCGAACTCCCGCAGGGACTTCTTTGTTGGCGTGAACAATGTCGCTGCAGGGCGGACCGCAGGCTTGTTGATGGGGCGGTTCGTCAAAAGGACAGGACAGATTCTGGTTGTGACGAACTCGGTCAGTTCCCGGGACAGTCTAGAGCGGCGACTGGGCTTTGACACCGTTATGACAAGCGATTTCAGTCATTTAACCGTACTGCCGACCGTGGAATCGCATGGTGATCCGGATCGCATGGCGCGGATCGTCAAACAGGTCGTCGCGCATAGGCGGCGATTGATCGGCGTCTATTCCATGGGCTCAGGCAATACGACATTGCTGTCGGCGTTGCAGGCATGTGGACAGCTTCAAGACCTGATCGTGTTGGCGCATGAATTGACGCCCGCCATGCGCAAAGCCCTGCAGAACGACGAAGTCGCCGCCATCATCGCCCAGAATGTCGGGCACCTGGCCCGGAGTTCCCTGCGCGCCCTGCGCAGCCTATGTGACGGCGTGCCGATTTTTGAGCCGCAGGAGCGGGTCCGGATCGAAGTGGTTTTGCGAGAAAACCTGCCCTGACCCTCGGCATCAGCCGATTCGGCTTCATGCTGGTTTTCGGGGTGCGGGGCGAGCCGGTCATTCCGTATTCGAGGGTCCGTCACCGCTTGCCCTCATATGTTTACCCAAATGCTCAAGCCATTGAATGCAGGGTGTCAAAACCTGTTTGGAGTCGTGGTTCACAGAAAAAAGATGTGCGTACCTCAAAACGATTGTTGCTTCGAGGTACGTTCCTCATATACGAATCCAAACTGCACCGAACCTGGTGTGGAGGAGTGACGGTCTGACGGAGCGTCAAGGAGACGGGAGGAACTATCGATGAAGAAGACCCACCTATTGGCGGCGACAGCGCTCACCGCAGCGTCGGGCTTGGCTGCAACCGACGTTCGGGCGGATGACCTGACACTTTGCTGGGCGGCGTGGGATCCGGCGAATGCCCTGATCGAGCTTTCGAAGGATTTCGAAGAACAGTCCGGGCACAGTATGAGCTTCGAGTTCGTGCCCTGGCCCAACTTCGCAGATCGCATGCTGAACGAGTTGAACTCGGGCGGACAGCTCTGCGACCTGATGATCGGCGACAGCCAGTGGATCGGTCTTGGCGCCGAAGCGGGCCACTACGTGAAGCTCAACGACTTCTTCGATGCCAACGGCATTACGATGGACGATTTCATCCCGGCGACGGTGACGGGCTATTCCGAATGGCCAAAAGGCTCGCCCAACTACTGGGCGCTGCCCGCGTTCGGCGATGTCGTGGGCTGGACCTACCGCAAAGACTGGTTCGAACGTCCGGAGCTTCAGTCGGAGTTCGAAAGCACCTATGGCCGACCGCTTGGTGTGCCAAACTCCCTGGACGAACTGAAAGATATCGCGGAATTCTTCCAGGGCCGCGAGATTGACGGCACCACGGTCTATGGCGCTGCGATCTACACTGAGCGTGGGTCCGAAGGCATCACGATGGGCGTGACCAACGCGCTCTACAATTATGGGTTTCTCTACGAGAACCCGGAAAGCGCCTACGACCTGGAAGGCTACGTAAATTCCCCTGAAGCGGTGGCCGGGCTCGAATTCTACAAGCAGCTCTATGATTGCTGCACAGCCCCCGGATCTTCGGACTGGTACATGTCCGAAAACATTGACGCCTATAAATCGGGTCAGGTCGCGCTACAGATGAACTTCGCCTTTATCTGGCCTGGTGTACATGCCGACGCCAATGTGGGCGGCGACAAGTCAGGCTATTTTGCCAACCCCGCTGGGCCCGGTGGTCATTTCGCGCAACTTGGGGGGCAGGGGATCTCTGTTGTGTCCTATTCCGACAGTCAGGATGCGGCGCTCGAATATATCCAGTGGTTTGCCCAACCTGAGGTACAGTCGCGCTGGTGGGAATTGGGCGGCTACTCTGCGCTGAAGGCGGTGGTCGAAGATCCGGGTTTTGCCGACAGCCAGCCCTATGCGCAGACCTTCCTCGACTCCATGGCGATCGTGAAGGATTTCTGGGCCGAACCAGCCTACGCATCGCTTCTGCTGCCGATGCAGGAACGGATCCACAACTATGTTGTGGCCGGTCAAGGCACGGCGCAAGAAGCACTGGATGCGCTGGTCAAAGACTGGGTCGAAGTCTTTGAGGACGAAGGCAAACTTTAACGCCGGAGGCCCGCTCCTGTGAGCGGGCCGTCCCACGCCAGTCATCCTAACCGAAAACCGAAGCTCCCGAGGGAGGTCTCATGTCAGAGACAGCCATGGACCAAGTTGCCAAGGCAACGCCATCAAAGGTCGCTGGTCGGATCAGGGGTCTGTCTGATCGTGCCATAGCGTGGATCTTTGTGGCCCCGACGATCTTCCTGCTTCTGGCGGTGAATATCTTCCCGCTGATCTGGACCATCCGCCTGAGCTTTACCAACTACCGCGCAAACCGGCCCAATGCGGAAGTCAGCTGGGTCGGTTTGCGCAACTACGAACGCATCCTGACAGACAGCGACACCTGGATGACGATGCAGGCGACGGCGCATTTTCTGTTCTGGACACTGCTTCTGCAGGTGCTGATCGGTTTCGCGCTGGCCTGGCTGATCAATCGCAAATTCAAAGGGAACGATCTTTGGACCACGATCATCGTTCTGCCGATGATGCTGTCACCCGCCGTTGTCGGCAATTTCTGGACGTTGCTCTACCAGCCGCAAATCGGGCTGTTCAACAATATCGTGGGCTTTTTCACGGGCGCCGATCCGACAAGTTTTTCCATGATTGGCGATGTCCACTTGGCGCCCTGGTCGATTGTGATCGTGGACACTTGGATGTGGACGCCCTTTGTGATGCTGATCTGCCTGGCGGGGCTGAGGTCGATCCCGGATTCCATCTACGAGGCGGCCGAATGCGACCGCGCCTCCCCGTGGCGACAATTCTGGACGATCACTGTGCCCATGGCTTTGCCCTTTCTGATGCTTGCCGTGCTGTTCCGTGGGATTGAGAACTTCAAGATGTTCGATCTGGTGGTGCAGCTGACCGGCGGCGGTCCGGGCAATCTGACCACGCTTACGTCGATCGATCTCAAACGCGAAGCCTTTGAAAAGTGGCGCACGGGCTATTCGTCGGCCTATGCCGTAATCCTGTTTGTCACCGTCTTCGGGCTCGCCTCGATCTACGTCAAAGCCCTGAACAAGGTGAAAGAGCGATGAGCAGTTTCTCCGTCACCGAACCGTCCAGCCGCCAGAAATGGATCGCCGGAATGCTGGTGGTGACCTATGCGGTGATCACCCTGCTGCCACTGCTGTGGATCCTGGCGACCGGGTTCAAGTCATCATCCGATGCCATCGCCTATCCGCCGAAGATCCTGTTTGAACCATCGCTCGAAGGCTATGTGAACCTGTTCACAGCCCAAACCCGCCAAACGCCAGAATATCTGGAGGCCAATCCGCCCACCACTTGGTACGAAGAGATTGTGCACGAGAAGGGTATGGTGATCGCTGGGCCGTCGCGCTTTGGCGAGCGGTTCATGAACTCTGTGATCATCGGGTTCGGGTCGACGTTCCTATCTGTCTTCCTCGGAACGCTCGCCGCCTATGCTTTCTCGCGCTACCGCATTCCGCTGAAAGATGACCTGTTATTCTTCATCCTGTCGACGCGGATGATGCCGCCCATTGCTGTGGCCATTCCGATTTTCCTGATGTTCCGCTCCCTTGGGCTGAGCGACACCCATGCGGGCATGATCCTGCTCTACACGGCTGTGAACCTTTCGCTGTCCGTCTGGCTGCTGAAAGGGTTCATCGACGAGATCCCGCGGGAATATGAAGAGGCCGCACTGATCGATGGCTACACCAGGTTTCAGGCCTTCTACAAAGTCGTTCTGCCCCAGGCCGCCACGGGGATCGCCTCTACCGCGATTTTCTGCCTGATCTTTGCATGGAACGAATATGCGTTCGCCGTTCTGCTGACCAGCGGCACAGCCCAAACCGCCCCGCCCTTTATCCCCACCATCATCGGTGTCGGCGGACAGGACTGGCCCGCCGTGGCCGCGGGCGCGTCGATCTTTCTGGTGCCGGTGATGGTGTTCACCATCTTGCTGCGCAAGCATCTTCTACGAGGCATCACATTCGGAGCCGTCAGAAAATGAGCGGATTTATCAAAGGGCTCATACGATGCCGCCGCGGCCCATGGGAGATGGTGGCCAGCATCCTGATCGCGGTTGGTGTGGTCATGCTGATGCAGCCCTATGTGCTGTGGGCCTTTACCTATTCCTTCATCGTCACGCTGGTGGGAACGGTGATGTTCATCATCGTCAGCCATTTTCCGGAGGATCCATGATGTTGGAAACCACCGCCGCCATACTGCCCAGCCGAAATTTCGATGGCACTGTCGCATTCTACGCCAAGCTGGGCTTTGCCGAAACCGGACGTTGGGCGGATCAGTACCTGATCCTGGCAACCGAAAAGGTCGAAGTGCATTTCGCAGGGCACCCGAATTTGGATCCGTCGGCAAACCCAGCAGGCGCTTACATTCTATCATCGAATGTGGATCAGCTGAGCCGTGAACTGGCGGCCGATGGTGTGCCGAATGAGGGCGTCCCACGGTGCCATCCTGCTGAAACCAAAGCTTGGGGCATGCGCGAACTGGAGATCGTCGACCCAGATGGCAACCTGCTGCGCATAGGGCAACGCGTCGATGGCTGAGATTGAGATCAGAAACCTGCGCAAAGAGTTTGGGGACTTCACAGCCGTCCAATCCTCTTCGTTCAAGATCGAGGATGGCGAGTTCTTCATGCTGCTCGGCCCGTCCGGTTGCGGCAAAACCACGACCCTGAGGATGATTGCGGGGTTAGAACTGCCCACCTCCGGCGAGATCTACATCGATGGGGAAGAAGTGGGGCAGAAACCAGCCAGCCAACGCGACATTGCCTTCGTGTTCCAGATGTTTGCGCTTTATCCGCACCTGAATGTACGCCGCAATATCAGCTATCCCCTGGTCAGCCAGGGCATGTCGCGGGCGCAGGTGCGCGAAAAGGTTGCAGAAGTGGCCCGCATCCTGGGCATCGAGGGCATTCTTGACCGTCCGGTCGGCGGCTTGTCTGGTGGAGACCGGCAGCGGGTCGCTTTGGGCCGCGCCATCGTGCGCAACCCTAAATGCTTTTTGATGGACGAACCGCTCGGCGCGCTCGATGCGGAGTTTCGCGAACATATGTCCGAGGAACTGCGAGCCTTGCATGACCGGATGGGCGCGACGACGGTGTACGTGACCCATGACCAACTTG